>JAMOBI010000023.1:0-27550 GCA_039908105.1 Magnetococcus sp. YQC-9
TTTTTTGCGAAAAATGCGCCGCGCGCGGCCTTCGCGGGGGTCGTTTCCGCTTTTTGGAAACGACCCCCGCATCTTGCACGCAGCCTTGCGAAAAACTACGCATCCCAAAATAGGTGCGGCTTAGGTTAACGTAAGGCACCACCGGAGATTCCTCTCCCAGGGTTTTGCCTTTGACTTTGGCGCGCTCTTCAAAAGAAGCGCTTTTTGCAAAACACTCCCGCGACCAAGGCCCAAGAACAAAGCTGCGTGACAGAGATTATAAGGTTTAAACCGCAACCAGCTTGGAATGTGTAGTTTAGTGACTGGCGTGCCAGCCCGTCGCAACCAGTCAAATCAGCTTGGTTGAGCCACTGCGCATCCCAAAATGGGTGCGGTTTAAATGATGCCGCACCCGGGAATCATGCATCGTGTCGGCATGACGAATTCACGTCTATAATCCGAAGCCACAAGAAGACGATCATCGACATCCGCTCTCTCTCAAAGATGGCTGGACGAACCAATTCCATCTCAGCAATGTGGGATTGCCATTCTGAAACAACATGGTCGAGCCGTACCTTAACCGCCCTTTTAAGGAGACTCCCAAGCCATGCCACCCCTGCTCGCCGGTTACCTGCAGAAGCTCCACAACCCCCAATTCATGGGGCTGTTTCTGGCCTTGCTGGGCGCCGTACTCACCGTCACCTTCTTCGGATCGGCGCTTGCTCCTTATTTCACCGCCGTGGTGGTGGCCTATCTGCTCGAAGGGATGGTCCGCCCCTTGGAAAGGCTGCGCGTGCCGCGCATTCTGGCCGTGCTGCTGGTTTTCAGCCTCTTCATCCTGCTCGGCTTCGCCCTCTTTTTCATCCTGGTTCCGGCACTGGTGCAAGATCTTTCGCGCGTTTCCAACGAGATCCCAAAAATTACTGAAACCTTTAAAACCCTCATGCACCAGATCACCCTCTCGGCCTCTGGGTTGATCGATACACCGTTTGCCGAAAGCATGCTGTTGGGCGTGGTGGAAAAATCCCAGGGCTGGGCTGCGGATTCGATCTCTTTGCTCTTGAAGGGGGGGCTGCCTGGGCTGGTATCGATTCTGATCTATCTGTTCTTGGTGCCTTTTTTGATCTTTTTTTTCATGAAGGACAAAAGCGAGCTGTTGAATGCCTTTATGCGCTATCTGCCCCGGGAGCGCACCCTGCTCAACAAGGTGCTCACCGAGGTCAATGCCGGTGTGGGCGGTTACATCCGTGGCAAGTTCTGGGAGATGCTGCTGTTGGGCTCGGCCAGCTATCTGGGATTCGTGCTGATCGGTTTTCAGTACGCCTTTCTGGTGGCGGTGCTGACTGGACTGTCGGTGTTGATCCCCTTTCTGGGACTGGCGGTGGTGACCCTTCCGGTGGTGGTGCTCGGCATTCTGCAGTGGGGCATCACCTGGGAGGCGACCCATCCGCTGCTCATCTACGGTATTTTGCAACTCGTCGATGGCAATCTGGTGGCACCGATGATCCTCGGGGAGACGGTCCACGTCCACCCCACCACCATCATGCTGGCCGTGCTGCTGTTCGGCTCGATCTGGGGCGTGGCCGGAGTCTTCTTCGCGGTTCCATTGGCTGTTTTGGTCATCAGCGTGCTCGAAGTCACCGTGGCCCACGACCTCCCCCCGGAACATTCATGAGTATCGAACTGGCCCAGACTCTGGCCATCCGCGTCTTGGAAGCGGTGCTCGACCAGGGGGCCTCGGCGGATGGGGCGCTGCGGCAGCTGTTTTCGCAACGCAACTCCGGTTCCACAGAACGGGCACGGGTCGGCGATCTGCTTTTTCACGCCTTGCGCCACCTGCGCCGGCTGGAGTCACCCGAAGGAACCGACCCCCTTCCGGCCTCTCCCAACCGGGTGACCGCGCTCATCGCGCGCGCTGCCGAGGATCTGGCCTCCCCACCATCCCACTGTGACCCCCCTTCCCTGCCCGCTGCCCTCTGCTGCTCGCTGCCCGATTGGCTCTGGTCGGCCCTGGTCGAACAGTGGGGCGAGGAGCAGGCGTTGCTGCTCGGTCTGGCGCTCAACCGTCCGGCTGCCACCGATCTGCGGGTCAACCGCGCCCGCATCGACCGCGAGAGTCTGATCGGACGGCTGGCCGATGCCGGCATTGTGGCAACCCCGCTGGAGGGTACCCCGGACGGTCTGCGTCTGACCGGCCATCCGCCGGTGACCACTTTAGAGCTGTTCCACGACGGTCTGTTCGAGATTCAGGACCAGGGGAGTCAGTGGATCGCGCCGCTTCTCGGGGTGCGTCCGGGGGATACGGTGGTGGACTTGTGCGCCGGCGGTGGTGGCAAGACGCTCCATCTGGCGGCTTTGATGCAGAACCAGGGGCGCATTTTGGCCACCGACACCGATGGCCGTCGCTTGAACCGCCTCACCCAGCGCACCCGCCGGACCCGTGCCAATCTGGTACGGGTCCAGACGCTGCGTCACGAACGCGATCCCTGGTTCAAGGCACTGGTTGGCAAGATCGATGCGGTGCTCGTCGACGCCCCTTGCAGCGGCACCGGTACCATCCGGAGACGCCCGGAGATCAAGTGGCAGCTGACCCCTGCCCAGGTCGCGATGCTGGCCGATCGACAGAGCGCCCTGCTGAATGCCGCTGCCGCGCTGCTTAAACCCGGAGGACGGCTGGTTTACGCCACCTGCTCGTTGTTGCACCAGGAAAATCAGGCCGTTGTGGACCAATTCATTCATGAAAACCAGTTCTTTCGACGCCTGCCGGCCATGTCGGCCCTGGCGGCGCAGGGGTATGCAGGCGTATACTTTCAACACCAGGATCTCGTGATTCTGCCGCACGTCGCCGGGTGCGACGGCTTTTTTGCCGCCCTTTTGCAGAGGAACCGTTAACGGTTGTCGAACCCCATTATGAGCATGATTCCCATCAAACGCGCCTTGATCAGCGTGTCGGACAAGACCGGACTGGCCATTCTCGGTGAGGGACTGGCTGCCTTGGGTGTCTCCATCCTTTCCACCGGCGGCACGGCTCGCGCGTTGCAGAGCAACGGCGTGGCGGTGACCGAGGTTTCCGATTTCACCGGTTTTCCGGAGATGCTCGACGGGCGCATCAAGACACTCCACCCGCGCATCCACGGCGGACTGCTCGGGGTACGCGACAACCGCAAGCACCAGACCCAGATGAAGGAGAACAACCTGGAACCGATCGATCTGGTAGCGATCAACCTCTATCCATTCGAGGCCACGGTGGCCCGTCCCGGTTGCACGCTGGAAGAGGCGGTCGAGAACATCGACATCGGCGGTCCGGCGATGATCCGCTCAGCGGCCAAGAACCACCGTTGGGTGACCGTACTGGTCGATCCCGAGGATTACGTACGGGTATTGACCGAGATGCGTGCCAATCACGGCGCGGTATCGGCCAAAACCAACGCCGAATTGGCCCGCAAGGCGTTTGCGCGCACCGCAGCCTATGACGCGGCGATTGCCAACTGGCTCACCGCCCTGGATGCCGAGAACAAACCCGGCCTCTTTCCCGAGGTGCTCACCCTGCAATTCACCAAGCAGCAGGAGATGCGCTACGGCGAAAATCCCCATCAGCGTGCCGCCTTCTATCGTGATGGATCTCCTGCCGGCGGCAACATCGCTCACGCCCGTCCATTGCAGGGCAAGGAGTTGTCTTTCAATAACATCAACGATGCCAATGGCGCGTTTGAGCTGGTGCGGGAGTTCATTGATCCGACCATCGCCATCATCAAGCACACCAACCCGTGCGGCGTGGCCACGGATGCCAATCTGCTCGCGGCGTATTTAAGGGCGCGAGATACCGATCCCGTGTCGGCCTTTGGCGGGGTGATCGCGGTCAACCGTCCGGTGGATGAAGCGCTCGCCAAGGAGATCGCCACCACCTTCATCGAGGCGATCATCGCTCCGGGATTCACCCCCGCTGCCCGCGCGGTACTCGCGGGCAAGAGCAACCTGCGTCTGCTGGAGACTACCTCCCCTTTGGCACCGGTGACAACGCGCGAGGGGCTGTTGAAGATGGATCTGAAACGGGTGGTGGGTGGCTTGTTGGTGCAGCAGCCGGATGTGGGCGAGCTGCGCGAGGGGGATTTGAAGCTGGTGACGCAGCGCGCGCCCACCCCGGCGGAGCGCCGTGATCTGCTGTTCGCCTGGAAGATCGCCAAGCATGTCAAGTCGAACGCCATCGTCTACGCACGCGACCTGACGACGGTGGGTGTGGGCGCGGGTCAGATGAGCCGGGTGGACTCCTCGCGCATCGCCATTGCCAAGGCCAACGACGCAGCGGCAGCGACCAAGCGTGAGGGCAATCCGGTAGCCGGATCGGTGATGGCCTCGGATGCCTTTTTCCCGTTCCGCGATGGCATCGATGCCGCAGCGGCAGCCGGGGCCACGGCGGTGATTCAGCCGGGCGGCTCGATTCGCGATGACGAGGTGATTCAGGCGGCCAACGAGCACGGCATGGCGATGTTGTTCACCGGCGTTAGGCACTTCAAGCATTAAACCTGACCCGGTTTGGATATGCAGCTTTTACTGGTAAAAAAAAAGAGCGGGTCTGGGAGATTCCTCTCCCAGGGTTTTGATTTTGACTTTGTTTTTGATTTTAGCGCGCTCTTCAAAAGAAGCATTTTTCGCGATTTTTCCAGAAAAATGCGCCGCGCGCCGCCTTCGCGGGCTTCGTTTCCGCCTTTTGGAAACGAAGCCCGCATCTTGCACACGGCCTTGCGGAAAATGACGCTTCTCAAAATAGTTGCGGTATCATAAACAAAGGCCAAACCTCGGGGCTTTGCCCCGAACCCCACCAGGGGCGTTCATCGCCCCCGGACCCCCGTATTTGATGAACGCATCTCACCCATCCTTACCGACTAAAGGTCACCTCCCGTGGAATGGACGCCCCCCGAATCCCATCTCTTCTGCCGTGAACTGGCCCGCAAAGCGCTGCAAGGCGAACCGATCGCACGCGAACAGGCGCTGCGCGTCCTGACCGATCCCTCCCTGCCCCTCCTGCCACTGCTCGATGCCGCCTTTTTAGTGCGGGAACACCACTTTGGCCGCAACGTGCGGGTGCATATCTTAAACAATGTGCAAAACGGTCTCTGCCCCGAGGACTGCAACTACTGCGCCCAGTCCACCAGCAGCGACGGCAGCGTACCGGTCTTCCGGATGAAATCCGACGAAACGATCTTTGCCGAGGCACAAAAGGCGTTGGATTCCGGCGCCTATCGCTACTGTTTGGTGCTTTCCGGACGCGGACCGGGCGATGAACGGGTGGAACATCTGGCCGGCATCGTCTCAAAACTTAAGGCCGCCCATCCGATGGAGGTGTGTCTTTCCGCCGGCTTCATCGATGCCCAACAGGCCGCACGGTTGAAACGGGCCGGCCTCGATCGCTACAACCACAATCTCAACACCTCCGAGGAGCGCTACGGCACCATCTGCCACACCCACAGCTACGCCGACCGGGTCGCCACGCTGACCGCAGCCCGCTCCGTGGGGCTGGAGGTGTGCAGCGGGTTGATCCTCGGCATGGGCGAAGGACCGGATGAGGTGGTCGAGGTGGCGATGACCCTGAATCGCCTGGATGCCCGTTCAATTCCGGTCAATTTTTACGTGCATGCACCGGGCGCCAAACTGGGTGCGCAAAACCGCCTGACCCCAGAGTATGGCTTGCGGGCGCTCTGCCTGTTCCGCTTTCTCAATCCTTCTGCCGAGGTGCGCGCAGCGGGCGGGCGGGAAACCAATCTGCGCGGGCTGGAGTCCCTGGCCCTCTATCCGGCCAATTCGCTCTTTGCCGAGGGGTATCTGAACACCAGTGGACATGCCGCCGAGAAGACCCTGCGAATGATCGAGGATGCCGGCTTCGTGGTCGAACGGGTGGAAGAGCATGAGTAACCCTTAACGGCCTGTTCGACCACAGCCCGCACGCTACTTTGTCTCGACAGATGAACAGGTAAGCGCTAGGATCGCATTCAATAAAGTGCGCAGCAGAGGAGAAGGAGATGAATATTACTGAAGACATCAAATCCTTGACCGAATTCAAACGCGACACCGCCCACTTCATCGCCCAATTGAAAAAGAGCGGGCGACCTTCCATTCTGACGGTGAATGGCAGACCATCGCTGGTGGTCATGGATGCGACGGCCTGGCAGGCACGCGAGGATCGCATGGATTCGGCGTGGACGCGATCAGAACTCCGTGCGGGGTTGGCTCAAGCGGATGTTGGTGAGGGCGCGGATGCCGAACTGTTTTTTGCTTCTTTGGACAATGCGGACGGATGAATCGCTATCGGGTGAGGATTACACCCACGGCTGGGGAGAATCTTCGTCAAGCGCACGACTGGCTAAAAGAGAAGAATTCCGGATATGCCGCCCGCTGGTTGCGCATGATGCGGCGTGCGATTCTTGAATTGGCCACATTGCCCGAATCCCATGCTTTGGCTCCGGAAGAGGCAACGATTGGCGCGCAAATCCGTCGCAAACTGACAGGACGCGGGACACCATGGCGGATCTATTTCGTCTTACGGGAACAAACGGTGTATGTGCTGCATGTGCGTCACGGTCGTCAGGATGATTGGCAAATGGAAGCGCTGGAGGTTAAGGATGACGACGAACCCTAATGCAGGAAAAGAGCATGAGTGACTCCGGATCCGGCCTCTTTGTCACCGGCACCGATACGGGCGTTGGCAAGTCGGTCGCCGCAGCCTGGCTGGTCGGACGGCTGGGTGCCTGCTACTGGAAGCCGGTGCAGTCGGGATTGGAGGAGGAGAGCGACAGCCGGGTCGTGGCGCGCCTTTCCGGCGGCGGACGCACGCTGCCGGAACGATTCCGCCTGAATGCGCCGCTCTCGCCGCACGAGTCGGCCCGTCGTGACGGGATCACCATCCGACTGGAGGATTTCACGCTGCCGGATGCCGGGGATGCCTGCCTGATCGTCGAAGGGGCCGGTGGGGTGCTGGTGCCGCTGAATCACCGCGACCGGATGGTCGATCTGATGGTGCGTCTGGCCTTGCCGGTGGTGGTGGTGGCGCGCACGACACTCGGCACGATCAACCACACGCTGCTCACCTTGGAGGCATTGCGACGCCGCGATCTGGAGATTCTCGGGGTGATCCTTTGCGGTGAGCCGAATGTGGTCAACCGCACGGCGATCACCGATCACGGCGCGGTCTCGATCATCGCCGAAATCCCCCGACTCGATCCGCTGACGCCGGAGGCACTGGCTGCGGTGGTGCCGTGGGATCCGGAACGGTGGGTGATGCTGAAACGGAGGCTGGGGTTGTGAGCAGCCGGGCCGAACAACTGATCGCCCTGGATTTGGCGCATGTCTGGCACCCCTACACCCAGCAGGCGACCGCGCCGCAGCCGGTCCCGATCGCCTCGGGCAGGGGGGCATGGCTCTACGGTGTCGAAGGAGAGGCCTATCTGGATCTGATCGCCTCGTGGTGGGTGGCGATCCACGGTCATGCCCATCCGGTGATCGCCGAGGCGATCGCGGTGCAGGCGCGCACCTTGGAACAGGTGATCTTCGCGGGATTGACCCACGAGCCGGCGGTCCGGCTGGCCGAGGCGCTGGTGCAACGACTGCCGGCGGGATTGACGCGCATCTTCTTCTCGGATGACGGCTCCACGGCGGTTGAGGTGGCCATGAAGATGGCCTGTCACTACTGGCGCAATGTTGGCCAGAGGCGCGGGCGTTTTTTGGTGTTCGAGCGGGGGTATCACGGCGATACGGTGGGGGCGATGTCGGCGAGCCGCTCGTCGGGTTTTTTCGAGGGGTACGGAACGCTGTTGTTCGGTGTGGATACCCTTCCCTTTCCAGCCACCTGGGAAGAAGATACAGAGGTCGAGGCCAAGGAGCGCGCCGCTCTGGAGGCCCTGGAGCGCTATCTGCAGGCACACGGCGCCGACTGTGCGGCCATGTTGATTGAGCCGTTGATCCAGGGGGCGGGCGGGATGCGCTTTTGCCGTCCGGAGTTTTTGCGTGCGCTGGTCGCGCGTCTGCGGCAGGCCGGCGTGCTGTTGATCGCCGATGAGGTGATGACCGGTTTCGGACGCTGCGGCACGCTGTTCGCGTGCGAAAAAGCCGGCATCACACCGGATTTTGTCTGTCTCTCCAAGGGGTTGACCGGCGGATTCCTGCCGATGGCGGTTACCGCCTGCCGCGAGGGGATCTACGCGGCCTTTCTGGGTGAGACCTTTGACCGGGCGCTGGCCCATGGTCACTCCTTCACCGCCAATGGTCTGGGATGCGCAGCGGCTTTGGCCTCGCTGCAACTCTTTGAGCGCGAGAACACGTTGGAACGCGTCGCGGTGATCGAGGCGATTCATCGGCAACGTCTGGCCGGATTGGGGGCGCGAATCGATCATCCCCGGACGCTGGGGGCGGTGGCCGCCTTTGAATTGGCCCTGCCGGATCGCGCCTACGGCTCCTCGTTCACACCGCGTCTGATCCGTTTCTTTCTGGAGCGCGGCTTGATCATCCGTCCGCTGGGAGCGGTGCTCTATCTGATGCCGCCCTACTGCATCACCCCTGAAGAGCTGCATCGTGGCTGGGATGGCGTCGAGGAGGCGGTGACCCGATTTTCAACGTGATTTTCATGGATCTTGTACATGACGGATCAAAACGACTATAAAAGCGCACTGAAAGCTGCCATTCACGAAACCATGACCGATCTGTTTGATGCAGGGGTCGTGGATGAGCAGACCATGCACCGGTTTGATGCATCATGTCTGGTCGACAAATCCGTCAACTCCGAATCCATACCGCGATCGGTTACCCATCGGAGACGCGGGGCATCGGCTATCGAGCCGGTCGTTTATTCCTGACTCGAACAGCAGAGGATACGAATGTCCCATTTCGCGGATCGTTGGATCGGGCGTGCCTTGCGGATACGCTCACGGGTGGTGGTCGGGTTGGACCCGGAGGTGGAGCGCTTTCCGGCGCAATTGCGTCAACGGTTGCGCGACGAGCCGACCGAGGAGCGACTGGAGGAGGTGCTGTTCGAGTTCAATCGCGCGGTGATCGAGGCGAGCGCTGCCGATGCGGTCGGTTTCAAGCCGCAAGTGGCCTTTTATGAGCAGTACGGCAGTGCCGGTCATGTGGCGTTGCGGCGCACGTTGATGTTGTTGCGCGACATGGGTTTGCCGATCCTGCTGGACGGCAAGCGCAACGACGTGGCGCACACGGCCAGGGCCTATGCCATTGCCTGGCTGGCGCGCGAGCACCCGCTCTTCTCCACCCCCAATCCGTGGCGGGCCGACGCGCTGACCATCAACGGTTATCTGGGTTCGGATGGGGTGCTCCCCTTTCAGGAGGTCAATCCGGAGGCCGGATTGTTCGTGTTGGCCAAGACCTCCAACCCCTCCTCCGGGGAGTTGCAGGATCTGGAACTGACCTCCGGCGACACGGTCGCCGAGCGCATGGCATTGCTGGCCGAGGCATGGGGTGAGCGGTCAATCGGTACACACGGTTTTTCGAATGTCGGCATCGTGGTGGGCGCGACCTATCCGAAAACCGCTGGACGGTTGCGTGCCTTGGCTCCGCATGCGCTGTTTTTGATGCCGGGGATCGGTGCACAGGGCGGGTCGCTGGAGGCGGTCACCCGGGCGGCTGGATTCAACGGGGTCGGGGCGTATGCCGCTGCGTCGCGCGGGGTGATGTATCCGTTCAAGCCCGGAGAGATCTCCGGGCCGGGTTGGCGGGGTGAGGTGATGGATCGGGTGGCGGCAGCAGCGCGTGAATTGCGTGAGGCGGTCAATTCGGCCTTGCCAGCCTGACAAAGGCTGTTTGATGATGATCAACCATTCGTCATCCCAAACCCCAACCAGCTCGGAATGTTTAAACCGCACCCAGCTTGGAATGTGTAATTTTTACTGGTGAAAAAAAGAGAGGGTCTGGGAGATTCCTCTCCCAGGGTTTTGCCTTTGCCTTTAGCGCGCTCTTCAAAAAGAAGCATTTTTCGCGTTTTTTGCGAAAAATGCGCCGCGCGCCGCCTTCGCGGGGGTCGTTTCCAAAAACAAAGAAACGCCGCGCGCGGAGGAATCTCCCGGACCCGCTCTTTTTTTTCACCAGAAAAAACGACACATTCCCAGCCGGGTGCGGTTAAAGGCCCCCTGTCACAGTTTTTTGGCCTTCACAATTCGATCTGCAACCCCATCTCCACCACATTGCGATGCGGAATCTTGAAATAAGAAGCCGCACCTCGCATGTGCCGCGACAGACTCACATACAGCCCCAGCCGCCAGTCCTGATGAGCTTTGGGCCGCTCACGGGCGCTCAACCGCGCACGACTCAAGAAATAGGAACAGTCGCGCGGTTCAAAGGTGAAATCGGGAAACGGACAACAGGACAGAATCGCCGGAATGTCGGGCGACTCCATGAAACCGGTACGCACCTCCACCTTGTGCACCCCAGCCGGTAATGGGCTCAAACCGATGCGCGCAGCCTCGGGGATGCGCGGCAGCGGGGTCTGCACCAGTGTGAGGATCACGACGTGTTCATGCAACACCCAGTTGTGCCGCAGATTCTGCAGCAGGGCATGCGGTACCGTATCCGCCTGGGCTGCCAGATAGACCGCCATCCCCTCGACGCGATGTGGCGGCGTGCCATCGAACTGCCGTAAAAAGGGCTCCAATGGAATCTCTTCAGCCTGGATGGCGCGCCGGGAGAGCTCGCGCCCCCACTGCCAGACATGCATCAGGATCAAAATCGCCCCACCCGTCAAAATGGGAAACCACCCCCCTTCCAACAGTTTGAGAGTGTTGGCACCCAGAAAGGCCAGATCGATACACAAAAAAAAGGCCAGGATCATCCGGGCTGTCCGGTTCGACCAGTGCCAGAGTGACGGCAGCACCACACCGAAAGCCAGCAGCGTGGTGGCGATCATGGTGCCGGTCACGGCAATGCCGTAAGCCGAGGCGAGACGCTCCGAGGAGCCGAAGCCCAGGACCAACAACAACACGCCGATCATCAACGCCTGATTGATGGCCGGCAGATAGATCTGCCCGGCATGGTGGGCCGAGGTATGGACCACACTCATGCGCGGCAGAAATCCCAGCCGCATCGCCTGGGTGGTGGCCGAGAAGGCCCCGGAGATCACCGCCTGCGAGGCGATCACCGTGGCAGCAGCGGCCAGCAGCACCATCGGCAAACGGCCCCACTCCGGAACCAGGCGAAAGAACGGATTGTGCAGGGCATCCGGATCGCCGAGCAACAGCGCCCCCTGTCCGAAGTAGTTCAAAATCAGGGCGGGGAGGACCACTCCCAGCCAGACCAGCTGGATCGGCACGCGACCGAAATGACCCATGTCGGCATAGAGCGCCTCACCTCCGGTGACGGCCAGAAAGACGCCGCCCAGTACCGGCATGGCAACGGCGGGATAATCGAGCAGCCAGCGGATCCCCCAGCGCGGATCGACGGCACGCAGCACCTCGGGCCGCTCCAGAATCCCCAAAAGGCCGGTCAGCCCGAGGATCACGAACCAGACCAGCAGCACCGGACCGAACAGTCGTCCAACCCTGCCGGTCCCCAGATGTTGAAAAGCGAACAACCCGACCAGCACGATCAGCGTGATCGGCACCACGACCGGTTTCAACAGTGGGGTGGTGACCTCCAGTCCCTCAACGGCACTCAACACCGAGATGGCCGGGGTGATCATGCCATCGCCAAAAAAAAGGGCGGTACCGGCCAGGCCGATGAAAAGCAACGGGGTGCGCAACGGGCTTTGCGGGGAGATTTTTTCCAAGGCGAGCGCGAGCAGGGCCATGATGCCCCCTTCGCCATCGTGATCGGCACGCATGATGAAAAGCACGTACTTGACGGTCACGATCAGAACCAGCGCCCAAAAGATCAACGAGAGCGCGCCGAGCACGCGCGCATCATTGGAGCCGACGTTGCCGGCGGCGCGCACCGCCTCGCGCAGGGCATAGAGCGGACTGGTGCCGATGTCTCCGTAGACCACCCCGAGTGCGCCGAGCATCAGGCCCGGCAGCGCGTTGTGTTTGTTGGATCGCATCGTTGCGCCTTTATGGCGTGTCTATGGACTCTGGTTGCTGAATTCGACGCGGTTGGACCGGACGCCTGGCCGGGTCAAGTCATTCTCGAACCGGGTTCACTGAATCTTGACGAGCCGGAAACCCAAATCCCCGTACCGGATGCGTGGATCAGCGTGATTGCGTTGCGTCGGATGGGTGAACTCCGGGTTGCTCTTGACACTGCCCCCCTTGAAAACGCGCGTCGGCCCGTCTGTCGCGCCCTTGGGGTTCATGCGCGAGGATTGGGCATAAGACGTTTCGTCGTAGCGATCCGCCACCCACTCCCAAACGTTACCGCTCATGTCGTAGAGCTGAAAGGCGTTGGGGGATTTCTGCCCGACCGGGTGAATGTCACCCCGGGCGTTGCCCAAGTGCCAGGCGAGCAGATCCGGATCGTCGCCGCCGCAGTAACGATACCGCTCCCCGGCCCGACAGGCATACTCCCACTCGGCCTCGGTGGGAAGCCGAAAGCGGGCGCCCCCCCGGCTGTTGAGCTTATGGATGAACTCCTGGATCTGCTCCCATGACACGCCATTCACCGGACAATCGGCGCCACAGCCGGTGATCAAGGAGGGGTTGTTGCCCATCACCGACTCCCACTGGGCCTGGGTCACCTCGTATTGGCTCAAGTAGAACCACTCGACGCACACCTCGTGTTGCGGAGCCTCGCGCGGATTTTCGTTCGACCCCATCTGGAAACACCCCTGGGGCACGATGACGAATTTCATATTCAGATGGCGCTCTTCGCTCCAGAAATGCCACCCCATGACCCCGGCCCAGGCGACGACCGTCACGGCCAGAAGCCACAATAGCGGTTTGCGCACTTGGGATGGCGCCGCTGCGACCGCGCTTGAAGAAGATCGTTTACGCACCGGTTGCGGTTGCCCGCAGCGACTGCAGAATTTTTCCGGCGTGGCAAGCTCTTCGTCATCCGGATGAGGCGGGTGTGGCAGCAGGCGGCCACAGTGTCCACAAAAACGAGCCTCGTCGGTATTTCTGAATCGACATTTGGGACAATCCATGGCCCGGCCCCTCGATTGCGCAATGACGCATCTTCTTAAACCGCACCTGCTTTGGGATGCGAAGTGCTTTTCATGATACACGCCCGTTCATTTTCTGTCATCCGGATTTGCCAGCATCGCACCAAAAAGGTTTCCGGCAGCAGCCAGACTGTCGGAAGGCGACAAATCCCGGCAGACTGCTTCAAGGAGACAGGGTGAGCCGGCGGGTGATGTGAATGAGCGGTTCCGCAAATCCCTCCCGCTCCAGAAAGAACTCACCGGTGTAGACACCGCCTGGCCAGGAAGGTTCCGAGCTGGGACGCGGACGACCGACGTAACGGATGGTGCGCGCCTGATGGTTCCGGGCGATATCCTGCTGTTCGGCCAGCACCTGTCCTGTGGGGCCGAGCAGCCGGATTGTCTCCCGGTCGCCACGCCGCACACCAAAAAAGTTGACCCAGAAAAGCAGCGCCCGATCCCGGCGATCACAGCACCCAGCCGGCGGATCGCCCACCAGGGCCGCATCCGGGATCACGTTGGCAAAGCCCGAAGAGAGTTCCCCGGCGTGATGATAGTGCCATACCTGGCCAGCCTCTGAACTCCAGAGCGCACGACCCGGCGCTTCGGGTTGCTCCGGATCGCGCGCGTCGAAGGGGTCAACGGGTTGACCGTTGTAGCGCAACTCGAAGTGAACATGGGGAAATTGCGCCAGCCCGGATTGGCCGATCATTCCCAAAGGCTCTCCGGCCCGGAGCTGTTGTCCCACCACCACGCGCACGCTGCCCAGACGCAGATGACCGTACTGACTCTCCCATCCCTGGCCATGGTCGATCAGCACATCGTTGCCGCCGAGCCGCTCACCATGACGGGTTTCGTCCACCTCGCCCGAGGCCGGACCATCGGCCATGCCGTCGCGAATGGCTTTGACGATCCCATCCGCCGCCGCCAGCACCGCCACCCCGATCCGCATCTCCCGCTGGGTTGGCACGCGAAAATCGGTCCCCTTGTGGCCATCGTAGGTGAGCGAACCGTGACGGTAATCCTCGGCCCCGGGACCGGGATCGTGATCGAGATGATTCTGGATCCAGCAGGTTTCACCGATCACACAGGCCACCGGAACATGCAGAACGATGGCCGGAAGGTCGGCTGAGGCGGTGCGCGCCATACCAAAGAGCAGGAGACACGAAATCAGGAAAGGTGCGAGAATCGAATGAAAGAACCATCCGTCTGGTTGGCCTGTTCGATGGGTCCATGCAGCCGGATGAACCATGTAAGAGCGGAAACCATGCGCGAAACAGGGCCTGGATGGGGAGATGAACGCCGGGTGGTGCAATCAAGTAGCTCGCGACAAGCAGGTCGAAATCTTCGGACTCACGCTCTGGATCACGGGATCCGTCACTTAAACCGCAACCATCACGGGATGCGTAATTCCATTAATAGGGGTCCAGGGGGATTATCCCCCTGGTGGGATCCAAGGGCGAAGCCCTTGGGACTTTATTTTTGACTTTAGCGCGCTCTTCAAAAGAAGCATTTTTCGCACCTTTTCTAGAAAAATGCGCCGCCCGCCGCCTTCGTGAGCGTCGTTTCCGCTTTTTGGAAACGACGCTCACATCTTGCACGCAGCCTTGCAAAAAACCACGCATCCCAAAGCAGGTGCGGTTCAAGGTGTCAATTTTAGCTGACCGGCAGCAGCGGATTCAACCGGGAAATCGGTTCACACCCCCAAAAAGGCCATCTTTCGTGCCGCTCCCTCGCCCCATCATGAAAGATACTTGAGTTTCCCACGGGCGCGAGTGAAGCTATACGCAATTACAAGCGTCTGGCCAGATGGTATGGCGTCAAAACGGGCCGCATTCAGCAAGAATCACGGGAGGGGAGATGGGACACGCAGAGACCCAGACGTTGATGTGGATCGCCATTTTTGCGGTGCTGTTCTTCGATTATACCAACGGCTTTCACGACGCCTCGGACATGACCGCCTCGGTGGTCGGCTGCGGCGCCATGACCCCGATCCGGGCAGTTCTGGTCGCGGCTTTTTTCACCAGTTTGGGCCCGTTGCTGGGCGGCACCGCAGTCGCCAATGCCGTGGGTCGGGTCCTGGACCTGAGCGGCCTGGATGCCAACATGGCAACGCTCATTATCCTTTCGGGCATCTCCGGCGCGATCTCCTGGAACCTGTTGACCTGGTGGTTCGGCATCCCCTCCTCCTCCTCGCACGCCCTGGTGGGCGGATTGATCGGTGCCACCCTGGCCGCCGCAGGCGGAGGTCATGTGATCTGGGGCATTGCATCGCTCTGGGAGGGGCACGGCTTGCGTGGCTTTGCCAAAGTGCTGGCTGCCTTGATCATCTCCCCTGTGATCGGATTCGGCGTAGGCTATGTGATCTACTGGATCATGTTTTATTGGATGGAGGGGATCAAACAGGCGATCTGTCGCCATCGGGTGCGTCTTTACGACAAGGCCCGCCTCCCGCATGCGAGAGGCGAGGAGATCCCGAACATGAACAAGTGGATCAAACGGTCGCAATACCTGACTGTGGCGGTGCTCTCCTTTGCCCATGGCACCAATGACGCACAGAAGAGTATGGGGGTGATCGCCATGCTGCTGTTGGTCAATGGCCAGACCCAGAGCTTTGAGGTTCCCTACTGGGTGATGCTCTCCTGCGCGCTGGTGATTACTCTCGGGACGATGTCGGGCGGCTGGCGCATCGTCGAAACCCTGGCCTTCCGGGTGTCGAAACTGCGTCCAATCCAGGGACTGGATGCTCAATTGGGCGCCGGGGCCGTGGTGTTCGGTGCCTCCATCGTCGGGATGCCGGTCTCGACCACCCATGTGGTCAGTACCTCGATCATGGGGGTGGGTGCGGCGGTGAATGTCAGGCGGGTGAAGTGGTTCATGGCGCTGCGCATTGTATTGACGTGGATCATCACCATCCCGGGTTCCGCCACGGTTGGGGCGATCGTCTACGCATTGCTGATGAAAAAACCTTGTTAAAAGGTCTTGGTCATAATTGCGATACGGCTCCTATTTTCAGGGGCAAATTTGACAATTTGTATTCAGCTGGGTAAGATGCATTTCAGTAAATCTTGCGACAGAAGTCGATAAATATTGGAAATAGGTGTGATTCTGAATCAAGGCATGGATCCTTTCCTCGCTATCGGGACGATCCCTCCTTAATGTTTGTCGCGCACATCCCGCTCCGGCCATGATCGGGCCACGGCTGTCAACTTTAATGATCTCCATAAAAGACAGGTGAGCATGCAGAATCTCAAGCAGTGGCTTGGCACGTTGACCAAAAAGCAACTTTTTTCGCTCTTTATCGTGGCTGCCGCGATCGTGGCGAGCATCCTTTCGGTGCTCGTCTGGATGTTCTTCCTCAAGGAACCGGTTGGCAACGCCATGCGCATCGCGGTGGTCGCGCCTCTCACCGGGGTCGACAAGGCCCAGGGCGCGGCGATGGGGCGCGGCGTGGAGCTGCTGGTGTCGCAGATCAACCGTCAGGGCGGCATTCAGGGGCGCATGCTGGCAGTCGAAAAGATCGACGAGGGAGCCGGAGCCGAAGAGGCTCTGAAGGCGGCCCGCCAGGCTGAACAAAATCCCGACGTCATCGGGGTGGTGGGACACTGGAACAGCGCCGGGGCGGCCAAGGCGATCCCCTTTTATGGCGAACGGGCCCTGCCGGCGATCCTTATGACCAGCGCCCCGGATAAGACCTTTGCCGAAAACCCTTATGTTTTTCGCCCCCTGATCGATGAAACCACCGAGATCCGCTTTTTGGCCAACTACCTGCGCAACGTCGTGGGGGAGAAGACGGTCTTTATCCTGCATGAGGCCAACGCGCGTGGTGAGCAATTGGCAGGAGCCTTTGACGAGATTTATCAACGGTTTGGCACCAAGGTGCTCTACAAGTGGCCGGTGACCGCCGGCAACATGGATGCCGAACTCAAGGCCGTGGTCGCCGAGGTTGAGGCCAAGAAGCTCTTCGGCACCTTCCTGGTGCTTGGCGAAGTGACCCCTTCCATTCGTATGATTTCGGCCCTGCGAGAAGGCGGGATCCGGCAGAGGATCGTCGGTACGCGCCAAATGGCCTCGCGCGGCTTTCAAGAGGGGTTCGCCGCTGCCTGGAAGGGCAAGGGCACGCCTGCCGCCGCGCTCAATGGCACCCTCATGACCACCCCGATGCTGTTTGATACCGCTGGAGAACAGGCCCAGAAGTTCCAGACCGGGTATACCAACTTCCACCACACCTGGCCGGACTGGGTTGCGGCCTATGCCTACGAGAGCGCCAAGTTGATGGCTTCCGCCCTGGCCGAAGGGTATGGTCAGGAGAAGGATAAACCGCTGCGTCAGAAACTGCGCGAACACCTCGGCCAGCGCAACAGCGTGGAGAAGGCCTTCCCGGGCATCAACGGACCGCTCTTCTTCAATGCTCACGGGGTCGCGGCGCGCGATTCGATGGCAGGGATTTTTGACGGCGCCAATCTGGTGGCCGCCATGACGCAGCTCTCGCCGATCCGCGAGGAGGGGGTGACCAACCTGTTGGGCGAGGTGACCTCCGGTCGGGCGCTCTATGTCAACGACCGCTTCATGTACAAGACCAACGTGGTCTATACCGGCGTACGCCTGGCCAAGGTCTCCTCTTTGGATCGTACGGCCAACACCGTGGAGATCGATTACACCATCTGGTTCCGCTGGCGCGGCGACTTTGAGCCCCAGGATGTGGTGTTCACCAATGCTGTCACGCCGCAGGCCCTGGAAAAACCGATCCGCGAGGGCAAGGAGGGCGATATGAACTATCGCGCCTACCGCATGCGCGGCAAATTCTACCTGGGTTACTCGGACGTGGAACGCAACTACGGCACGCAGTTGGTCGGGCTGTCGTTCCATCACCGCGTGCTCGGCAGTCACAACCTGATGTATGTCAGCGACCTGATCGGCATGAACCTGATGAATCACGCCTCGGGCGCAAATGGTGACGCCGATCTGCTGGAGATCAGAAAGGCGGTCTCGGCCACCACCGATGGCAAGCCCAGGGAGCCGACCCTGGTGGAACGGGTACGCGCCTATTTCCACTTGGATGAGGAGGTGAACGATCCGATCGAGGTGGCCTTGACGCGGGACAAGGTGCTGGCCGGTGCGCCCGGTTGGCTGATCATGCGTGCCTGGCTCTCCCAGGAGGTGATGCCGCGCAGCGTGGATGGCAACCCGGTCTTCGTCGGCTTTGGCAAGCCGCAGCCGCTCTTCTCGATGCTCGATGCCGGCATGGTGCTCAAACCCGATCGCTTCGATGCCCGCGATGTGCTCCACTCGACCGATCAATTTGTCTATCTGGCGATCTTCTCCCTGGTGATGAGCCTGTTGGCGCGCATTTTGGACCACAAGGAGCGCGGGCAGTTCTGGCGCATCCAGACCCTTTTTTTGCGCATGATCTTTTGGCCCCTGCTGCTGATGACCCTCGGCAATCTGGCCCGGGACTACAGCCTGCAAAACTTCACCAGCTCCACCGTCGATGGGGTGGTGATGGCCTTTGACACCTTGTGGTTTTTCATTCCGGCGCGACTGGCGGTCATCTCTTTGGAGCGTTTCATCTGGGTGCCGCTGGAGAACCGCACCCAACGCAAAATTCCCAACGTGCTGCGCATGACGGTGGTGTTGATCATTTATCTTCTGGCCGGCTTCGGCGTGGTCGCTGTGGTTTTGGACAAGAGCATCACCAGCATGCTGGCCACCTCCGGCGTGATGGCCATGATCATCGGTATGGCGGTCCAATCCAATCTGCGGGACATCGTCTCCGGCATCATGCTCAACATCGAGCGTCCCTTCAACATCGGCGACACCATCCGGCTCGGCACCAGCATCGGCGTGGTCAGCGACATCACCTGGCGCACCACACGCATCACCTCGCTCGACGGGCAGTTTATCTCCTTCCCGAACTCCAAGACCTCGGACGCCGAGATCCAGAACTTCACCAAACCGCGCAACATCAAGCGCAATCTGGATGTCTACACCGATCCCAAGCACGATCCGGCCTTTGTCTTGAAGCTGATCAAGGAGTGTCTGGCCCAGGTCAAGAGCTTGCCGACGGAGGAAAATCGCACCCCCTCGGAGGGGCCCAAGGTCTATTATTATGGCGTGACCCTGAAGGAGGGGGCCTGGGTGGCCTACTATCCTGTCGGCATCTACATGCCGTTCGCCAAACGCAAGGCGGCGATCCAGGAGTTCTGGCAGCTGCTCTGGAAGAGTTTCGAGGCCAACAACATCTCCTGGCGGGAGAGTCCCCCGCAAGCGGTGGAGGATGAAGAGGGTGGTGGGGCGGCGTGAGCCGGATTCGGTGAGGGAGTGCCTGAAAGGTTTGTTCAAAAACATGGGATACGCATGAAACGCCGATGAGAATCGTTTGGGAGCGATTGCGGCGCCATCCGGGCGCATTGATGCGGCTGCTGTTTGCCGCGTTGATGATCAACGTGCTGGGGATTGCCTCATCGCTCTACACGATCCAGGTGCTCAACCGTTTCGTGGTCTACGGTGTGACCGGCACGCTGATCACTTTGACCTTTGGGGTGGTGCTGGCGATTCTGGGTGAGTGGATCTTCCGGAATCTGCGACTGAAACTGGCTGCCGAGGTCTCGAGCGACGAGGAGACCCGGATGAGCATCGGGCTGTTCGGCCTGCTTTTGACCGTGCCCCTGGACTCTTTAAAGCGCCGTCCGACAGAGGAGCTCGAAGCGCTGGTGCGCGGCATCGATCAGGAGGCCAACACCTTGGGAGCGGCCAACATCGCGGCGTTGACCGATCTGCCCTACCTGGCGCTGTTTGTCGGAATCATCGCCCTGCTGGCCCCGGCGATGGCCTGGGTGACCCTGGCGGTGATGGGGCTGTTGCTTCTGGCCGGCTGGCGGGGACAAAAACGGTTGATCTCACCGGTACGGGAGTGGCGGGAGATCAACCAGCGTCAATCCGGATTGCTGGCCACGGCGCTGCGTGCACCGGAGAGCGTCCGGCAGTTTCGCGGCAAGGGGTTGTTGATGACCGGCTGGAGTCGGGTGGCGGCGGAGGGGACGCGCATCCGGCATGATATGGCGCTCTCAGGCGGCCATGTCGCAGCTGGCGCACAGGCGATCCAGGCCGCAGGCAGCGTGGCCTTGACAGCGATTGGCGCACTGTTGATCGTCGATGGCAAGCTGGACGTCGGTTCGCTGATCGGCGCCAATATCCTGGCCTCTCGGGCTTTTGGGCCGGTCGGTCGGCTGGTTTCGCTGGCCGAATCGTTCAAAAAGGCCGAAGCCACCTTGAATGCCGCGCGCGAATTCGCCCGTTCGGTCGAACCGGAAGCGGAGATCGGCAGCGTGCCGCAAACCTGCCGGGGGGCGGTGACCGTGCGTCAGGTGCGGATGCAGTGGCCGGGTCGTCCGGTGCCGTTGTTCTCCGGTTTGTCCGCGGAGATTCCCGCTGGTTCCATCTGCGTGGTCACCGGATCGAACGGGTCGGGCAAATCGACCCTGCTTGGGCTGATGGCCGGCCTGATCCGTCCGACGAGCGGACAGATCCTGCTGGATGGGATCGAAATGCGGCAGTTGGGTGCCGATTGGCGCCGCCGTCAGGTGGGATTCCTGCCGCAGGAGCCGACCTTTCTGGCCGGATCGTTGCGGGAGAATCTGCTGGCCGCAGCCGGAACCCTGGATGAGGAGCGGATGCGGCAACTGATTGCCAGCGCGGGTGCCGGGCGGTTTCTGGCCGAGCATCCGGCGGGCCTGGATCTTTACCTCAGTCACGACGGCAAGGAGGTGCCTCCCGGCATCAGGCGCCGTTTCGCCCTGGCGCGGTCCCTGGCTGCCGATGCCCCGTTGCTGCTTCTGGATGAGCCGACCGAAGGTCTGGATCGTGAAGCCACAGCGTGGGTATACGGGTTGTTGATCGAACTGGCCAAACGCGGCAAAACGCTGATCATCGCCTCCCACGATGCGACGATCGTCCAGGGCGCAGGCGTGGTGATCGATCTGGCGCACCAGGGGGGTAACGGATGAGCGCCGATCCGGAGGCACTCATCCGGCACACCCGCCGGCTCTTTTATGCCAGTGCGCTTTTTTTTGGTGCGCTGCTCGTCTGGGCCGCCCATGCGCCGCTGGATGTCACCACCCAGGCGCAGGGGGTGGTGATGCCGAGTTCGCGCATCAAGTCGATTCAGCACCTCGAAGGCGGGATCGTGCAGGAGATCCTGGTCAAGGAGGGGGAGACCGTCGCACGCAATCAGCCGTTGTTGCGGCTCGATCCGATCCGTTCCACCGCTGATTTTGATGAGTTGAAACGGCGACAGTGGGGTCTGTTGGCCGAGATGGGACGCCTGACCGCCGAGGTGGAGGAGCGCGATGCACCGCACTTCGATCCCGAGTTGGTGCGCGGCAGTCCGGAGCTGGTTCGCGCGGAAACCGCGACCTTCCAGACGCGACACGAACGGTTTCAACATGAACTCTCCACCTTGAAAAGCGCGGTGATCCAGCGCGAACAGGAGGTGGTGGAGAATCGCATTCGTCTGGAGCACAACCAGAAAATTCTGGCCACGGTGATCGATCAGGTCGAGATCAGCCAGAAGATGATGGAAGGCAAGCTCACCAGCCGCTTGAACCATCTGGATCTGGTGCGCCAGCAACGCAACGTCGAGGGGCAGATCGCTGCCGACAAGGCGGCCCAGCCGCGTCTGAATGCGGCGTTGAAGGAGGCGCGCGAGCGCACCGATTCGTTGCGGGCCAACTTTCTTGAAGCCGCGCGCAAGGAGCTGACCAAAGCCCGTCAGGATTATGAGGAGGCGACCCAGCGGCTGAAAAAGTTGCAGCAGACACAGGATCTGACCATTCTGCGTTCACCGGTTGAGGGAATCGTCAAGAGCATTGCAGTGGCGACCGAAGGCGGCGTGATCGGGCCGGGCCAGACCGTGATGGAGATTGTGCCCGTCGAGGATCGGTTGATCATCGACGCCCGTTTGCCGGTGCAGGATATCGGCTACGTGCATGCCGGGCAGCAGGTGTGGGTGACGCTCAACTCCCAGGATGCCGTGCTGTTCGGACGGATTGCCGGCACGGTGGAAGGGGTGAGTCCGGATGCGGTGGTCACCCAGGAGGGCAAGACCTTCTACCGGATTCGCATCGTCACGGCCCGGAATCGCTTTGAGGCGGTGGAACAGAGTTATGCGTTGTATCCCGGCGTGCAGGTGGTCTGCATGATCCTGATCGGCAGCCGGACCGTGTTGGAGTATCTGTTGACCCCGTGGTTGCGTTCGTTGCAGGCCACCTTTCAGGAACGTTGAAGGTATGAAACGGTTGAATCCAGACAAGAAACAGCGTGGTGCGCCCGGACGCGGCGTGATCTGGCTGGTCGTCGGCCTGCTGGCCTTTGGTGTGGCCACCCAGGCTGAGGCCGAGGATTGCCGCGACTTGACCGAACGGATGTTGGAGCGGCATCCGCGCCTGTTGGCAGCCAAACGGGACGTGGAAGCTGCCAAGGCGAATGTCGGCAAGGTGCGCGGCGGCTGGTTTCCGGATCTGAAAGTGAACGGCGCCACGGGACAGGAGAAGCGCAAGCCGGCCAATGGCGGCAAGCGGACGGACATGGAGGCCCAGACCCTGACCATGACCCTCAATCAGCTCCTTTGGGACTTCGGCAAAACCCATGCTGAGCTGGCCAAGGCCGAACTGGGGCTGTTGCAGTCCGAGTTGACCATGAACAATCAGCGCGGCGAGCTGATTCTGGATGCGGCCACCAGCTGCGTCAATCTAATGAAGCAGTACCGTTCCATGGCCTTTGCCGTTCAATCGGTGGACAACATCCGCAAGCAGACGGGTCTGGAGGAGAGTCGCGTGGAGCTGGGAGGGGGTTTGCAGACCGATGCTTTGCAAGCGCGCAGTCAGTTGTCCGGTGCCCAGGCGCGTCAGGCGCGCGCCCGGGGTGCGCTGAACACCGCGATCAACCACTTCCGCACGGTGTTTGAGACCGATCCAGGTTTGCCCGAGACGCTGTTTGAACTCAAAAATCCGGTGGGACGTCTGCCCTCCACTCTGGAGAAAGTTCTGGAGGAGGTGCGGGATGCCAATCCGCAGATTCAATTGGCGCAGGTGGCCCTGACCACCAGCCAGATGGAGAAGAGTCGGGTGATCGGCGCGGAGTTGTCGCCACGTGTGGGCGCCGTGGTGGAGAAGAAGTACAAAGAGGATGCCGAAGGGGTACAAGGCAATCAGCAGGAGTTGTCGGCGCGCGTGGAGATGAGTTATCCCTTTAACCTCGGTCTGGCCGGATTGTATGCCCTGGAGAGTGCTCGCGAAGGGATGGCGGCTGCCGGGAACCGCCTGGAGGATACCCGGCGGCAGGTGGAGGAACAGGCGCGCAACGGCTGGGAGACGATCCTGTCTGCCACGGACAATGCCGAGAACCTGGAGAATCAGGCGCGCATTGCCGCCGAGTTCCTGCGCATGGCCCGTCAGGAGCGTCTGCACGGTGCCCGTTCATTGATCGACGTACTCTCCGGCGAGACAGGTCTGATCAATGCCCAAAGCGATGCGGAGAGCGCCTTGGCCGATGTGATCATCGCCCAATTCGGTCTGCTCAAGACCATGGGGGCGTTGGACCTGGAGCTTCTGCAACGCGGCAAGCGGTTCGAGCTGCCCAGGGCCGATACCCTGGCCGATGAGGTGCAGTCGGAACCAGCGGCCAGGCGGGCGGGGAAAAGGGGCGCAGCAACACCGAAACCGGATCGCCCGGCTGCAATGGGCAAGCAGGATGCAGCGGCACCGCAACCGGATGATCTTCCGGCTGTGGCAGACAGACGAGGTGCGCGGCCAATGCCGGCAGCCTCCGGGAATACGTCGACTCCCGGGAAGCTGGCACCACCCGAGATGCCACCGATTCCCGAGCGCCCGACAGCTGACGGCACTCCGGGCATGATCATTCAGGACTCTCCGGGTGATGCGGAGCGGCATGCGGCGGCAGGTCAATCGTCGGGTGGTGAGGAGACGGTCATTGTGCTCAAGGATGCCCGTCTGCGCAGCAAACCCACGATGCGAGGCAAGGTGGTGCAGGTGGTGGAGTCGGGTACGACGCTGACCGTTTTAGAACAGAGTCGCGACGGCCAGTGGTTGCGCGTGGAGGAGAATGGCTGGATCGCGGTGACGCTCGTCAGGCCGGGGAAGTAATCCCTGAATCATTCATGACCCTTCACACGCGAGAATCGCATGTCACCTCAACCCTTCGATGCCATCATCGTCGGCGCCGGATTGGGCGGATTGGTGGCCGGCGCCCTGCTGGCCCAGGGCGGACGCCGCGTGCAGGTTTTGGAACGGCACGACAAGTTCGGAGGTGCGGCCACCACCTTCCGCCGCCGGGATCTGCAGGTCGAAGTCAGCCTCTGCATGATGGACGGCCTGGATCCGCAGGATTTCAAAACCCCGCTGTTCGCCCGCCTCGGTCTGCTCGAAGCGGTACCGGTTGCCACCTCCGAAACTTTCTATAATTTACGCCATCCCCGGTTTAACGGCGATTTCTGCCTGCCGCGCGGCTACGATGCCGCCATTATGGCAGTCACCAACCGTTTTCCGCAGCACGAGAAAGGGATTCGCACCTATTTTTCGACGATCCGCCATCTGCGCAACACCCGCAATCAGCAGTTCATCCAACAGCTCAAATGGGGGCGGACTCCCTTAAGCGAATTGGCCGACATTCAGAACACCCTCCTGGCCGCAGCCGGGATCCCCCCCTCTGCCGCCACCCCACAACAGCAGACCGACACCCTGACCGCTGCGCAGAAGATCTCCATGCAACGCTTTCTGACCACGCTGTTCGGCGACGATGAGGCGATCCAATGGGCATTGTGCGCCAATCTGCAATTTTTTACCGAAAGTTTGGAGCAGATCTCGCTGTTTGATTTCTCGCTGTCTCAGGCCTCCTATCACTACGGTGCGCATTATATTCGCGGCGGCTCGCAACGACTGAGCGACCGGCTGGTGGAGATCATTCGCGCCCACGGCGGCGAGGCGTGGAGCCGTCGCGAAGTGACCGCTCTGCTGGTCGAGGACCAACGGGTAGTCGGCGTAACACACCGCAAGGCAGGGATCATCGGTTCGGCCAAGGGGGTGAGTCAACCCGACTTTCAGGAGAGTTACGCCCGGATGGTGTTGGGCAACGCCACCCCTCGGGTGATGCGTGATCTTTTGCCCCAGGCGCTGCGCGACCGTTTTTATCGGCCTTACGAGGGATTGGCTGCGGATCTTTCCAACTGGACGGTCTATTTGGGATTCAACGGACCGCCGAGCCGCTTTGGCGTGGCTCAATACGCGCAGATCGTGATACCGGCCTGGCTCGATACGCTGAAAAAGATGCCGGAGTCAAGTGTGGTCATGGCCTTGCCGCCGGGCAGTCGCGAGGCACCATTTCTTTTTTGCGACTATGGCCAGTTGGGGGAGATGAGCGGTGCCAACGGTCAACATCTGGGGCTGATGAACTGGATCGACCGGTTGAGCAACTGGCCGACCGACGAGGCGGCCTATCAGGCCCACAAAGCCGGCTGGCTGGATGCCCTGATCGCCTCCCTGGATCGCGCCTTTCCGGGAATCGCGCCAACGATTGTCTACCAGGAGATGGCCACCCCGCGCACGGTGCGTGCCTATCTGAACGACCCGATGGGCGGGGTACACGGCTTTGGAGATCCGGGATTGGCGCTGAAAAGCGGTTCAGCCTTTCAACGGGGGTGTCAGACCGGTATCGAGGGGCTGCTGTTGGCCTCGTCGTTTGCCTTCGGACCGGGTTACAGCAAGGCGATCCTGACCGGCACCGTGGCTGCGGAGATGACTTTCAAGGCCTTGAAGCGTGGCGGGTCTGGGAGATTCCTCTCCCAGGGTTTTGACTTTGCCTCATCCCAAAATGGGTGCGGTTTAGCTCTCTCAAATTCTCTCTGGCGGGAGGTATGCAGTGATCGACGAGGAGACGCTCCAGAAGGTGGGTACCATCCTGGGTGAGGCTGCGGGTCCGTCGAGGGTGATTCTGTTTGGATCTCATGCCCGCCGGGAGGCCACGGAAGAGTCGGATCTGGATTTGCTGGTGATCGAACCAACGGTCGAGAATCGTCTGCGGGAGATGACCCGCTTGCGTCAGCTGCTACGTCCGTTGCGCATCCCGGTGGATCTGCTGGTCTGCTCTGTGTCCGAGTTGGAGGAGCGTCGTGGCCGCGCGTCGAGTGCCGTGCATTGGGCTCTGACCGAGGGGAGGACGCTGCATGACTCGCTCGGATGAGGTGATGCGACTTTGCCACAAGGCCGAACAGGATCGGGCGGTCTTTCGGGTGATCCGGGATCATCCTGAAATCGATGCGAACGCCAGCTGTTTTCATGCTCAACAAGCCATCGAAAAATGGCTGAAGGCCGTGTTGGTATCCAAGGGTATCTCTCCGCGCCGCACGCATGATCTTGATACTTTGGTGGATCGAATTCTGGATGAAGGCATTGAATTCCCTTTTTCGCCGGATCGTTTCAGTTGCCTGACCGCATTTGCGGTACAGTTTCGCTACGAGGAGTTGGATGCGGAGGCCATTTCGCTCGCCGAGGTTGAGGGGATGATCGAGGATGCGCGCACCTGGGCCATGACTTTGCTGCACGAGAAATAAAGCCTCTTTTTGGCGTTAAACCGCACCCGGCTTGGAATGTGTAGTTCTTAACTGGTAAAAAAAAAGAGCGGGTCTGGGAGATTCCTCTCCCAGGGTTTTGCCTTTGACTTTAGCCTTTAGCGCGCTCTTCAAAAAAAGCATTTTTTGCGAAAAATGCGCCGCGCGCCGCCTTCGCGGGCGTCGTTTCCGCCTTTTGGAAACGACTCTTGCATCTTGCACGCGGCCTTGCAGAGAACCACATACCCCAAGACAGGTGCGGTTTAACTTACCTGAAGTTGAGAGATGCGCATGGATCGATCTCAAGTCGCCCGACTGCTTGCCGAGCATCAGGGGTACCTGCGACACGAATTCGGCGTAACCCGCCTGGCGTTGTTCGGCTCCACGGCGCGCGACGAGGCACGCGTCGAGAGCGACGTGGATCTGCTGGTGGAGTTTGAAGGACGAACCACCGCGCACGGTTATTTCGGCCTACTGGCCTATCTGGAACAATTGCTGGGGGTGGAGGTGGATCTGGCCACCCAGGCCATGATCAGACCAGAATTTCGCTCCAGGATCGAAAAGGATTTACGCTATGTCTCGTGAATGGCGATACTTTTTACGAGATATCGTCGAGGCCGGTGCACGGATACGCGGTTATACGGACCCTGTGACGCGCGATGACTTTCTGGTGAACCGTCAGCTATTCGACGCCGTAGTTTTCAATCTGTTGATCGTGGGGGAGGCGATCAAGCATGTGTTGGATGCGGTGAAACGGGAGATGCCCGAGGTCGAGTGGTCTATGGTGGCCAGATTCCGCGATCTTGTCGCTCATCACTATTTTGCGCTGGATCCGGATCTGGTATGGGAGATCGCAACGGATCGAATGGCCGTGTTGGAAG
>JAMOBI010000189.1:0-3083 GCA_039908105.1 Magnetococcus sp. YQC-9
TAATACTGCATTTGGTACTGTTTGTTCATGAATACCTCCGCCAAACTCCTTGACGCCATGACAACCAATCCGATTGATTGGCGGATTGAACAATTGCAGACGATTGCACAGCAACACGGCATCACCTGGAGACATCGTGGGACGAGTCATTGCTATTTCATCCGTGCAGATGGCAACATGCTTTCCGTGCCGGCGCACAGACCGATCAAGGCTGTTTATATCAAGAAATTTGTCCAATTCGTGAAAGGGACATGAATCATGCTCAATCTTGCGGATTATCCTTTTGAAATACGCCCTCTCACACCGGATGAAGGCAGCGGGTATCTGATCTCCTTCACCGATTTCAATGAGTGCATCTCCGACGGGGAGAGTGTCGAGGAAGCCATTGAGAACGGCATGGACGCTTTGAAAGGGGTGATCGAAACGCTGGAAGAGCTGGGAATGCAGACTCGTCTCCAGGGCGCGGCGTGAAGGGGTCAGTCTCAATGCGTTGGTGACCGCCTTGTTGGCGGAAGGGATCGGTGCTGGCAAGCGGGATGGAGCGCTTACGCGCCATTCCAGGTCATGACGACCGGGTGATCCGGGTTTCAATCCCCCATCCCGGAATTCGCCATCCCATTTCTTTTCACCCGTGGCAGATGCAGGGTATCCTGCACCTCGATATCTTGTTGGCGTCGCCGGATTTTTCGCTTCCGTCTCCCGTCACGCTCCGTGGGATCCACCTTGCGCTGCGCGATCCATTTTTTCAGATCCTTCTCATCGTACAGGATTTTCCCGCCGGCAGTCACGTAGATCGGACCGAACCCTCGGCATCGCCAGTTGTCCAGGGTGCGTGGCTTGATCCGCAGCAGCACGGCACTCTCCGCGACGGTCAGCAGTCTGCCCATCGCGCCATCCTGGCATTCAGACGGGTGGTGATCACCTCCAGACCGGCCTGACACTCACGTCTATCGCGCGGATAACCGCCTCGACATCGGTTCTGGTCAACCGCGCCACGCTCCGCTGTGCGCTTCCGTGCTGTTGTTTGATCCCCTGGAGCACGGTAGTCACCACCGCACTCTTGGTGGGATCTTCCATACCCGTAGTCTGATGCGCCTTGCCGAGCGACACCAGCCAGCGAACCAGCGTGGCGAGCTTGTGGCTTGGGGCGTGCGCATTCAGATAGTCCGCGATCCTCTTCGGAGAGGTCGGAATGGCTCCACCCCACTGCACGAATCGCTGTACATCCCGCTCGTAGGCTGCCAAAGTGATGGCTTTCATGACGATCTCTCCCAATGTCCGCAGTGATGACTCACGCAATTGGAGTAGGAACCAGGGGGCAATCGGCATCGATCGGCTGATTCTCTCCGGAGAAGGCCACCTCGACCGCTTGCCGCTCCATGACTTGGGTACCGATTCGTCCGGCACCTCCCCATTGCGCTGCGCACGCAACTCCTCGGTGACCCGATGCTTGCACCAAGAGGGCTCTCCGCGCTGGTAGAAATCGATGATCGCCGTGAGTTCGTTGTTCACACGGTCCGTGGCAAAAATCGCGCTTTGCGGGGTGTTGTGGAGGTTGTAATAGTCGATGAACGCTTGAAGCGTCAGCAGGCTCACATCAGCCCTGATCTGTCTGGGCTGATCGAGCAGGTGCTCCAGGGTATGCAGCTTGTACCCTTCGGGATCTGTGCGACGGGGATGTCGTTGACCCCCTGGAAAGCCAGGGCGACAGATGCGATCTTCATCGCGCTTTCGACGAGATTGAGATGTTCCTGTGTATCCATGATGCGACTCCTTATGGGGCGGTTTTGCGGCGCAGGGTGACAACCTGGGAACCCTGCTGGTCACGCAGTTCCCCCATCTCCATTTTGCGGATGGTTGAACTGTTGGATGGGTGTTAATGCATTGTGAGCAAAAATTACATGTCAAGAGAAAAAAGTGAGTTTCTCTCACAAATTGGTCTGCGCCTCAAGGAGGAACGCATTCGACTTGGGGTAAGCCAGGCAAAACTTTCTGCCATGGCAGGAGTTTCGCGTGATTCTCAGGCCGGGTATGAATCTGGAAGAAGCGATGCTGGGATTGTTTACCTGGCGGCATTGTTCCCATCACAGGTGGACGTCTGTTACATCCTGACCGGCACCCGTACCCCGACCATCCCCGCCACTACCTCCCCCGACGAATCCGCCCTGCTGGACGCCTACCGCGCCGCCGACGAAGCAGGCCGCGCCGCCCTGCTGATCACCGCCAAGGCCATGGCCCGCAAGCCCTGAAAGCCTGTGGCATCCGTCAGCGATTTATGCTATGCTTGTTTCCATTACCCATCCAAACGCTGGAGCCCAGCCATGACCGCCATCACCTTTGACACTCTCAAATACGCCACTCAAGGCGGCAGGGGTTCCTGAGCAACAAGCCGAAGCCATGGCGGACGCCCAGGTGGAAATCAACGAAAAAACGCGAGGCGACCTCGTGACCAAAGAGTATTTGGACGCCAAGCTGGAGAAGGAGTTATCTCCCATTCGTACCGACATGGCTGTCATGAAGTGGATGCTGGCCCTGATCATCATCGTGAACGTCTTACCCATCTTGAGAACGCTTTTTGTTCACTGATCCCTCCACGCCCGATCCAGCCCGCCTTCCTCCCACCCCCGACACCCCCTCCCATTACTTCGCCTCCGGTTCCCCGGCCTTTTCACGGGACGCGCAGCCTTTTCTATGATCAGGTGGCCGCACTGGTCATGGAGATCAAATCATCACCCATGGTTGGCACTCTGGTTGCTCGGTGATTGGTTTAATGGTTGGATGGGTGAAAAAATAAATCGAATACGTAAATAAGTCAAACGGAAATTAAAGCATATGAGTGATTTTTTTGGAGAACGCATTCAAGAAGAGCGTAAGCGTTTGAAACTAAACCAAACCGAATTTGCATCTATCGCCGGTGTGGTCTTGAATACGCAATTCACCTATGAAAAAAACACCCGGACACCGGACGCCAACTATTTGCGAGCCATCGCCGCCGCCGGTGCCGACGTATATTACATCCTGACCGGCGCCCGCACCCCGACCATCCCCGCCACTACCTCCCCCGACGAATCCGCCCTGCTGGA
>JAMOBI010000024.1:0-25075 GCA_039908105.1 Magnetococcus sp. YQC-9
CCGGGGCGTGTTGAAGGCTGGAGGTCTGGTTGTTTTTGTGACTTGAATGACCGTTTCAAACCAAAAACATGTTCTCATTTTGCTTGGCGGCAATTCTCATTTTGCTTGGCGCGTTACAGGTGGAGCGGTTGTTTCGAGAAAACCTTTTAATGACTTTATGGTGGAGCAAGTGATACGGTTTCGAACCAATTCTCCAGACTTTGTTGCAGCGCAGCACAAAGAATAGTTTGAAGGCATCTTGGCTACCAATTGATGCAGTTTACGGCAATCAGATTGATCTGAAAAGCTTTTTGTAGCACATCAGAATTTCTTCTCTACGCCACCGGATAGCAGTGGCCCCGCATTTCGATTCCCTGTCGGGTAGCGATGGCCATTTGAGCACACTTTTCGCCACGCAAACGGAGAATCAGAGAATTTGGAGGGCATTTCCCCAGTCAATGCCGGTCGACGAACACCTCGTCCACGGAGTTGGCGAACACGAAGTGGTCGCTCCAAACCTCGATCAGTTCCAGGCTCGCCGCCTTTACCTTCTCGAACACCCAGTCGGGCGTCTGACCAAATTTGCGACGCGTCAGTTTGAGCAGCATGGAAGCGGCTTCTTCCTGGCGGCCTTCCTGACGGCCTTCCTGGCGGCCTTGCACCAGCAGGTGTTCCAGCTTTGGAATGGCGGATAGCTCATCCTCTGGCATGGTGTCCACCAGGAAATCAAACCACTCCCTGCCGAGCAGGGCCACCTGCTCTGGTGTGACGCCTTCCATTTCCGGACTGTTCAATGAGCCTTGCATGAGCAACCTCCATAAGCCGACTACAGTTTGACCAAACGCAACCGAGATCCGAAACAACCCGGTTTCCTTGATGGTCTGGAATGCCTTCTTTCTCTACTTCCTTTCGACTGGAAAAACACTTTAGCGGGGCGTTTCCCGCCTCATTCGCCAACTCGTTCAAAACAATCAAACGGATCGTGCCGCCCCAGCGAGGCTTGCTTTCGTAGATCCCGCCGGGTCCGACCGGGAGAAAGGCAAAACGCTCCAGGAACTCTGGCCGTGGGCTGATGGCTCCGATCAGGACACTCTGCAGCTGCCGCCTTTGCAGACCGGCGCTCTCCTGAAACAGGGTGTCGTACATCGACAACCGAGAAAGCACCTCCTCGTTCAGGCTCTCGGTGATCTTCAATTCGACCAGAATGTGGTCAGCCTCCAAATCTCTCAACCCGTCAGACAACAAAAGGCGCTGTGCTTCAGTCCATCTTCCCTGTTGACGTCGGATCAAGATCAGATCAGCCCTGGGCGGCGTGGAGGTGACCGGCACTTCCACGCGGACCTCAATGCCAACCGGTTCCAACAGCTCTTTCAGGGTTGCCCCAACCAGATTGTGCCAGTAGGTATTGCCCACACGAGTTGTCCTTCCGCCATACCTTGGATCCGTATCCAGTTATCTTCCGCCAAGTCACGCCATTGGGCAAGCGAAATGGTGCGGCTGTTGGATTGGAACGCCAGATTCAGAGGCAGGACGATCACCGGGCCGAATGGTTACCCTGAACAGGGACGAATCGCGGGTCCGGCTGGACTCACCCCTCACTCCCGGTCACGCAGCATGTTCATGAGATCCTCCACCGACAACCGACCGCTCAGGTCGCCACCCTCCAAAAGACCATCCGCCAGATCCCGTTTGTGGCGGTGCAGGGCCACGATCTTCTCCTCGATGGTCTGCGTGGTGATCAGACGATAGATGGTCACCGGTCTGGTTTGTCCGATGCGGTGGGCGCGATCCGAGGCCTGATCCTCCACCGCCGGGTTCCACCAGGGATCCATGTGGATCACATAATCCGCCGCAGTCAGATTGATCCCCATCCCGCCGGCCTTCAGGCTGATGAGAAACAGCTCCCCAACCCCGGCCTGAAAGGCCGCGACGCGCTCCTGGCGCTCCCTGGCCGGAGTACTGCCATCCAGATACTGGTAGCAGACCCCCTTTTCATCCAACAGGGCGCGAAGGATGGCCAGGTGATCGACGAACTGGCTGAATACCAATACTTTGTGCCGATTGGCCAGCAACTCCTCCACCACCTCCCAGAAGAGCGCCAGCTTGCTGCTCTCGATGGGACTCTCCGGCAGCACCAAACGACTGTTGCAGCAGGCCCGCCGCAATCGCATGATCTCGGCCAGAATCCGGAACCGTTTTTGTTCCGAGGGGCCTTGCAGGCTTGCGATCTCCTCGATGGCCTTGCGGCGCAGGGTCTCGTAGAGCGTCAACTCCTCGGGGCTCATCTCCACGTTCAAGACGATCTCGGTACGGGAGGGCAGTTCTTCGAGCACCTGATTCTTGGTGCGCCGCAACAAAAACGGCTGGATCAGTTGTTTCAATCGCTTCTGGGCGGATTTGTCGCCGTAGCGTTCGATGGGCACGGCAAACCGTTCATTGAACGACTCCAAAGACCCCAACAAGCCCGGATTGATGAATTGAAACAGGTTCCAGAGTTCACCCAGATGGTTCTCCACCGGCGTACCCGTCGTGATCAATCGGAAGGAGCCGATCAGAGCCATGGCCGATTGGGACCGTTTGGTCAGCCGGTTCTTGATCGCCTGGGCCTCGTCCAGCACGATGACGTTCCAACGCACCTGGGCCAAAAGCTCGGACTCCTGCTGCAACAGGCCATAACTGCAGATCACCACATCAAAGGGTTGCAACCCCTCCAGGGTCTGCTGTCTCTGGCCACCACCGAACATGATCCCCTTCAAGGTGGGCGTGAAACGGTCGATCTCGGCCAACCAGTTCAATCCCACCGAAGTCGGGGCCACCACCAGCGATGGCCCCTCCTTGGCGCACGAAAGCAGCAACGCCAGGGCTTGCAGGGTTTTTCCCAGCCCCATGTCGTCAGCCAGACATCCACCCACGCCCCAGGCAGCCAGTCGCGCCAACCAACGAAAGCCGGTCAGTTGATAATCGCGTAATTCGGCCTGCACGGTCGAAGGCAACTCCGGCTCCAGCCCCTGAACCTGTCTGATGCGTTTCAGATGGGCCTTCCAGTGCCGATCCGCATCGACCGCGCCTGCCTCCTGCAACAGATCCCGGAACAGCTCGCCGGCCAGGGGGTGAAAGCGGCGCCCCTTGGACTGCTTCTCGGAAAAGGCGTCGAGTTCCGCCAAACGCTTGCGAAAAAGCTCCGTCAGGGCCAGAAAGCGTCCGTCGCCCAGAGGAACGAACCGTCCCTCCCGTCCGCGCAGCAACTCCAGCAGGCGTTCCATCTCCAGGACCAATCCGTCGTCCAGGGTTACCTCTCCGTGCATCGCGAACCAATCCTGGTTGCGTTGAATCTGCACGCGCAGCGCGTCCATGGCCACCGGACGGCCCACCCGCAGCTTCTCCCCGTCCGGCCACGCCACCACCAGACGCTCCGCCATGGACTGCACCTCCAAGAGGAACTCCAGACAGGCATCCGGCTCCTCGATCAGCCACTCGGACTCCCCTTCCTGGGCAACCAGGGTGGGACAGGCGGTCAGTACCTCCTGGGCGCGGTTCGACTCCTCCTGCAAGTTGCGATGGGTCTGCACTCGTCTGCCCCGGACCTCGGCGATGATGGTCCTGCCGCCCCGTCCGGGCTGAAAACAGGGCCCCTCCCCGGAAAAGGGCCGCACCAGCAGGTTGACCTTGAGCCCATCACCATGGGGCAGGAGATGCAGATGCGGTTGGGAATCGGCTGTCACCTCCTCGATATCGGCAATCCCTCCACCGATGCCGGAGTGGATGGTCACCAGCGGTGCGATCGCCCGCATGGCCTGCATCACCTGCTCCTTGGCCCTGACCGGGACGCGCAGCCCCTTGTCGCCGAGAATGTCGGCGATCTTTTTGTGCGCGGTGGTGACTTCGATCAGTTTGATGCGGGTGGGGCTCTCCCGGATGGCGCGCACCCCTTCGCCGCTCACCGGGTCGGCATAGCGGATGTTGACCTGCGCCCCACTCTTCTCGACCAAAAGCTCCGGTTCGACCCGCACCACCTCGACGTTGACCGTCGGGTCACTCTCCAGGAAAACCAGCGGATGCCCCGCCAACGCCAACATCGCCTTAGGCCAATTGAACTCGTAGAAGGATCCGCCGTAATAGTCGTTCTGCCGCACGATGGCCGCGCAGACGCGCCGATCCTGGTCGGTCAGAAAATCCGGCGGTGTCTTACGTTAACATAATCGCTCTCCCATCCATCTGTTATTGAAAGAATGGGGCGTGACACTGATGCTTGGCTGATGCACCATATGGCTTTCTGGATCTCAATGGGAGAAGCAAGATGGCACATCAGATTGAAGTTTTCTGTTGTCAGAACCAGGAGTGTTCAGATTTCGGACTCCGAGGCAAGGGGAACTTGAGATGGCATGGATGGAGCGGGAAGGGTCATCGAATTCGTGGTCTCTACTGTCGGACATGTGGAAAATATTTTTCGGAACGAAAAGGGAGTGTGCTTGAACAAAGTCGTCTGCCAGAGGAAAAGGTAGTATCTTTGTTGGAACATGTGAGAGAAGGATGCGGAGTGAGACAAACTGCTCGTTTGGTACATGTGAACCAGAACACTGTGATGCGGTACTCACGATTGAGTGGAAGTCATGCGACCCTGGTACACGACGAGTTGGTTGCTTTTTCCCCCTCTGACGAGGGAAGTGCAATTTGACGAAAAGTGGAGTTTTGTGTTCCAAAAAGAAGGACATTGCGATTCGGAAGAGGAGGAACGAGGTGATAATTGGGACCATGTAGCCATGGATCCAGAAAATCGTTTGCTGCTGCATGTTGTAACCGGAAAGCGTACAGCGGAGCATTGTCTCCAGGTGGTGAAGGAAGTGCAAAAACGGACTGGTGGTCGGACGGATATGTTGCTCACATCCGATGAATATCCTCCCTATCAGACGGCGATTGATCGTGTTTACGCGACAGAGGTGGCACAACCCAAGAAACCTGGACCTGGGCGACGACCAAAACCCAAACGAGTCATGCCAACTGACTTGTGTTACGCCACTGTCCGTAAAACCCGCAAAAAAGGACGTGTCGTGGAGATTAATCGGACTGTTGTCTTCGGTTCAATTGTTTTGTTGGTCCTTTGGTTGCTGCGTTCGACGGTCAGTTTCGTCATCAACACATCGTTTGTTGAACGTCTCAATGCCACTGATCGTGGACAAAACGCCAGGAAAGCTCGCAAGAGTTATTGCTTTTCAAAGAACTGGGCGATGCACAATGCGATGACATATTTTGTAGCGTTCAGCTATAATTTTTGCTGGCCCGTGCGAACACTGCGCACCAAAGGCGAAAATGGAAAATGGGAAGCTCGAACGCCAGCCATGGCTGCTGGCCTCGCTAACCATGTATGGACGGTTCATGAGTGGATTTCATTTCCATCCCGACCGGCTAGGTTAACGTAAGGCACCACCGAAAATCCGGACTCTCCTGATTCTGGAACAGCCGCTTCAGCGCCACCGGTCTCCCCTTGGACCAGTTTCCAGAAGCGGATCGCGTCTGCTCCTTGGGTTGAATGGTACCCAGGGAGAGATCCTCCAGGTTGATCATCCAGACCAGACGGCTGCCGCCACGGGTTTCGCCCTTGCCCGGTTTGTCAACGCCCACCTGGATCAACGCCTTGAGGGCGCGCTCCCACCCCTCCTCGTGGGAGATGATCGGCAACAGACTCTGCATGCCGCAGGTCTGTTGCAGGGTCTCAGCCAGACGCGCCAACTCGGTCGCCCCAGGATCCAGGGCCGCCACGAGCGACGCGGCTTCCATGGCCGCCCAGGGATGGCCGTGACGCAGAGCCAATTCGCACAGGGTTCGCACACTCTGCACGGATTGACGGGCTTGCGCGGGATCGATCCAGTAGCGGGCCACGACGTTGAACAGTCGCCGCATGGCGGAGATCTGAATCAATCCCCCGGAAGCAACAGACCACGGCGACTCTGACATGATCGTCTGTTGAGGCTCGTCCTTCACCCGGAGCAGAGCATCACTCACCTTGTTCTGCCAAGCCATCAAGAGTGCCTCAAAAGCACGAAAACCCGGAATACGGATCGGAATCAACGGTTTTTTGTAGGCCAAATCCAGAAGTTCGATAAACCGGGCGCGATGGCCGGGATCGCCACTCTTCAACAAGGCCAAGAGGTAAAACAAACCGCTCGGCTCGATCAGGACGACTTGCCGCTTGTCGATGATCTTTTTGGCCGGGCGCATCCGCTCCTCGAACGCCCGGATGGCGGCATCGTTCTCGCCGCGCAAGAATTCGCTCCACCCCTGCAAGGCCAGGCGATCCTCGATGGCATCGCCCGAGGCAAGCAAGGCACGCGCCTCCGGGATCTCGCCCTGAAACAACAGAATGGTGATCCACTGTTTTCTAAGGTGCGGAGCCAAAAGTGGATCGGGATTCTTGAGTCGTTCGCCCAACACCTGACGGAGATCGGTCACACTCTCCAGACGCATCAGGCGATCCGGGACGATCTCATTCAAGGCCTGGAGCTGAATGGCGGGCGGCAGTTGCATAAACCAGGCTTGATCGAAGGGGGTATCGCAGATCCAGCTCCAGGGCCGGGATGCCGCCATCTCGTGCGGAAATTGTTCCCGGCAGGCTTCAAGCAGGAAGTCGATCTTTGGGGTGTCCTGAGCGAAAACGGCGCTGCGCAACTCGCGCAAACCCCGTGCAACGCTGACCATCCGCTTCGAGTAGCTGTAATAAGGTTCGATCAGGGGGAAATGTTTCCGGACGCTGACGACGATCGGATCGAACCGTTTGGCGAGAATGGCAGACCGGGTGGCATGGAAGGCGATGACCGCCTCGCACCGAAACTGTTGATTGCTGGTATAATCGGTACTCACCAAACCCAGGGAGCTCAAGCGATGCAGAATCGGTATCAGCGCCTGGGTGCTCAGCGGCTTGCCCGCCTCGCCCTTGATGCCGGCATCCCGCAAGCCGTTGGCCAGATGGGTCCGATGGGTGGATTCAACGAGAATGGCCAGAAATTGCAGGACGTTCTGTTCAATGACCATGAGATGCCGATACCGTTCCAGGGCGACATCCGGCGTGAGTTCGGCTGATTTGATCACGGTTTCAAAATCTCCCCTTCATCAGGCTTGGATCCGGTTCCTGGTCATACCTCCCGTTTCGGTCATAGCCCCAGCCTATCAGATCCATCCGGCAATCGGCCAGCAAGGATCGATTCCGTCACCATTCTACCGTGGAACGCCCGTCAGGGAGGTACACGGTAGTGGATGGGGGATCACCCACCATCATGCAAGTTCCTATCGGATCGGCAGCGGTTGTTCCGGATTCTGATCGAATCGTTCCACCGGCAGATCGGCCACGCGCCACTCCGGGAATCCCTCCTCCAGTCTGCGGGCCGCAAAGCCCTGCTCTCGCAGTCGCGCCACCGCCTCGAAGGAGAGGACGCACCACGCCCCCCGGCAGTAGGCCACCACCTCCCGCCCGGGTGGCAGTTCGTGCAGGCGCCGCTCCAACTCCCGCAGCGGAATGTTGAACGCCTTGGGCAGATGCCCCGCCGCATACTCCTCCGGAGGTCGCACATCCAGCACCGTGACCGTTCCTTCCCGCATCCGTTCCAGCAACTCCCCCCTGGGGAGCGGCTCCATCCCGTCACGGGCCAGAAGATACCCCCGCACCAGCTCCTCCACCTCTCCCAGCCGACGTTCGGCAATGCCCCTCATCAGCGCGAGCAACGGCACCACAGCCGGATCGCCCAGGGCATAGTGGACATACAACCCCTCCTTGCGCGCGGTCACCAGTCCGGCACTCCGCAACTGCTGCAAATGTTTGGAGGCATTGGCCACCGACAGACCGGAAAGTTGCGCCAGCCCCTCCACCGTCCGCTCCCCCTGGGCCAGATACTCCAGCAGGGCCAGCCGATGTCCCTGCCCAACCGCCTTGCCGATGCGGGCCAGATGGTCGAACAACTCTTCCTTGAACGAAACCGTTGACATTAATTTAACAATATGGTTGAATAGCGTCGAACTATGCAGTTGAATGATACGTAAGACCCATTCATCGCGCCGCATCCGGGATCATCCCAATGACCGATCACCTTGACCCCATGGTCTCAAAGAGCAACCAGCGGGACAAGGGATAGGTTGCACATTCGGAAGGGATGGCGAATGACAGGATCTTAATCCGCATGCTCTTTCACGTCGAAGCGCCGAAACGGAGGCAGAAAATGGAACACGAAGCCGTACTGCGTCTGGGGATCTTCCTGGGAGTTCTGACTGGCGTGACGGTCTGGGAGTTCGCGGCGCCCCGACGTGGGCGCGCTCTGCCGCGCAAGGAGCGCTGGCTGCCCAATCTCTCCCTGGTTGTCTTGGATACCCTGCTGGTCCGACTGCTCTTTCCGGTGACCGCGGTGGCCCTGGCAGCCATGGGACAGGAACGGGGCTGGGGCGGACTCAACCAGGTGATCTGGCCGGAATGGATGGAGATCCTGCTGGCGGTGGTGTTGCTGGATTTCGTCATCTATCTCCAGCATGTGCTTTTCCACGCCCTGCCCGTGTTGTGGCGATTGCACATGGTTCACCACGCCGACCTGGACGTGGATGTGACCACCGGTCTCCGCTTCCATCCGTTGGAGATGCTCCTGTCCATGGGCATCAAACTGGCGGCGGTCCATGCCAGCGGCGCTTCGCCCCTGGCGGTACTGATCTTCGAGGTACTGCTCAACGGCATGGCCCTGTTCAACCACGGCAACATCCGCCTGCCGGAAGCGGTGGATCGGGCCTTGCGTTGGATGTTCGTCACTCCGGACATGCATCGTTCCCATCATTCCCATCTCTCTCCAGAAGCCAACATGAACTTCGGTTTCAATCTCTCCTGGTGGGATCGTATCCTGGGAACCTACTGGCCACGTCCTGCCGAAGGTCATGAGGAGATGGAGATCGGTCTGGAACATCAGAGGGAGCCGGAAAAATGTCAACCTCTGACCGCGATGCTGCTGATGCCCGTGCGCTCCAAGCTGGGGGAATACACCATCAACCGCCGTTGGTGACGGAGATCAGCGGCGATCCGAAAATAGCATCAGGTCGCTGGAAACAAAGCACTCTGGGACATCTACCCTGCCTGTCCCATTGGAAACATTCATTCAATTCACCAGTCACGGGAGTCTTGTTCCATGCAAACCAATGCCAATGCTTACGCCATGATCAGAAAAACCAATCTTTCCTTTGACGAAACCGTGGAGACCTTGCGCACGGCACTAACCACCCAAGGATTCGGCGTTCTGAGCGAAATCGACGTGTCCGCCACCTTGAAAAAGAAACTGGACGCCGAATATCCCAGAACACTGATTCTCGGGGCGTGCAATCCGTCCTTGGCTCTGCGTGCCTTGACCGCCATTCCGGACATCAGCGTTTTTCTGCCATGCAACCTGGTCGTGCGAATGGATGGGGAGCAGGTCGAGGTGGCGGTCATCAATCCCCTGGTCATGGCGGAAATGATGCATCATTCCGAAATCGACGCCGTGGCACAAGACGCGGATGCCCGTTTGCGAAACGTGTTGGATGCCCTGAACCCATAAGATTGGGATGCCGGAACCACCAAGGAAAATGGCCATGAATCAGGAAGCCTGCGCCCTCAACGAAAGGTTGCCAAAGTTCGCTGCTTCTTCGAGGGATCATCGCGATGCGCTGCCCGGGAACAAAACCCGCACGTCCCGTCGGGTGATTCCCGTGCGCCTCATGCCCGTTTCGCAACAACGCTCTCAGGCGGGACGTTACGCCTGGTGGGTCAAGGCACTCTCCATGACCGCCTTTGCCTGGGCCTTCCTCGGCTGGCTCAACGAGGCATGGCTGTTCAAGTTCAACAGTCCATTATGGCTCAATCACTACACCGAATATATGATCATCATCGCTTTCGGGATCTGGCGCATCGTGGCGGAGAAGAATCCCTACAGCCGCAAACGCCTGATGATCCTGGTGGCCAACGTGGCGGTATTCTGGTGGTTGATTCCCTGGGCGTTTCCGTTCATTGAACCCTACCTGGGCTATTTATCGGGACTGCCCGCTTTCCCCTCGTTGCACACCCCTGGAACCTTGACCTTCTTCCTGGTGCTGGGAGCGGTCTTTCTGTTCGGACGACGGATCATCTGCGGCTGGAACTGCCCCTGTGTCGGCATCCGGGAGGTGGTGGGATTTCCTTTCCGTCACGCCGATCATGTGCCCAGGAGTCCGTGGGCCTGGCGGTTCAGGCATCTAAAATGGTTCTGGTTTGTTTTGTATCTTGGGGCGATGTGGGTCATGACCCACGCGGCCAACAACACCACCGCCGGGTATATGGGATTTTTCGGCATGATGGTGATTCTGCCCTATTTTGCCACCATGCTGCTGTCACCGTGGATCGGCAATCGGGGCTATTGCCGATTTCTTTGTCCCTACGGAGCGACTTTTGGACTGTTGAACAAAGTCGGGATGTTCCGCATCGATTATGACGCCAAGAGCTGCATTCAATGTGGCAAGTGCGAAAAGGTGTGCGACATGAACATCCCGGTGTGGCAGATGGGAGCGGCCAACCAGGGCAAGGTGGATACCACCGAGTGCATGGGGTGTGGTCGTTGCATTACCGAATGCCCCACCCAAAGTCTGGCTTTTCGGGATGTGCGCAACCTGATCCGGCCTGCCTTGCACCAGAACCGGGATCATTTGTATCAACGGGTGGAGTGGAGCCGGATCTCGACCCGTGCCCGAACGTCTCTGTTCGTTCTGCTCCTGTCCGCCTCTTTGATCGGAGCATGGTACTATTCGGGTCTTGTCGGCAGTGGCGCGGAACTGATCAACAATCTGGGGATACTATGCGGATTGCCCATCTCAACCTGGTAGTCTGGCTTCTGCTTTGGCCTTGGTGCGCGTGGTCCGGTCTGCCGGAAAACGCCCAGGGCACGGGTGAGCATGCCGAACAGTGGCAGCCCGATCCCATGCACGAATATTGGGATCCGGGCACCTATCACCGTCCCGAAGCGGAGCGAGTGGAAGGGGTGTTCAAAGGCGAAGCGTGCCTGGAGTGCCATGCCGTGGTGACACCGGGCATTGTCAAGGAGTGGAAAGAGAGCCGCCACGCACAGACGGAAAAAATCGTGCTTTGCCCGGCCTGTCATGGCGAGGATCACCAGAAACTGACCTTTCCAACCCCAAAAAGCTGTGGCGACTGTCATCCCGAGCGACTGGCGCAGGTGGAAGAGGAGAAGAAATACGGGTTTCCCAGCCATGCCCTGGCCATGGAACGGGCGGTGGACAGCAAGCACTTCGCCGACAAACCCAAAGCCGAGGTGGCCGCCTGTCTGCAATGTCACTCGGTGGCCACCAAGTGCGACTCCTGTCACACCCGCCATCGTTTCGACCCGGCAGAGGCACGGCGTCCGGAGGCCTGTCTCACCTGTCACAGCGGCCCACCCCATCCCGACGACGTGGCCTATTTCTCTTCTGCCCACGGACAACGTTACCTGAAAGAGGGCACAAACTGGGCGTGGAATAAATCTTTGCGCAAGGGCAATTACGAGATTCCCACCTGTGCCTACTGCCACATGAAGGACGGCAATCATCAGGTGGCGGACAAGGCGGTGTGGAAGTTCGGGATCCGGGAGGTCAATCCCAAAACCGCCGAAAACGAGATCAAACGCAAACGCTGGTCGGAGACCTGTGCGGATTGCCATCCGCCGGAGACGGCAGAGGGCTTTTTCAAGGCGTTGGACGACGAACGTCATGGGGCATGGCAGCAACTCTACGGCGTGGAGCGATTGCTCAAAGGATTGCGCGGTGACGGCCTGTTGCGCCCTTCCGCGCAAGAGCGTCCCCCCTATCCGATGGACTGGATGGCCCGTCTGCTACCCAGGGAGCGCATCGGTTTCTACGAAGGACAGGCTTCGGCCTTTTACAACGTGGGAGCCATCGAACGGAACTATTTCGATCTGTGGTATTTTTCCAATCTGGGCGCCTACAAGGGAATGGCGCACGGAGCACAAGAGATGTCCAACCGGTATCACAAGCGCATGGATTCCGAAGTCCTGGCCATCACCCGGGCCGCTGAACAGCTGCGGAACTCTACCGACACATCAAAAGGCCGCATCGATTTGAAACCCCTGTGGCTGGAAGGGGAGTACACCCGGTTCAACCGGGATCACAATTGAGACGAACAGGGGAATCGACTGTCATGAATCCGTCCGGGATGCCTTTGGATCCAGAAAACATCAAACATTATTATGGCACGGTTCTGCAGGGTTCCGGCGATTTGCAGACCAGTGCCTGTTGCACCGCCGACGAACCGACATCCCCTCGGGTGCGGGGCGCGCTGGCCAACATCGACGATGAAATTCTGGGGCGTTATTACGGTTGCGGCTCGCCACTGCCTCCCCTCCTGGAGGGATGCACGATATTGGATCTCGGTTGTGGCAGTGGACGGGATGTCTATCTGGCAGCCCAACTGGTCGGTCCCACGGGGCAGGTCATCGGCGTGGACATGACCGGAGAACAACTGGCGGTGGCCAGACGCCATCTGGAACCACAAATGGCCCGTTTTGGTTATGCCAGGCCCAATGTGGCGTTTCACCAGGGCCGCATGGAGAATCTGGCGGCCATCGGCGTGGACGACTGTTCGGTGGATGTGGTGATTTCCAATTGCGTATTGAATCTCGTTGCCGACAAGCGGGCGGTTTTCGGGGAGATCTTCCGGGTTCTGAAACCGGGAGGTGAACTCTATTTTTCAGACGTTTTTGCGGGCAGACGCGTGCCGGCAGCGCTGTGCTCCGATCCGGTGCTGCACGGGGAGTGTCTGGCCGGGGCCCTTTATCGGGAGGATTTTCGTCGTTTGTTGCGGGAGGTTGGCTGCCTGGATCACCGTCTCACCGCCTCGCGCCGCATCACCCTGGACAATCCAGAGATCGCGGCCAGAATCGGCATGATCGATTTCCACTCCGTGACCGTGCGCGCTTTCAAACTCGCTTCCCTGGAAGACCTCTGCGAGGATTACGGGCAGGTTGCCCTCTACAGGGGGACCATCCCCGACTGGCCACACCACTTCGACCTGGACGATCACCACCGCTTTCCCACGGGCAAACCGCTTCTGGTGTGCGGCAATACCGCCGCCATGTTGCAGGAGACGCGCTATCGCCCCCACTTTGTCGTGCAGGGGGATCGTTCCACCCATTTCGGACCTTTCGATTGCGCGCCCGCCGTGTCGAAAACCATTGAGGGCGGTGGAATGGGGGGTGCCTGTTGCTGATGGGATGCATTCATATCCCCTGTTGAAGGGGATTGTTTTCTGGTTATTCCAGAATCACACTTGACAGCCATGGAGAAAATTGAATGAAAAAAATTATCGTCACCCTGTTGGTTGGTTTGGCCCTGCTGGCCGGTCCATCGGCACTATGGGCCGCTGCTCCAGAACAACCCTTGAACGATGCCGACGCCCTGCATGGGGTCAAGGAGGGCAAGGTGGTCTTTGACATCGGCATGGCCAACCCCCAGACTTTGCCTCTTTATCTCAAGGTGATCACCCAGACTCATGCCGACCTGGTTCGGCAGAAAGTGACGCCCAATATAATCCTGGCCTTCCATGGTGGCGCAGTGAAACTGGTTTCAGGCAACCGGGAAGCCGCTCCCATGGATCAGCACCCCTTCCTGGAAGAGATCGCCGGCCTGCTCGCCGAGTTGCAAAAGAGACCCGGCGTCAGAATGGAGGTGTGCGGTCTGGCCACCAAACTGTTCGGCGTGGACAACGCCACCATTCTGCCGGGCATCAAGGTGGTGGGCAACACCTTTGTATCCCTGACCGGTTATCATGCCCAGGGATACGCCGCCATCCCGATCTATTGACACAACGCCAAGGAGTACCCCATGAACGCCTCCTCCCCTCTCACCGCACCGGGTGACAAACCAACCCGCATCCGCTGGATCGCCGCTTTGGCACTGGTGAGTGCTGTCGGCCTGGCCTTCCACTACCGGGCACATTTCGACCCGGCGCAACTGGAACTACTGGTGCGGGAGTGGGGAGGCGCGGGCATGGCGGCCTTTGTCGCGCTCTATATTCTGGCCACGGTCTTGTTTCTGCCAGGGTCGGTTCTGACTCTGGCCGGAGGGGCGATCTTCGGTCCCTGGCTGGGAGGCGCCCTCTGTCTGCTGGGAGCCACCCTCGGGGCGGGAATCTCCTTTCTCATCGCCCGTTATCTGGCCGGGGAGTGGGTGGCCAAACGGGCGGGCGGCGTGGTCGGACGACTGCTGGCCGGGGTGGAGGCCGAAGGGTGGCGCTTCGTGGCCTTTGTGCGGTTGGTGCCGGTTTTTCCGTTCAATCTGCTCAACTATGCTTTGGGATTGACCCGCATTCGTCTCGAACATTATCTGATCACCTCGCTGATCTGCATGGCCCCTGGCGGCCTGGCCTACGCCTGGCTGGGCCATGCCGGACGCGAGGCCGCCACGGGTTCCGCCGACGCGGTGCGCACCGGACTGTGGGCCTTGGCTTTTCTGTCCGTGGTGCTGTTGATCCCCCGTTGGGTGAAACAGGCGCGTCAAGCCAAAAACCGCTTGACCATCAACCGGTTGCAGGAAATGCTGGAGGCCGGGGAAAGTCTCACGGTGCTGGATGTGCGGGACGCTGCCGATTTTGGCGGTGACAATGGCCACATCCCTGGTTCCGTCAACATCCCTTTGCCGGAATTGGACAGCCGCCTGGACGAAGTGCGCCAGATCGGTCGGCCTCTGGCGATCATTTGCCACACGGACCGTCGTTCTTCCGTGGCATTCCGTCGGTTGGATGCCGCCGGCATGGGTCCGCTTTACCTGGTGAGTGGCGGAATCAAACAATGGCGGCAGGATGGATTGCCGGTGGAACGGTGACTTCAGCCATGACGACTCCGACTCTGTATCAACGACTTGTCGAGGCACGGGAGATTCTGGGCCTGGGCGAAGAGGCCACTTTTGTCCGAGATCGATTCCAGAATGAAAGCCTTGCTCAAACGCTGGCATCCCGATTGTTGCGGCGAGGAGGATGTGAACCACTGTACGGAAATGACGCGACGCATCCTCGCTGCCACCGAACTGATCCGTCTTTATTGCGCCCAGTACCGGTTCTCTTTTCGTATCGAGGAGGTGGAGAAATATCTTTCTCCCGCGGAGTGGATGGAAAAACGTTTTGGCGGTGAACCGTTCTGGGCCTCAGGCAACAGCTCCGAGGGGAACAGGGTCACCAACTTGCATGATAGGGGGAGAACCCCCTCACCCCCCGACCGTGGACCTCCCTCCGGGAGTTCCACGGTAAACTTGCATGATGGGGGGAGAACCCCCTCACCCCCCGACCGTGGACCTCCCTCCGGGAGTTCCACGGTAAAGAATCGTCAATCCTTCGGGAGAGCACGATGAGACCAATCGTCGGCATGTTTGGATTGGTTCTGCTCCTGATCGGTCTTCAGGCGGATGCGGCAGAGAGTTTGCCTCCTGAGTCGTCAGGGGAGTGTCTTTCCTGTCATCGGGATCGGGACGCTTCCCTGGTGAACGCCTGGGAGAAGAGTCGTCACGCCACAGCCGGAATCGCCTGTTGGGCCTGTCACGGCACGGAACATCGTGGTTCCATGGCGGCCCGATCCCGCCGAAATGAGGCCTGCACCGGGTGTCACCAGAGGGAAAGCGGCAGCTATACGCTGTCCAAGCATGGCGTGATCATCACCCTGGAGGGCGGGCGACTGGATTTTTCCTTGCCGTTGAAAGAGGGCAATCAGCGCGCTCCCACCTGCGCTTATTGTCATCTGCATGATGGAGAACATGACGCGGGTGTGGGGATTTTGCCTCTGGCTCCCATGGGGCGATCCCCGACACCGGACGAAGCAACCCGAATCGAAGCGCGTGCCGCTCCCTGTCGCGATTGCCACTCCCCGCGTTTCGTGGACACCTGGTTTATCACCGGAGAGCGCATGGTGGAGATCGGACGCATGAAGGTGCGGGAGGCCGCCACGGTGCTGGATGCGATCGAACAACGAAGCGCCGATGCGGGCGAGAAGGCCCGAGCAATCTTCCAGCGGATGTCGGCAACCCATCTGGGAAACGTTCGCCTGGGGGTTGGACATCAATCCCCGGACGACCAATGGTGGCACGGCCATCCGGCCCTGGACGGCGACCTGTTGCGCCTCAAGTCCCTGCAAAGCGACCCGCTCCTCGTCAAACCGTAGCCTCGACCGGGAAACTTTACGTCATGCGTAAGAACGCGCGGCCAGGGCGATCAGGGCCAATCCGGCGCCCCGACGCATCCAGACCGTCATGCCAGGATGAATCGTCCGCAACATCCCGCCCGCCCGGCCCACCACGCCGGCTACCAAAAGCGCCGAAAACAGCGAGGCAGCCACGCCGAACAACGCTCCATGGACGAGGCCCACCGTAATCTGTTCGCTGAGGGCGCAGGCCGCCAGCAGGGCTGTCAACGGGGGACAAGGCACCAGGCTGATGGCCAACCCCAAGCCGAATGCGGGCCACGCCCGCACCATATGTCCCGAACAACCCGAAGCGGCGTGATCTCGGGATGGCATCAGCAACCACACACCCAACAGCAGGCTCACTACGACCAGAATCAGACGTCCGGTCTGGGCCATCTGGCTGCCCACCAGCACCCTTCCCAGGGCTGCCGCCACGCCTCCCAGCATGGCATAAGCCGTCACCCGCCCCAGAAGAAACCAGCCCGCGGCACCCCAGGGGCGTTCCGGAACGCCTCCCAGCACCCAGGAACCGAAATAAGGGAGACAATAAGCCGTACAGGCAGTCATTCCCATGGTCAGACCCGACAGGAGCGTGATCGCCAGAGAGATCAACCCGAGTTCAGGAACGTCGGGATCCATTGGCCAACTCCTCACGACTGCGCGCACGGAAAGTCTCTGGATGAGAGTGACAAAGCGTCAATGGACCGAACTTGAGCTGCAACACCCGCTCCTGGGGACAGAATTCGATGCAGCGACCACACAGGGTGCAGTCATCGTGGAATACCTCGCTGGCCTTGGGCGAAGCGACCTCGGGTATCTCCATGGGACAGGCGGCGTGACACGAACGACATTGACCGCAACGGGGATGGGGCGTCTTGACGAGCCGCAAAGGCGCCAGACGCTTGAAAATAGCCTGCCATGCCAACATGGGACAGATCCGGCAAAACGGCTGCCGCACCACGAACGCGGCGGTCAGCACGAAACCGAACAGCAGATTGCCCAACAGGCCCAACGCAACATCCCCATAATCACCGATGGCCAGGGCCATCTGCTCGCCGTTGCCCGTCACCAGCGTGGTCAACAGTCTCGACGGACAGACCCGGCACCAGGCTTCAGCCGCCGCACCCGGCAACCATCCCAATCCGGCGGCCAATGGCAAGCCAAAGACAAAAAACAACAACAAAAGCCACTTGACAACACGTACCCGTCCCAGCCAATCGTCCGGCACACCCCGATACCCCAGACGCAGACGGCGTCCCAAGCGGTACAACCCTTCCTGCGCCGATCCCAGGGGGCAAACCCAGCCGCAGAAGGCCTTGTTGAGCACGACGAAAAAGAGCAAAAACGCCCCCAGGGTCATCAGCCAGGGTTTGAAGAGTTCCAGGGTGGCTGTTCCGGTTCGGGCCAGGGTCGTACCGATCTGATGGGAACTCTGATGCTGGAAGGGACGCAAGGCGCACCAACCCCCGTTCTGCCGATCATAGGTGCATGAGAGAGCCGGCAGGGCGGTGGAGATCTTGTCCGCGGCATACGGACCGACCACCAGACCGCCATAAACCGTCACGCAGAACATCACGATCTGTACCCAGACGCGCAACCGGCTCAGGGAGAACGGCCAGCCCTTCACGAGGCGCCTCCCTGATCGAAACGCCACAACCGCAATCCACCCATCATGCCCAGACCGGCCACCAGCCATCCCAACAACGGCTGTCGGTCATGCAGTCCATCCGGCCCATACTCTTGCTGAAACACCGTGACGAACCGTTCTCCGTCATCCTGGTGTTCCACCGCGAGCTGAAAGGGTTGCAGCAGACGGCGCGGTCGTCTCTCCTGCCGTCCGACGGAATCCTCGGACCGCATGACAAACGGCGGCAGGATCACCGTCGCAACGCCCTGACGATCGGTCCGTATCTCCTGCGCCGTATGTCCCAGGGTGTGGAGGGTCACCAGTCGGTCCGGAAGGGGATGCTGGTCGAAACGCAGCAAAAATTTCCACGCTTCCCCGGCGCGATAGGTGGAGTGTTCCCTGGGCAGAGGAGTCGGAATGATCTCCAGTCGGGATTTCGTCATGGCGAGCATGGCGGTCGGCGAGGGTCCGGCCAGAGGGAAATGGTGTGCCGTGGCCAGCACGAACTCCCGGCCCGGTTGTCTGGCATAAGCAGCGATCCAATGGTAATTCCCCCGTCCATCCTCTACCTGAATGGTCACTCCCTCCTGGGTCTCTCGTGGGGTGAGCACGGTCGCCGCCGGATCGTGTCCCAGTGCCGCCGGATGGACTGACCAGTGATCCACGGACAAATTCGGAGAGAGGATCCGCAATACGCCCCGCCCCTTGACCTCCTTGCGCAGCACCGGATGGGGCGTCCAATCGGAGACGTTCCGCGCATCCGCCACGGCCAAGTGGATCGGCAAGATCAGACAGACCGGCAGAAGGATCCAGTGCATCACCATTTGACCTGCAACCCGGTGAAGAGCTGACGCGGCATGCCGGGTGCATAGAGCGGATTACCCCCAAAACTGAGGGCGCCGGTTTCGGCATAACGCTTGTCCAGGAGATTGGTGACGCTGCCAAACCATTCGAGATTCTCGGTCAGGGGATAACCGCCGCGCAGATTGAACAGGTCATGACCGCTGTATTTCGTCGTGTTGGCCGGATCCAGCCAATAGTTGCCCAGCGAGACCCATTCCAAGGATGCTTGTCCTTTCCGCCCCTGATCCGGGGCATATTGCAGCGTGGTCCTGCCAACGACACGCGGTGCCTTATCCATCTCCTTGCCATCAAAAACCTTGGTAGCCGATTCTCTCCAGTGCGCAAAGGAATGTTTGGCATAGGAGAATGCGGCATCCAGCCGCCAATCCTCGCCCAGGGCTCTCCCCAACCCCACCTCGATCCCCCGGTGGGTGGTTTCACCAGCATTGGTCACTTTGGAAACCTGATCGACCGGATCCAAATAACTGAGAATATCGTCCTGCTTGGTCATGTGATAGAGAGAGATTTCGTAATCGAGTCCCTTGCCGTCCTTGTCGCGCACGCCGATTTCGTAGCTGTCGACCTTGACCGGCTTCAAGGCCAGGGCCGCCTGGGCCGCGCTTTGAGCCTTGGCCGCCGTGCTGGCCGAGGATGGACGAAAGAGTTGTCCCTCGGAAGGGACCCGGAAGGCATGATTATAGACCGCGAAACCGCTCAGGGAATCGGTGAAGGAATAGGTCATGCCCAGCTTGGGACTGAGATGGCCAAAATGGACATCGGTATCCCCGGCATGGCCATATACCTTGGTGCCGATGGTGGTTACCACGCTGGTGGGAGTGTCGGTCAGCTTGTTGTCGTAATCGTAACGGATGCTGTCGTGTCGCAGACCAACGGTGATCCGCAATCGTTCGAGCGGCGAGAACTCCCCGTGCAGATAGGGAGAGATGCCCCGATAGGTCACATCGTAATCGTGGATTCTCGCTCCGCGTACATAGCTGTCATACACCCTGCTGTCACCGGTCGTGCCGGCGGCGACCGTGGTGCTGATGCTGTTCTCCTCCCTTCCGCCTGGGCTGTAGTCCACGTCCATACCCAGGATCAAGCGTGCGCGCGCCGGGACGAAATCCTGCCGGTACTTCAACATCAGACCATAAGAGTCGTTGAATGTGTCGTACACGGTCTGATCGTAGGTCATGGACCAGCTGGGCATGATGTCCATGGTATCATGACGGTAGTACGGGGTGATGCTCACCAGTCGCTCCCCCTCTTCCCGTTCGTAGGCGGCTGTCAGACGCAAGGCCTGGACCTTGCGATAGGTGATCGGGGAGTAGTTGCGACGCGGATTATTCTGGAAATCCTCCCTGGTGATGTTCGAGGAGCCGGAGCTTTCCTGATCGATGTTGGCATAGGTGGCGGTACTCTTCAAGAAAGCGTGCTCGCCGATGGCCCGATCCCAACGCAGAGTGGCACTCTGACGATCAAAAGCGGTTTTGTCGATCCAGCCGTCGGTATGGGTCACGTTCAGGTCGCCACGCACCCCGTTGGTACCAAAACCATTGCCTCCGGTCAACAACAGCCGACGCCAGCCATGCGACCCGATCTCTCCGCTCGCCTCCAGTTCTCCCTTGGCGGGTGGCTGACGGGTGAGAACGTTTACCACGCCGCCGATGGCATCCGAGCCATACAAGGCGGTCCCTGGTCCCTTGTTGACCTCGACGCCCCCGGACATTGGCAGATTGACTTCATAGAGAGCGTTGTGGTTGAAAAATCCGGTGGAACGGGTCGCAACCCCATCCTCCAGATAGAGATAAACCGGACTGGTGGTCAGCGGTTGACGGATCATGGTCATGTGCCCCTCTCCACCCGCCTTGTTGATCCAGACCCCAGGCACCTTACCCAACAACTCCGTGGGATGGGTGGGATGCAGCTCTTGAATCTCCTTCCGGGTGATCACATCCACGGTTGCGGGAGTTTCGGCGATGCGTTCCCCCTCGCGCGTGCCGGTCACGGTGACTTCGGGCAGGATCAATTCCGCGGCATGGACTGGTGCGGCGCTCAACAGACCAGCCAGCAGAAGACGGGAGCGATTGTTGCGAAGGTAAAAATACGATTTACGGCGCATGCGCGTTTGTTCCCCCTGGTCAGGATTGAAAGGGCTTGGCACCCAGATGGACGCCAGGGATGTGCAACGGCAATGCCAAACGGTTTATTTTGATATTATTATGTTATTTTGATTAAGATCCTCTTGGCTGTGTCATATACAACACCTGATGCGGCATATGACACACGCCCTGCGGTCATCCGTCCAACCTGGATTCCTTGAGTCAGGGGATCCCCTCTCATCGGACCGTGGAACTCCCGAAGGGAGTGCCCCTGCAAGGTGAGTGAGGAGGGGGTCGCCGTCTGAGCATATGTTGACACATATAACTCTATGCAGAATCTTGACATTCTCCTGGATGTTGAGCATAAATGATCTGAAAGAGTTAACCTTTTGATCAGATGGTTGATTCTTCAAGATGGAAATATAAATTTTCAGGCATGCACAGAATTTTGTTGTGGTTGTCCAGGAAATAGTGCCAAGGGAGGGGCTGCGGCACGGATTGAATGGTTCTCATGGCAAACCCGCATATGCAAAATCAGAACAACCTGAAAATCCTAAGAAATATCGTTTTGTAAAACCGTGAAACATCCATCCGGGTGTGCCACGGATGGTGTGAAGAAGACCTCCTTCCATCATGCCGAACGTCAGTCCCCTCGTGACCTGTTCCACAAGCTGTCCAGGTGAGTTGCACGCCCTGTCTGCCGCTGTTTTCCATGTCAATCCCGCTCCTGGGGGGAGTGTTACGGGATGATCGCCATGAAGCAACCATTGCCGCTTGAGAGTCCGCCGCGTTTCGCCTCCGAAACTTGGGGCGCGCGTGAAATTCATCTGCGCGCCTCCCCGGAAGAGTCCTCGATTCTTCTGCCAGACGGCTCTTTTCTGCTGCAAGGCTCTTATGCCCGGGATGGATTCGATCTGGTCATCACCAGTCGTTCGGGTGAGGTGATCCGCATCGAGGGGTATTTCGCCCTCTCCCATCCACCGGATCTGGCCTTGGCCAACGGTTCGGCCCTCACCTTCGAGACCGTGAAAGCCCTGGCCCTGTCGGACAATGGGCCGGTCCTGACCGCCGGACCCGGCGCGCCGACCGGAGGAGAGGCTGGAGCCGCCATCGGCAAGGCCGCCTCGCTGACCGGCACCGTCGAGGCCAAGGGCAAGGATGGCGTGGTGCGTACCCTCAAGGAGGGGGATCCGATCCAGGAGGGGGATCAGATCACCACCGCCGAGCAGAGTCTGGCCCAATTCGTGATGAACGATGGCACCACCTTTCAGGTGGGCGAATCGGCGCGTGCCCTGGTGGATCAGTTCATCTTCAAGCCCGATGAGGCCAAGGGTCAGTTCAACGCCACGGTATTGACCGGGTCATTCCGTTATGCCAGCGGGCAGATCGGTCAACTCCACACTGGCAAACATACCCTGATCAAGACCCCGACCGCCGAAATCGGTGTGCGCGGCAGTGAACTCATGGGCGAGGTGGTGACGGATGGCAGCACCACGGTGGTCCACAACTCCGGCATCCTGGAGATCGCCGACATCCATGGCCATGGGGTAGTGGTACTCTTGAAGCCCGGTACCGCGACTGCGGTCAGGTTGGGAGGCGGCGCGCCGACACCGGTCTTCCAGGCCCCGGAAGCGTTGCTGAAACGTCTGGAGGGACAGGTTTCGTCCCTGGCGATCATCAAGGCCAAGGAGACCGAGAAATTCCAGCAGGAGAAATTGCAAAAGCCCGAAGAAGAGAAACACGGGACGGATCCCGGAGAAAAACACGACCAGACCGGGGAAAAATCCGGCGGAGAAAAATCCGATGAGGAAAAATCCGGCGGCGGAAAACCGGTCGAGGAGCCTCATCCGGGAGAAAAACCGGTCGAGGAGCCGTCACCGTCCAACAAGGATGCCGCTTCCGGCAATACTCTGACCTGGGAGACCGTGCCCAAGCAGGTCACGCCCTCCGAAATCAAGGCTTTTGCCGAATCGCTGTTGACGGCTGCGTCCAGGGCGGAGGAGGCGACCAAACAGCTGATCGTGGAGAAGGTCACCACGGTGCTCGAGACGGGGACACTCCCGCTGGACAATTTCGAGGTGATTCTGCCCCCCATCATCAACCTGCCGCCGGTGCTCCCGGATGTCGCCGCCCAGGTGGTCGTGGAGAAGGGTGCCTTCTCCCTGGCTCTGACCGGCTGGTCGGATCCGGATGGCCAGCAGGTCACCTTGAAGGCCCGGCTGGCGGATGGCGGGGAACTGCCGGCGTGGCTGCATTTCGATGCCACGACCGGACGGTTTTCCGGCACGCCGGCCAATGCCGATGTCGGGCAACTGGCCATCGATCTCGTGGCCACGGATACGCTCTCTTTGGCCACCCACCAGATTTTCACCCTCACGATCGCCAACCGCAACGATGCGCCCGTGCTCGTCCATCCCTTGGCTGATTTGGTACCACGAGCTGAGCGCGTGGTGCTGTTGAAGCCGGTCGATGGGGGCTATCAAGCGATTTCCAAGGATGGAACCCCCTTTTCACTCCGGATTCCGGCCAGCACTTTCCTGGATGCCGATCTGGCGGTCGACTCCGCCGAATGGTTGTCCCTGTCGGTCTCGCTGGTGGATTTTGCCGGCCAGGAGCATCCACTGCCGGATTGGAGGATCCTCGAAAACAGCCTTCTGACGATGACGGACAGCATCGCGGACGATCAGGTCGGCAGCTACCGGATCCGGGTCACGGCCACGGATCGGGACGGCATGGCGATCTCGGACACCTTCCTGGTCTCGGTGCGCATCGCCGATGCCCCCTATGCGGAAGTCGAGCAGGGTTTCTTCATCGACAGTCCGGTGGCCGGCCTGACCTATGTCGTGGATGGCATGACCGGTACGACCGACGCCCAGGGGGGATTCTATTATCATCCTGGTGAGACGATCACCTTTTCGCTGGGTGGTCTGGTGCTGGGCGAGATCCCAACCGAGGAGATCGCATCCGCCCCGGTGACGCTCACCCCACAGGAGCTGGCCAGGGGGGCGACCGGTACGGTCGACGAGAACCACCTGACCAATCTTCTGCGCCTCTTGCAGACCCTGGATGCGGATCACGATCCAGAGAACGGGATTCTTCTCGCGACGAGCACGCTTGAAAACGCCCGCGATCTTCAGCTCGATCTGAGCCTTGCACCGGATGCCTTCGCCAGTCAGGACTCCCTGCACGTTTTTCTGGCCAGTGAACACCTGCAGGGATTGATCCCGGCAGATCAGGCACGCGCCCACTTCGAGCATACCCTGGAGGAGGGGATCGAGCGTCCCGCCTCCGCATGGCCGCAATGGCAAGCCATTCAAGATCAACCTTTCAGTATCACTCTGCCCAATGGGTTGTTCGTCGATCCCCACGATGATCCCCTGACCTATTCGGCGACCCTGGCCGATGGCACCCCCCTGCCTGCCTGGCTGAGTTTTTCGTCAGTCGATCCGAGCTTTTCATGGACGCCGGAGATGCTGCCGGAGACCGGAACCTACTTCGTGCGTCTGCTGGCCAGCAATGCCCATGCGCATACGACCGGAAAGATTTTTCAGTTGATCGTCGGGGAGGGCGTTGCTCCGACCTTAACGCTTTTTTCCGGGCCGGTCGGCGTGATCGATGAGGATACGCCGGCGACCATCACCCTGGTGGATCTGAAAGCCCAGGGCGACGAGGCCGATGCCAACGGTGCGGTGACGGCCTTCGTGATCCGGGAGGTGAACAGCGGCACGCTCATGATCGGCACGAGCGCCGGGAGTGCGTCGGCCTGGGTTGCGGGCACGAACGACACCGTGGATGCCACCCATCACGCCTGGTGGCGCGCCGATCCGGATGCCAACGGCCTGATGGACGCTTTTGCCGTGGTGGCCAGGGATGACGGCAACATGCTCTCATCCACCCCGGTCGCGGTGCGGATGGAGGTGATGCCGGTCGATGATGCGCCGGTGGTGATTCCGCCAACCATCTCGACGCTTGCCGAGAACTCCGACACCTCCTTCGTGGCGAACTTCACCGATATCGATGACGCCACGGTAACCTGGTCCCTGTCGGGCGATGACGCGGTCTCTTTCACCATCGATGCCAGCGGCGCGATGAAGTTCATCACGTCCCCGGACTTCGAGAAACCGACCGATACCAACGGGGACAACGTTTATCAGGTGATCGTGCAGGCATCCGACGGTCAGAACACCGCCAGCCGGGCGCTCGCGGTGACGGTGACCAATCTCAACGATCTCTCACCGGTTTTGACCGCCCAGACCACGGTGAGCGTGGCCGAGAACGGCACCTCCGTGACCACGGTGAGCGGCAGCGACGGGGATGTG
>JAMOBI010000190.1:0-2802 GCA_039908105.1 Magnetococcus sp. YQC-9
CCACCACCGGCTCTTCGTCCATGACCGATATCGAGGTGTGGCCGCAGAGCATTCTGTTGTGGCGCAGCACCACCCATTGGCTGGGCGGGATGGGGATGATCCTCATGGCCATCGCCATCTTGCCGTTTCTGGGGGTGGGCGGCACGCAACTGATGAAGGCCGAGGTGCCCGGCCCGACCAAGGATCGCATGACCCCGCGTCTGGTCTCCACCGCGCGCGCATTGTGGGGGGTCTACACCCTGATCACTCTGATTGGCGTGATCGGCTATTGGTTCTTTGGTATGACCTGGCTTGATGCGGTCAATCACTCTTTTGCGGCCATCGCCACCGGTGGGTTCTCCACCAAGAATTTGAGCATGGGTCACTTTTCCGCTGGTGCCCAGTGGTGGTCGGTTGTGATCATGGGTATGGGGGGTATGAATTTTTTGATCCACTACCGGGTGTTGGTGCATCGGGATTGGAAGGCCTTCACCTATGAGGAGCTGATCGGCTATCTGGTGATCATTCTGCTGGTCAGTTCGTTTCTGGTGGCCAGGCTCATCAACTGGAATCCGAGTTGGGATTTCGAGGATGTGGTGCGCCACTCGCTCTTCCAGGTGGTGAGCATCATGACCACCACCGGATTTGCCAGCACCGACTGGGAACTCTGGCCGCCGGTTTTGCAAATGATGTTGGGACTGGTGATGGTGGTGGGCGGGATGTCGGGTTCCACGGGCGGTGGCATCAAGGTGGTGCGTGTGCTGGTGCTGCTCAAGACCATCCCGAGTGTCACCATGCGGCTGTTGCAGCCCAATCAGGTGGTGGTGTCCAAGATCGATCATCAGCCGGTCTCGCGCGAGATTCTCGAGAATGCCGTGGCCCTGTTCATTCTCGCCATGGGCTATGTGCTCTTTGGCGGCATTTTGTTGAATGCGCTCGGATTGGATCTGCTTTCGGCCATGGGGGCCTCTTTGACCGCCTGGGCCAATGTGGGTCCGGGTTTCAATTCCGTCGGGGCGATGGACAACTTCGCCCATGTGCCGGCCTTCGGCAAAATCATTCTGGCTTCGATGATGATCGTCGGACGACTGGAGATCTTCACCATTTTGATGCTATTCTCGCATAAGTTCTGGAAGCATTGATTCCATACGCGAGGAGCACCCTTTCCCATGGACAACCCCGACGCCCACGCGGCGCAACCGGTTGATTGTCTGCGCTGCCGTCATTTTCAAATCACCTGGGAGGCCGATCATCCGCGCGGCTGTCGGGCCATGGGGTTCAAAACCGCCCTGTGGCCCTGGCAGGAGGTGTTGCGCAGCTCCGGTTCCCCCTGCATGAAGTTCGAGGCCAAACCTGGCGCCAAAGGACAGAAATCCTCGGAAGAAAACAGCGCGGGGTCGGCGACTCCGGGCCATTTTTCGCGAAGGGTGTGATCACCTTTGGCAGGAGCCAAGAATGAAAACCGCACCAAGCGTGGGATATGTAGCGTTTACCGTGAAAACTCCCCGACCCGGATAGAGAGCGCAAGCAACGCGCTTCATCCGGTTCTCTCTCCGTTCTGCTGACAATGGTTCCCTCAGCGGCTTGATCGGGTGGAAAAAATGGGGTCGTGTTTCAGCATCCATCGGTAGCCCTCCTCCAGTACCTGCAGAGAACCTCCGAACGACAGGCCTATGCCGTTGTTGAAATGGATCCATTGGAGACCAGCACCTTGATATTGTTCAAGGTGTTGCAGCGTTGACGGGATAAGATACCCGTTCACCGACAAATGGGCGTATTTCTTGTCGACTCCCTGCTGCTTGATGAAATCCTCGGCCAATTGATAGGAAGTGAACATCAACAACGTAGGTTTGTCTTCCATCAGCCCGGCATACGGCCTGAAGCCGTTATCTTCCTCGATATGGATCATGAACCACGAATGCAGTCGGTAGAGATGACGCCACATGTAAACATCGATTTCCCGGTTGTTCATCTTCTGGTCCAGGGCATGCTGAACCAGTTTGTTCCACGCTTCCTTGCCCATTTCGAAGATCAACTCATAGGGCAGTCTGGCAGGCATGGTTTCATAATGGAGGTCTGTTCTCATCCGGTCATGCGGCGATTGGATGGGAGGTGCCGAAGGCAGGCCAAGACGCGCGGCAAGGTCGGCCTGGATTGCGGCGATCCCCTCCAGATCCAGGTCGTTTGCATCCGCTATGGGGTTGGTTTGATCCTTGTTCATGTGGCGTCTCCTGATTGTTTGATTTCCATCTGTTTTGCTGGGTATGAGCATCTGTTGCGACTTTTCCACCGTACGGCGAAAATTCGGTGTCTGATCAAGCGGTCCGACGCTCTTTTTCCTTGCGTTTCATCTGTCCCTCGCAATTCTTCTTGCATAAGTGGCGATTGACGTTCCGTTGATTTCAGTTGGAACAGGCAACGCAGGCCTTATGGTTTTCTTGGTCGGACAAGGCGGGGATCCTGTACAAAAAAATGGGGGGGTGGAGTGCAGGGGGTGTAGCCAACACGGTCTGGGGCCGAATCCGTATCGGTCAGCGTTCATCAGGGGCGGGCAGCAAGAGGCACCTTGCCAGAGGGTGTGTTCAACTGCGGAGTTTCTGGCATAATGGTCGAATAAGCGTATAATTCTTCAATTTGACGACCAAACATCGCCTTCACGCCTTCTGAGTCGCACGATCGATCACCCTGGGGAGACCCGCATGCCGACCACGCCGTTACGGATTTTCATCTCTTCACCTGGGGATGTGGACGAAGAGCGCCGCCGGGCCGCCATCGTCATCGCGCGGCTGAAGAAGGAGTTTGTCCGCTTTTTCGACATCACGC
>JAMOBI010000025.1:0-44543 GCA_039908105.1 Magnetococcus sp. YQC-9
CGACTTTCCGGGGTTCCCTGCGATCCGTTGCAGCTGCGCGCCGCACTTCTGGAGAGCACGCCGCGCGAGGTGTACATCACCCCGCTGATCCACGAGGAGCAGCTGTTGGGGGTGCTGGCTCTCGGTTCGGGTCATCCCTTTCAGGCACGACTGTTCGATTTTCTGTCGCGCGTCAGCGAGACCATCGCCCGGGCGATTGTCGGGGTGCGCGACTCCTCGGCCCGGCAGAAGCTGTTGGAGGAGAGCCGCAAGAAGACCGAGGAGCTGGCGATCAACCAGCAGGTGTTGCGCGATACCATTCAACTGTTGGAGCAGAGCAGCGGTTTCAAATCCCGTTTTCTGGCCAACATGTCCCATGAGCTGCGCTCGCCGTTGAACAGCCTGTTGATTCTCGCGCAGCTGTTGAAAGAGAACAAGGCCGGCAACCTGACCGCCAAACAGGTGGAGTTCGCCTCGACCATCCACGCCGCCGGTGCCGATCTGTTGACCCTGATCGACGAGATCCTCGATCTGGCGCGCATCGAGGCCGGACGGATCCGCATTTTCAAGGATGCGGTGAAGCTCTCGGAGCTGGCCACCAGCCTTGAGCGGCTCTTCACCCATACCGCGCGTGAAAAAGGTCTGGAGTTCCAGGTGCTGATGAAGGGGCAGCTGCCGCTGGCGACCCGCACCGATCGGATCCGCGTGGAGCAGATCTTGAAAAATCTCATCACCAACGCGATCAAGTTCACCCATACTGGCTCCGTGACCGTCACCTTCCGACTGGTACATGAGGCCAAGAACGAGCTGATCGCCATGTCGGTGGCCGATACCGGGGTGGGCATCCCGCGCGATCAGCAGGCAGCGGTGTTTGAACCGTTCCGGCAGCTCGACGACGGCACCAATCGCAAATACGGCGGTACCGGTCTGGGGCTGGCGATCTGCAAGGAGCTGGCGCAGCTGTTGAACGGACGGATCGAGCTGATCAGCGAGGAGGGCAAAGGGAGCCTCTTCACGCTCTTTCTGCCGCTGGTGAGCGTGGAGAGCGTGCCGTTCGCCGCACCACTGGATGGCCGGGATGGCGAACGGGAGCGCGATGTCAGCGCCATTCCGGACGATCGGCGTCACTTGACGCGCGAGGATCACACCATTCTGCTTGTCGGCATGGATTACCACCGCATCCGCGCGTTGGGGGATGCGGCGCGCATCCTCGGATTGGGGGTGATTGTGGCCGGCGACCAGAGCGCAGCACTCTTCCTGGCCAATTTTCTGCGTCCCACCGGTCTGGTGATGGTGGGCGATCTGCCGGGGGTGGCCACCGTGCCGCTGATTCGCCGCCTGCGTACCACCGCTGATCACGATGCCATGCCGGCGCTCTATCTCCATCCGGCCAATGCCCCGCCGGAGGAGGGGTTGACTTTAGAGCGGATCGTCGCCATCCCGCTGTTGCGCGAGGACGAACGCACCGATGCCGAGAGCCTGGAGTTCTTGAAATCGATCCGCATCGCCCCGCTGGCCGCAGGTCGGGCAACCCTGCCAGCCGAGGCGCTGCCCGCGTCCGAGGCGCCCGTGGCGGCGGTCACCGGGCAAGAAGGAGAGGAGGCGCCGCCGCCGGTACCTTTGCCGGCGCGGATCCTGGCAGCGCGTCCGTCGGTCTGCAATCTGACCGGACGGCGGATTCTCTTGGTCGATGACGATATTCGCAACGTCTTTGCCCTGACCAGTCTGCTGGAGGATCAGGGGTGTCAGGTGCTCATGGCCGAAAACGGTCGCGTCGCGCTTGAGCTGCTGCGGCACCACCCGCGCATCGACATGCTCTTGATCGACATCATGATGCCGGACATGAACGGTTATGATCTGTTGGGCGAGATCCGCCGCCAGCCCGAATGGCGCGAGCTGCCGATGCTGGTGTTGACCGCCAAGGCCATGCAGGGTGAGCGGCAACGCTGCCTGGAGGCCGGGGCGTCGGATTATCTCTCCAAACCCGTGGATACCCAGAAACTGCTTTCGATGATGCGCCCCTGGCTCGACAGGAACCGGTGATGCCATGAAACCCCATATCCTCATCGTCGATGATCTTGACAACAACCTCACCGCCACCGCCGGCCTGCTCGCCGATCTGGATGCGGAGATGATCCTGGCGCGCAACGGTCGCGAGGCGTTGTTGCAGATGACCAAGCAGGAGTTCGCCGTGGTGCTGCTGGATGCCCATATGCCGGACATGGACGGTTTCGAGGTGATCAAGTTGATGTCGAGCGTCAATCGCACCAAGACGATTCCGATCATCTTCATGTCCGCCGTCTTCAAGGACGATCAGCACGCCCTGACCGGCTATGATCTGGGCGCGGTCGATTATCTGGTCAAGCCGTTTCCGCCCGAGTTCCTGCGTGCCAAGGTGAAGGTCTTTTTGGAGCTCTATCGGCAGAGGGAGCGGATCCGCTCCCAGGAGCGGGCCATCAACCTGTTTCATAGCCTGCTGGACGAATCGAGCGATGAGATTCTGATTTTTGATGTTGCCACGGGTCTGTTGATCGAGGCCAATCTCACGGCCTTCGTGCGTCTGGGTCTGCCCAGGGAGGATCTGCTCGGCGAGTTCCACCTGGAGGATTGTCATCTGCTGATTGGCCAGGATCGCGATTTGGAGAAGTTTCTGGAGCGACTGCGTGCCAGTGGTCATCTGGTGGTGGAGGGGGCCTATCACGATCCCCAACGTCGGTTGCACTACACCGAAACCAATGTGCAGCTGGTGCAACTGGATGAACAGCTCTTGCTTTTGGCCATGCTGCGCGATGTGACCGAGCGCAAGCAGACTGAATTGGCCTTGAGCCGCGCCCAGGCCGAGGCCGACAAGGCCAATCAGGCCAAAAGCGATTTTCTGGCGGCTATGAGTCATGAGATCCGCACGCCGATGAACATCATCATCGGCATGGGGGATGTGCTGCTCGAAACCCCGTTGAATCCCCAGCAGCACTATTATCTGACGATGCTGCGCAATGCGGGATCGAATCTCTTGGTGCTCATCAACGACATTCTCGACTTGAGCAAGGTCGAGGCGAACATGTTGCAGATCCACAGCGAACCCCTTTCGCTCCATGAGCTGGCGGGCGAGGTGGTCAACATGTCGCGCGTGCTGGCCAAGAACAAGGGGCTCTCTTTGGAGTTGCGCATCGATCCGGCCATGCCGGAGTGGATTGTGGCGGATGCGTTGCGTTTGCGACAATGTTTTTATAATTTAATCAGTAATGGCGTAAAATTCACCGATCGCGGCTGGGTGGTGGTGGATATCGGTCGGAATCCCGAGAACCCGGAGGAGATGCTGGTGGTGGTCTCCGACAGCGGCATCGGTATCCTGCCTGCGCAGCTGGAGCTGATCTTTCAGAGTTTCACCCAATCCGACTCCGGGATCTCCCGTCGTTACGGTGGTACCGGACTCGGTTTGTCCCTGACTCGCCGACTGTTGGAGCGGATGGAAGGGCGAATCTGGGTGAAGAGTGAGTCGGGCAAGGGGAGTCAATTCTTTTTTGTCATTCCGCTCGTGGCAGCGCTCTCATCCTCCGGCTCCAAGGCGCATGAGATGGAATCGCTGCCGAAAGAGTCGGAGGAGGTGCGGCCGTTGAAAATTCTGTTGGTCGAGGATGTGGAGGAGAATTGCGAGCTGATCCGCATCTATCTGGAGAGCACGCCGCATGAGTTGCAGGTGGTCGGCAACGGTGCCGAGGCGCTGGAGCGGGTCAAGCACGAGCCGTTTGATGTGGTGCTGATGGATATCGAGATGCCGGTGATGAACGGATTGGTGGCCACCGGGAAGATTCGTGCCTGGGAGGCCAGGCATCACACCCGCAAGCCGGTGACCATCCTGGCACTCTCCGCCCATTCGATGGAGGGTGAGGCCCGGCAGTGCCGTGAGGCCGGCTGTGATGACCACCTGGGCAAACCGATCAGCAAGAAGACTTTGTTTGCCGCATTGCAACAGTACGGCAAGTGACCTCATCGGATACCTCCGTCATGCGCGAGGCGGCATCCCGGATCACGGTCCGCAGCAATTCCACCGAGTGGCAGTTGCCCCTCATCACCGGGGCATCGATCCGGGAGTTGCTGGATGCCACCCATCTGCGGGTGCGCGCCTCGTGTGGTGGAACCGGCGGTTGCGGCGCCTGTACGATCCGTCTTGTCTCCGGCAACGCCACACCTCTCACCCACGCGGAGCGGGAAAAACTCTCACCCGAACAGCAACAGCAGGGGTATCGTTTGGCCTGTCAGTTGCGACCGGTCGGCTCCTGCCTGCTCGAACTCGACGATCCTGCCCCTCTCTCGGCCTGGCGCACCATCCCGGCGGATGAACTGCACCCGGTTCATCGCTCTTCCCTGGCATCGTGGGCCTCTCCTTTGGGCGTGGCGGTGGATCTCGGCACCACCCATCTGCGGGTGAGCCTCTGGAATCGTCATCGCCGTCTGGCCTGCCGCCTGGGGATCAATCCGCAGGTGATCCACGGGGCCGACATCCTGAACCGTTTGCATGAGGCCAGCCGCGATCCGCAACGGGCCGAGGCGTTGTCCGATCTGGCACGTCAGGCGATTTCAGAGGCGCTTTTAGACATGCTGACGCGCGATCTGGGCGAGCCTGCCATGTTCAAAAAAATCGGTCGCGTCATGATCGTCGGCAACACCGCCATGTTGACCCTGCTGGCCGGCAACGGCAGCGTAAGACTGCTCGATCCGGAGGGTTGGGATCCCGGCCTCGTCTGTCAACCCCGCGATCCGGAGCGCTGGCAGGGGCGCTGGGGGTTGCCGAATGGCCGGATCATCCTGGTTCCCCCGGTGGACGGCTTCATCGGCTCGGATCTTCTGGCCTGTGTGGTGGCCACGCGGCTGATCGAGGCCCCTCCCGGCGCCATGCTTCTGGATCTGGGGACCAACATCGAACTGGCCTTGTGGGATGGCCGATGGTTGCATGTCGCCTCGACGCCGGGGGGGCCTGCCTTCGAGATGAGCGGTATCCGTCACGGGCTGCCGATCGATACCCCCGGAGCGGTGACCCATCTTTACGAGTCGGGCGAGGATCTGGAGTTCATCACCAGCGGTCATGGCCCACCCCAGGGATATTGCGGCACCGGTCTGCTGGATGCCATTGCTGTGCTCTGTCGACGCCAATTGCTAAAACCCTCGGGACGTTTCGCCATCCCGGTGACCGATGGCGGCTTTCCCCTGGATCCCGACAACCCGGCCACGGCCATCACCGGGCGGGATGTCGACCAGTTCCAGCGCGCCAAGGCCGCCTGTGCCGCAGCGGTTGAAACCCTGCTCGATCATGCCGGGCTCCACCCGGGTCGGTTGCACGGCTTGTGGTTGTGTGGCGCTTTCGGCGCTGGTTTGGATGTTGAAAATGCCCGGCAGCTGGGGCTGTTGCCATCCTTGGATCCCGACCGGATCCGCAAGATGCCGGGTGCGGCCCTGGCCGGGTGCGAGTCCCTCCTGGGCGTTTCGGAGCATACCGATCCCCTTGCCGGGCTGCGCGCGCGTATGCGTCCGGTTCACCTGGCCACCCACGAGCGATTCGAGGATCTTTTCATCCGCCATTTACGCTTGACAATCCCATGAGTGCGCGTAATAGTTATATTATCATTTAATAAATCTATCTGGAAAAGCGAATCCACTCCTACATGTCAAAATCACCATCTGAACTGGTCACAGCCTACTGCGAAGCGGTGTTCGATACCGATCGGGATGCCGCCTTCGCGGTGGTGGAGGAGGCCTTGACTCTTGGGATCGCCCCGGAAGAGATCGTCTTTGGGGTGGTGGTCCCTTCCAGCGAGGAGATGATGTCGCGCATCGCGCGCGATCCGGATGCCAATCTGGCGCAACACTTCATGACCGCGCAGATCTCCGCCGAAATCACCGAAGAGATGCTCAAACGGTTCACCTGCACGCCACAGGCGATCGGGCGGGTGGTGATCGGTACGGCCCGTGGGGATCTGCACTCCCTGGGCAAGCGGATCGTCATGGGCTGTTTGAAGGCGTTGATGGTGGAGGTGATCGATCTGGGGGTCAATGTCCCGGCGGAACGGTTTGTCGAGGAGGCGGTGCGACTGGATGCCGGGGTGATCGCCATCTCCGCGATGATGGTCCACACCGCCACCGGACCGGAAGGGGCGCGCAAGGTGCGACAACTGCTGCGCGATCGAGGTCTGGAAGCGCGCATCAAGCTGGTGGTGGGCGGTGCCCCTTACCGCTTTGACGAGACGCTGCCGCACCAGGTGGGTGCCGATGGCTGGGCACCGGATGGCGTCACCGCCGGCAGGATGATCATCGATCTGTTGCCAAAGCCGGAAGTATTGGCGCAGGACTCCTCCGGCGGAGCGGTGATCCAGGCTGAATCGTCGGACAGGATGAGCCAGCCGCAACCGGTCTTGAAAGCCTCTTCGGGCGGAGCGGCTCTTGGTCCCGGACTCCCGGAGATGACCCCGCTGGAGATCCTTGGGGCCGCCATCGAAGGTCGGCCCGCTCCGCGCATGCCGATCTTTTGTAATCTGCTGGATCAGGGGGCCCGAGAGCTGGGACTCTCCCTGCGGGAGTACTACGCCAGCGGCGAGAATGTGGCCAGGGGCCAGTTGGCCATGCGCGCGCGTTATGGTTACGATAATCTTTGGAGCCTCTTTTATGTCGGCAAGGAGGTGGAGTTGCTCGGCTGTCAGGAGATTCTGTTTGCCGAGGATGGCCCGCCCAACGTGGTCGATTTCGTCATCAAAAGCCCGGAGGATATCCACAAACTGACCATCCCGGACGATCTCACCGCCCATCCGGCCTGGCGCGAGACCGCAACGTGCCTGAAAATTTTGCAACAGGAGTCTGCCGGACGCCATCCCATCTGCGCCTATCTGACCGCCTCCACCGCGCTGCCGGCCATGCTGATGGGTATGGACAAGTGGATGGAGCTGTTGCTTTCCGGGCCGACCGGCCTGCGTGACCAGTTGTTGGCCAAGTGTTCGGAGTTTTTCCAAAAACAGGTGGCTGCCTACCGGGCTGCCGGCGTGCATGTGCTGGTTTACTCCACCCCGTTCGGTTCCCCCTCCTTTGTGGGGATGCACCGATTCGAGAACTTTTCGCTTCCGTGGATGCAGCGCGATCTGGAGCCGGGCGGCGTGGATGGCGTCGTCTACTACTGTGGCATGGCCCCTTTCAACCGGGTGATCCGCCAGGTCATGGATACCTTGAAGATTGGCGTCTATTACATCAGCCCGCTGGACAGCCTGGAGGAGGCCAAGCGTATCATCGGCCCCCGTGGACTGACGTGCGGGGTGATCGACGACATCAAGATGATCTCCTGGAGTCCGGACGAGACGCGCCGGGAGGTCTGGCGTCTCTGCTCCATCGGCAAGGCGAACGGACATTTTTTGTTCGGCACCGGTGTGATGCCCCTGGCGGTATCGGAAGCCAACATTTGCGCCATGATCGAAGCGGCCTTCGAGTTTGGTCGCTATCCATGAGCAGCGCGGCACGGACGATGGGATCCCTGCCGATCCGTCTGGTTGGCTGCGGCATCCTGCAAAAAGAGGTGGTGTACCTGATCCGCAAGAACGGCTGGAATCTGGACCCTCGGTTTCTCGACTCAAGTCTGCACAACCATCTGGCCCGGCTCTCCACCAGTCTGAACCAGGCCCTCGATCAGGAGGGGGAAACAGGGCGCGACACGATCGTTTTTTACGGCTGCTGCCACCCGAAGATGGAGGGGATTTTAGAGTCGCACCGCACCCTGCGCACCCATGGCCAGAACTGCATCGTCATGCTGCTCGGCTATGACCGCTTCATGGCTGAGCTGGAAGAAGGGAGCTATTTTCTGCTTGAGGAGTGGGCTTTGTGTTGGCGTCCCATGTTTGCCGAGGTGTTCGGTGACAAACGTTCGGTGGTGCGCGAGATCTTTCATGCCAGCCACAAGGCGATCGCCGCGATCCGCACCCCCTGTTCCGGGGATTTTTCGCGTGAGGCGGAAGAGCTCGCCGATTATCTGGGGCTGCCGCTGCGCTGGATGGATCTTTCGCTTGACCATTTGGAAGAGGTGCTGTCCGACGCCCTGGAGCGCAAGAGTCTTCGAGGAAGCGAGTCATGACCGAGCCTGATCCGGAAAAACAACATCTGCGCGAGCGCTTGCAAAAGCTGGCCGAGGAGAAGTCCAATCTTCAGCTGATGTTAAGCCTGATCGGGCGGTTGACGACCGGTTCGGACCCGCGTCTCATGGTGCGGGAGATGCTCACCTCGGTGGTCGAGGTGATCGGCGGTACGGACATCTCGATTCATTACTGGATCGGTGCCGAGTTGAACGCTGCCTCGTTTCTGGGTGACGAGCGGGTGGTGGCGTCGATTGACGACCCCTTGTCCGCTCTGGCGGTTATGAGGGGAGAGTTTATCGAGCACTCCAGTGTCGAGGAGCATCCCCTGGTACACGCTGGCATCACCGCCGGTCCCTGGCACTGGGCCTTTCCGCTGCTGGTGGGTGAAGAGCTGATCGGGGTGGTCAAGATCGAAAACATCCAGATCAGCAGTGCGACGTTGAAAAACCATCTGCCGGTCTTTTTTACCCATCTGGCCTTGATGCTGAGCAACTGCATTCGCGAGTACATCCGTCGCAACGCCGAAGAGGCGCTGCGGCGCAAGACCGAGGAGTTGGATCGTTACTTCGTCAACTCCCTGGATCTTTTGTGCATCGCGGATTTGCAGGGGAACTTCCGCAAACTCAATCCGGCCTGGCGGGATACGCTGGGCTATCCGGTTGAGGAGTTGGAGGGCAGCCAGTTCATGAATTTCGTCCACCCCGAGGACATCCCGGCCACGTTGGAGGCGATCGGCACCCTGACCCTGCGCAAGCCGGTGATCAATTTCGTCAACCGTTATCGCCACAAGGATGGCGGTTACCGCTGGATCGAATGGCACTCCAGCGCCGTAGACGAGTTGATCTATGCCGTGGCCCGGGATATCACCACGCGCAAGGAGTTGGAGAGCTCCTTGCTGGCCCAGCAGCGTCAATACGAGGAGTTGACCAGTCGGATTCCGGTGGGGGTCTACAAGTTTCGCATCCGGGCCGATGGCACCATGGGATTCGATTACGTCAGCGAACGGTTCTGTCAACTGCTTTCTTTAAGTCGTTTGGCGATCCTTGGCAACGCCAGTGCGGCCTTTGGCCAGGTCCATCCGGATGATCTGGAGGCGTTCACCGCCGCCAATCGAGAGGCGGGTCGCACCTTGAAGCCGTTTCGCTGGGAAGGCCGTTTTCTCATTCACGGAGAGGTGCGCTGGTTTCTGATCGAATCCACCGGGCAGCGCGAGGATAACGGAGACAGCGTTTGGGACGGCGTGATGGCCGATGTCACCGAACGCCATCTGTTCGAGGTGGCATTGCGTCAGGCCAAGGAGGCCGCCGAGGCGGGCAGTCGCGCCAAGGGTGAGTTCCTGGCGGCGATGAGTCATGAAATCCGTACCCCGATGAACGTGGTATTGGGCATGGCGGAGATTCTGCTTGAGACCGAACTGACCGACAAACAGCGCCATTTCGCCCAGACCATGCACCGTTCGGGTCGGGCCCTGTTGGGAGTGATCAACGACATTCTGGATTTTTCGCGCATCGAGGCCGGACGGATGCAGTTGGTCGATGAGCTGTTCTCGCCAACCAAGGTGGTGGAGGAGACGGTGCAATTGATGCGGTTGGCTGCCGAGGAGAAGGGGTTGACCATGCACGCCCGGATCTCGCCGGCCATCCCGGAGACGATGCTTGGTGATGACAATCGGTTGCGTCAGGTGTTGATCAATCTGTTGGGCAATGCCATCAAGTTCACCGCACGTGGCCTGGTCGAGGTGCAGGTGACCATCCATCCCGAGGAGCCATGGATGCTGCTCTTTTCGGTCAGCGATACCGGCATCGGCATTGCCATGGAACAGCTCGATCACATCTTCGAGCAGTTCATCCAGGCCGATGTTGGCATCACCCGCCGGTATGGGGGGACCGGACTCGGTTTGGCGATCTCCCGACACTTGATCGAGATGATGGGGGGCAGGATTCGCGCCCAGAGCCAGTCAGGGGTGGGAAGCACCTTCTATTTCACCCTGCCGATCCGGCTCGCTCAGGCCCCACAGCCATCCATGCCACCCGCCGAGCCGTGTCCAACGGCCTCGGACTCAAACGGACTCGATATTCTGTTGGCCGAGGATGTTGAAGAGAATCGCCAGTTGTTCGAGGCTTATCTTATGGGAACAGCGCACCGGTTGGTGCAGGTGACCGATGGGATCGAGGCGCTGGAATGTTTCATGGAAGAGCGTTTCGACGTGGTCATCATGGATATCCAGATGCCGCGTATGGACGGCTATACCGCCACCCGTCGGATTCGCCAATGGGAGCGCGCCCACGACCGGCAACCGGTGCCGATCATCGCCTTGTCCGCCCACGCCATGGAAGGGGAGTTGGAGCGGTGTCGCGAGGCCGGCGGAACCCTTTATCTGACCAAGCCGATCGGCAAGAAGAAGCTCTTGTCGGAACTCCAGAAGATTTGCGACCAGCGGCAGTCGCACACTATCGATGCGGACGGGAAGTGATTGTTGAGGGCGCGCGCACCATCCAAACCAAACCCGGTTTGGAATGTGTGGTTTCTATTGGTAAAAAAAAGAGAGGGTCTGGGAGATTCATCTCCCAGGGTTTTGACTTTAGCGCGCTTGACGCCCGAAATGCAATCACGAGGAGGAGGGAATCGCCGTGATCTACGACCCCGATCGTGCGTTATGTCTGCTGCGTATGGGTTCAGGTATACAGGACGCGACCTTTCGGCATGACCAGGAAAACGCCATTCGTCACATCGTCGAGGGCAAAGGTCGTTTGCTGGTGGTGCAGAAGACCGGTTGGGGCAAGAGCTTCGTCTATTTCATCGCCATCCAATTACTGCGGGAAGCAGGGTTTGGCCCCGCGTTGCTGATCTCGCCGTTGCTGGCGCTGATGCGCAATCAGATCGATGCTGCCAGGCGGATGGGGGTGCGCGCCGATACGATCAACTCCGACAACCTGGAGGAGTGGAGCTCCATCGAGGCCAAGCTGGACCAGGGGGAGAGCGATATCCTGCTGATCTCCCCCGAGCGTTTGGCAAACGAGCGCTTTCGTACCCAGGTGCTGGCGAAAATCGCGGCCAGAATCTCTCTGCTCGTCATTGATGAAGCGCACTGTATTTCCGATTGGGGGCATGATTTTCGCCCTCACTACCGACTGTTGGAGCGCATCGTTCGGATGCTGCCGCCCAATCTTCGACTCCTCGCCACCACGGCGACGGCCAACAACCGGGTGATGGCCGACCTCTCAGCGGTCTTTGGGCCCAAACTCGACCTGTTCCGGGGCGATCTCAATCGTCCCTCACTCTCCTTGCAGACCATCCGTCTGCCGAGTCAGGCCGAACGTTTTGCCTGGTTGGCAGAGCAACTCGGCAGCTTGCAAGGCCACGGGATCATCTACGCGCTGACGGTGCGTGACGCCAATCAAGTGGCGGAATGGCTCAAGGCCAGGGGGTTTCGGGTGGAGGCTTACACCAGCGAGACCGGGGAGCGTCGAGAGGCGTTGGAACAGGCGCTGCAAAACAACCAGGTCAAGGCGTTGGTGGCCACGACGGCCTTGGGCATGGGCTACGACAAGCCTGATCTGGGGTTTGTCATTCACTACCAGATGCCGGGTTCGGTGGTCGCCTATTATCAACAGGTCGGTCGTGCGGGTCGGGCGTTGGATGCGGCTTATGGTGTGCTGCTCAGCGGTCAGGAAGAGACCGACATCACGGAGTGGTTCATCCGGAGTGCCTTTCCGACCCGACAGGAGGTCGCCGAAATTTTGGGGGTACTGGAAAAGGCGCCCAACGGACTCTCGGTCCCTGAACTGCTGAGCCGGGTCAACCTGAGCAGCGGGCGCATCGAGAAGGCGATGGCACTGCTTTCGCTCGAAGCGCCGGCACCGATCGCCAAACAGGGCAGCAAGTGGCAACTCACGGCAGCAACGCTGAGCGAGGCTTTCTGGAAGCGGGCGGAACGTCTCACGGCGCTGCGTCGAGACGAGCAGAAACAGATGCAGGCCTACGTCAACCTGCCGTTTGGTGCGCACATGGGCTTTCTGATCAAGGCGCTTGACGGCGATCCGAGTGCGGTGACGCCACCGGTTTTGCCACCACTGCCTGCAACCGTGAATCCCGAGCTGGTCCAGGAGGCGGTCGCCTTTGTGCGTCGCACCAGCTTGCCCATCGAGCCGCGCAAGAAATGGCCCAATGGTGGCATACCCCGGTATGGAGTCAAGGGATTCATCCCGTCCACCCATCAGGCCGAATTCGGCCAAGCGCTCTGTATCTGGGGAGATATCGGTTGGGGCCGATTGGTTCAACAGGGAAAAGAGCGTGACGGATACTTCTCCGATGAGCTGGTTGTCGCGTGCGTGAAGATGATCCGGGAGTGGAAACCGCGTCCGGTTCTGACCTGGGTGACCTGCGTGCCTTCGTTGCGCCATCCGGCACTGGTGCCTGGTTTTGCGCAACGCCTGGCTGAGGCACTGGGTCTGCCGTTTCATCGGGTCATCGAGAAAACGGATCCCAGACCGAAACAAAACCTGTTTGCCAACAGTGCCCAACAGGCCATGAACGTCTACGGATCGCTGGCTCTGCGCCGTCGACCCATCCCTTCCGGTCCGGTGCTGCTGGTGGATGACCTGGTCGATTCCCGTTGGACCTTCACGGTCTCTGCGTGGCTGCTGCGCGAGAACGGCAGTGGCAGGGTGTGGCCGATGGCGCTTTCCTGGTCATCACAGAACGAATAATGCAGATGGTGTCAACCAACACTCAAGCGATCTTGTTGTTGACCGCACCCCTCATGGACGGGCGCGGGAGCGCATCATCTGATTTATTGTTGCCCCATGAATACACGCAGCTCGCCCGCCATTTGCGCTCGATGGCGTGTCAACCGGCGGACCTCATCTCGCCGGATGCGGCTGACATCCTGCGTGCCAGTCATCCGGTCATTGACGAGGGGCGACTTTGGAGGGTTCTGGGGCGCGGATTTCAGTTGAGTCAGGCGCTCGAGCGCTGGCAAGCGCGCGCCATCTGGGTGCTCAGCCGAGCCGACCCCGACTATCCGCAGCGCCTGAAATCCCGGCTGCGCGAAGGGTCACCGGCAGTGCTTTACGGCTGTGGTGATCGGGGATGGCTCGAAACCGGCGGTTTTGCGGTCGTTGGATCGAGTCAGCCGGATGGCATGTTGATGGACTATACGTTGGCCATCGGGAGACTGACGGCGCGTGCTGGCAGGACGCTGGTATCGGCGGGCGGTGCCAGAGGGATCGATCAGGCCGCCATGCGCGGTGCACTGGAGGCGGGAGGCAGGGTGTGTGGCGTATTGGCTGACAGCCTGGAAAAGAGCACCATGCAGCGCGACTATCGCAACCGGATCTTGAGTGGCCAATTGTTACTGATTTCGCCCTGCGACCCATGCTGCGTGTTTCAAGCGGGAAATGCGCTACAGCGAAACAAGCTGATCCATGCCTTGGCGGATGGTTGTCTGGTGGTTGATGCCGCGATCCATCAGGGTGGTACCTGGGCTGGTGCGGACGAACAATGGGATCCATTCCGGTTCGTCCCGGTCTATGTTCGCTCCACGGGAAAACCGTCGATTGCCCTGGATGCCTTGCGCAGCAAGGGGGCATTGGCCTGGCCGGAGCCGCATGACGAGGAGTCGTTTAATGCCGTGTTTTTAAACCGCTCTCAGTTTGGAATGGATCATTTTTGAGTGGTGGAGAGGGGGTTGAGAGATGCTTCTCCCAGGGTCACTGCTGTCCAAAATAATCTGCCATGGGCACTTGACTCTTTTGCTGGCGATGGCCGGATCTGGGATCATGTTTTGGACCGATTTTTCAGGCACAGTTGTGTGAAACTTGCGCTAAGGACAGCAATCCAGGTGATCATCCGGCAACCGACTCGCGAAGCTTGGCACCCTCGAACAAGGCAGTTCGATTACCCCCCCAGGAGACCGCAGATGGGAAGACAGATTCGACCCCGGTTCTCCGGGGTGCTACCCGGACAGTATCTGCAGGTCAAAAAATTTAACGTATAATATTATCATAAGAATAGAGAGCGCCATTTTTAAAGATCTGATTCATTATATATCAATAGAGTGAATCAGATGCGCGCTCCAAGATCGTTATAAAGATGTGTTTGACACCAAAAACATGTAGATCTTAATAGGGCTGTACAAGGGGCGAAAATTGGCATAGGATAGCTCTCGCCAGTTCAATTTTTCACAGCAGTCTGACACATTCAGGCAAAATAAAATATAACCATCACCTGGAATCGGCATAAACCGTTTCACAAATAGAGTTTGTATATCCTGTGACCATTCCTATCGAAGCGGTCAGAAACAGGGTCAATAATGTTTTTTTTCACGAGAATCAACGAGTCTTCAGCAGATCCCTATAAACCTGAGACTTCATTGTCGTATCAACCAATAAAAAAAGAGGTGCAGAATGAAAAAAACATCTTTAATCACCTTTGCACTGGTTTCCCTGCTTGCTTTTTCCGCGCAGGCGGAGAGCAAGGACGATCAAGGAAATTTGACCGCTGAAGAGAGAGAAAGTGTTGCCAACCTTCTCGCCAGAGAGTACGCATCCCTGGCACAAAAAGCTGACCCGAATGCCAAATTATCCCCGGAAGCCGGACGCGCTTTTTATCTCAAGAAGGTCACCGTTGAAGGCAAAGAGATGTCCTGCGCCACGTGTCATACGGACAATCCCAAGGAAACCGGCAAGCATTTGGAGACCGGGAAGCCGATCAAGCCGCTGGCCATCCGGGCCAATCCGGAAAGATTCACCAATCGTGATAAAACGGAAGCCAATTTCTCCAAGCATTGTCGTGAACTGTATGGAAAAGATTGCGCTCCCAAGGATAAAGGCGATTATCTGTTGTACCTCCTTACTGTAAGATAATCTTTGCGTCCCCTGTAAACAATCCATTGAGCTGTAGCAAATGTTCATCACGGACGAAGACAAACAAGGTTGGAAATCGCTGATTGTTGCTAATAATGGCTTGTTACAGGGGACTCAACTTTAGAATTTTGCACAGATACGATCGCGTAACCTTTTGGAACGATTTGGTTGGTTGTCAACAAAAACGGATTTGGCATGGATTGCCTGGCATGGCTCTCTTTGTTCAGGACCACGAAGGCAGCTGATGCCGCCGTGGGTGTACCCCTTTTGACGGTTTGACCAGGTGTTCCGTCACATCCCATAGCTCTGGAAACGGGAGACAAACGTGCCATCCCGGATCTCCTCCCGACACGACGCCTTCTCTGAAGCCATCTCCAGCACAGGCACGCGCCTGATCATCCCGGCCCCCAAGTGGTCTGTATGCGCCTGTGGCGCCCTGTTCCTTCTGTCTCCTCATGCCTGAACATTATAAAATCGTGATTGTGGGGGCAGGGCCGGCAGGCATGTCGGCAGCCGCGCATGCGGCAGAACTCGGCATTTCCCATATTCTCCTCGATTCCGCACCCCACTTTGCCAACACCATTCATCGCTACCAAAGCAAGAAAAAGGTGATGGATGAACCGACACAACTGCCGTTGCGCAGCACGCTCACCTTTGGCACGGGATTGCGTGAGCAGATTCTGGAAACCTGGAAGGCTGAACTCTCTGCGTATCGGGTCAACCTGCGCACCGGGGCAACGGTCACCTCGATTCGTGGACAACGGGGTGATTTTCATCTCCGGTTATCCTCGGGTGATTCTCTGACCGCCGAATGCGTGGTGCTCGCCATCGGCGTGCAAGGAAACATTCGCAAGTTGTCCGTGCCGGGTGAAGAGTTGCCGGAAGTGCAGTATGAACTGGATGATCCCGGCAGATTCACCCAACAGACGATTGTCGTGATCGGTGATGGGGATGCCGGCGTGGAGAATGCGCTGGCATTGGCCAAACAGAATCGGGTGATCATCCTCAATCGCAAGGAGGAGTTCAGCAATTGCAAGCTGGCCAATCTGGATCTGTTGATGGAGGCCGTTGCCGCACAGCAACTCGAAATGCGCGTCAGCACGACCACGGCGCGTATTGTCGCGCTCTCCCGGGATAAATTTCCCGTAGCCCTTGAGGTGCTCACCCCGCAGGGAACGGAACAAATCCAATGCCATCGCATCATTGTCCGCATTGGTGCCACACCTCCACGCAAGCTGGTGGAGAGCTTCGGGGTCACATTTCCCAATTCCGACCCGGCCTGCGTGCCGCAATTGTCCGAGAGTTATGAGTCGAATGTTCCCGGTTTATACATCGTGGGCGCATTGGCTGGTTATCCTCTGATCAAACAGGCGATGAATCAGGGATATGAAGTCATTGAATACATTCTCGGAAATTCCATTGAACCGGCAGACGAGTCCTTGTTGTGGGAAAAATTTTCCGGAGTCCCCAATGTGGAATCGGTCAGCCAAGGGATCGAGCTGATCAAACGCAACCAACCGCTGTTGGCCCCCCTCACGACGCTGCAATTACGCGAATTCATGCTGGAAAGCCTGATCTGGGTTCCGAAACCCGGCGAGGTGATCTTCCGACAGAACGATTACAGCAACAGTTTCTTTGCCATTTTGACAGGCCATGTCGGCATCCATATCGAAAAAGAGGATGGCAAGAGGGTTGTTTTTGAGCTCTCCCAGGGACACTTTTTCGGCGAAATGGGACTGCTGTCCGGTCGCCGCCGCACGGCCACGGTCATCACGAAGGATCACTGCGTATTGGTGGAGACGCCACGACGCTCCATGCTCAAGCTGCTCAATGCGGTCAACAGCGTACAACGCAAACTCGATGAGGTGTCGCTCAGACGGATCGTTCAGCAATTGGACAGCTCGCTTTCAGAAAGCGAATTGGAGTATCTGGTCCAGGATGCCGTGTTCAAACAGTATGCCATTGGCGAGGTGATCTTCCGTCAGGGCGATCAGGCGGATGGGCTGTATCTGATCCGGCGCGGATCGGTTGCGGTTTCCCGCACGGTCTCGGGAAACGAGGAGATGTTGGCCTATCTCACGGCGGGCAACTATTTCGGCGAGATGGCTTTGGTGTCCGACGCACCACGTTCGGCCACCATCACGGCAGCAGCGCCTGCGGAACTCATTTTGCTGACCGCCGAACGGTTCAAGGCCGTGATCGCGCGCAACGCCTCCATCCGCAACAAGGTTGAAACGCGCTATCTGGAGCACGTCAGCAGCACGGAATCCATGACCTCGTCTGGATCCGGCGGACTGGTCAAGTTCTTGTTTGATCAGGGGATTGGCAATTCGACCAATATTTTGTTGATCAACTATTCGCGCTGCATCCGCTGCAACAATTGCGAAACGGCCTGCGCGGACGTCCATGATGGCAACTCACGCCTGGATCGTGAGGCCGGTATGACCCATGAACACATACACCTGCCCACTTCCTGCCGACATTGCGAGAATCCCTATTGCATGAAGGAGTGCCCGCCGGATGCCATCCATCGTGCCATCAACGGTGAGGTCTTCATCGGGGATCGTTGCATCCATTGCGGGAACTGCCAGCGCCACTGTCCCGCTGGTGCGATCCGGGCCGCAACCAAAAGAGCGCATCATCTGCCCGGTATTTGGCAAATCATTGCCGGACACTCGAAAAAAACACCCCCCCCCCAACAAGAACAGGACAACGCCCAGGCATCCAAAATCTTTGTCAAGTGCGACATGTGCAAGGAGATCCGGGGAGGGGCCGCCTGTATCCGGGCCTGCCCAACGGGTGCCGCCATTCGTGTCAGTCCGGAACTTTTTTTCGGGGATCTGACCAGTTGGGTCACCGAAAACATGAGCACAATACAAGATAAATCTTTTATCGGTTATAAAAATTATCGCTATCTTTATCTTTCCGGAATCCTGATCCTGGTTGCAACGCTCTCTTACCTGAACATCCATCCGGGGAGCCTGGATCACCATGGCGGTACCTGGTTTGGTTATGTGCTGGGCATCCTGGCCACGCTGATTCTGTTTGTGCATCTCTGGTATGGTGTTCGCAAACGTCGCGCGCCAAAAATTCCAGACAGACGGAATGACCGTCCGGACAACGGGCACGATTCAAAGAGAACCGACGCTCCAACCACGCCTCTTCCCCTCAAAGAGCAACGCGGAAACGTGGCAGGCTATGAGTCCTGGCGTTTCGGCGGAACGCTGCAAGGATGGCTTTCCGCGCATGTGTATCTGGGTATCGCGCTGGTTGTTTTGGCCTCGCTGCATGCCGGCTTCCATTTTGGCTGGAATGTTCATACGTTACTTTACCTGATTTTGATCCTGGTGGTTGCGACTGGCTGTTACGGGGTTTTTGCCTATTTGTATTATCCAAAACAGATCACCAGGAACTTGAATGGTGCCACTCTGAACGAGGTCATTCAAAACATTCAGGAACTCGACGAAAAGATATCAAGGCGTGCGATTGAATTGCCGGACGATGCCAACCGGATTCTATGGAAGGCGCGACAGGAGACCCGGATTGGCGGGAATCTTTTCCGGCAACTCAGAGGAGATCAACCGGATTGCCCAACCCTGGCGGCTGTACAGTATCTGAAACAGGCCGGGTTGAATCCTGATTTTGCGGATCAGAAGCAACTGGTGCGCGAACTCTATTATTTATGTCTCAAAAAGAAGATGCTGGTTTCCAAAGCCAGGAAAGATGTTGCGATGCGAGCCCGCATGCAATTCTGGCTCTATCTGCACACGCCGTTATCCATCGCCTTGTTGGCCGCGCTTTTTGTGCACATCTGGGCGATATTTTTTTATTGGTAAGCACAACGAACCAGGCAGATGAAAAACCGCTCATGATCTCATGTCTGCTGATTCACATTTCCCGAAACCGGGATGGTGAACCGGTTTCCCGGGAGGATCGCCTGGCCGGCGAAACCTTGCGCATTGGACGGGCCTCCGCGTGCGAGATCCATCTGGCTGATCAGCGGGTCTGCCGGATCCTGGCCACTGTGCAGCGCTACGAAGATGGTCGGCTGCAGATCATCGCGGAAGCAGACGAGACCCTGCGTGTCGATGGGCAGTCGAGGCAGCATGCCGTCCTCTCTCCTGGGACTCGGATTGAGATCGACCCTTATGTGTTGCTCGTGGAACCCGAATCGGATGGGCATGATCTGGTTTTATCGCTGGAAATGACCCAGCCGCTGCCCGACCCGGAAATTGCGCCGCTTTCATTGGCATCTCTGCCCTGGAGCAAGCGCCAATTGGGATTCCGACTGGCTGCCGGCACTCTGTTGCTGTTTTTTTTGTTACCCCTGTTGGCCAGTCTTTCACAACCATTCGGCCAGTGGCTCTCCAGGCTCCCGATCGCCTTGACGGCATGGTGGAATCCCGGACCGTTATCCGGCGGGCACGCCCTGATTGGCAACCACTGTTCGACCTGCCATTCACAGGCATTTCAGGCCATTGCCGATGACACCTGCCTGGAGTGTCATCAAAAAATGCGCAGGCATCTGGCCACCCCGAACTGCCATATCGATCACAAGGGGAAGTCGGGACTGGTCTCGTCAAACGCCGCGCAATGCGCCCCCTGTCATGGTGCGATCGAAAAAATCCATCCCAAGACATCGCTTACGGACATCCATGACTTCGATACCGATCATCCCCCGTTCCGCATCACCCTGCCGCTCAAGAACAGCCTGGTGCGCGTCAAGCAGGAGGAGTTGCATCGACACCAGGCAGAGCAGGGGATCAAGATGTCCCACAAGATTCACCTGGACAAGAAAGGGGTCTCCAGTCCGCTGGGCAATGTCGTCATGGCCTGTCAGGATTGTCATAAACCCGATGAGTCCGGGCAGCACTTCCTGCCTATGAGCATGAAGGAGAGTTGTCAACAGTCCCGTTGTCACAGGATCTATTTTCAAGAGCCCGTCGAAGGGAGAGTGCCGCACGGATCCGTGCGTGAGTTGATGCATACGGCGCGGGAGTTTTATCTCAAGTGGCTGACCAATCCGTCCACCGATTTTGTGACAGCTTGCGGGAAGAGAGAAGAGGAGGCGGCATCTCGGGTCAATCAGACCCTGGATTGTGCCAATCGGCTGGCCCAACAAAATATCGCGGTCCTCTTCAAGAAAAACCTCAACTGCGATATGTGTCATGAGACCGAACCAACCGGAGATGCCGACCTCCCCTGGAAGATCGCCCCGGTGCGCATCCATCGCGACTGGCAGCCTGGTGCCATCTTCATGCACTCCAAACATGACACGGTCAACTGCACGGAGTGTCACGACAAGTCAAATGCCAGGACAAGCACAGAAATTTCCATGCCTGGGCTGGAGAAGTGTCGCAAGTGTCACACCGGTGATCATGCTGTCGCGGGAAAGATCCGCACCGGATGCGGCGACTGCCACCGGTTTCACTCGAAAGCCGTCATTTCCAAGGAGTGATCCGCCGGTTGTTGAGAAAATGGTTCAGCTGCCATCACCTCACGCCAGGCCCGAAGCCTTGGCAAACCGTTGCGCACCCTGGGTCAAAGCCTTGGCCAACGAATCCTGATGATTCTCCTGCCGCAGCATCAACTCCTCCTCGCGATTCGACAGAAACGCCATTTCCACCAGCACCGATGGGATGTCCGGCGCCTTGAGCACCGCGAAACCGGCCTGTTTGATCGACTTGAAATGCAGGGATAACGGTGGGGTGTTGGAGATCGAGGCCAGCAGATTGTTGCCCAGCAGCAAGGAGCGATTGAGAGAATCGCGCTGGGAGAGATCCATCAGGATTCCTTTCACCTCATGATCGGACACATCGTCCAGATCGACGCCGCCGACCAGATCGACGTTGTTCTCGCGCTGCTCCAATTGACGGATCGCCTTGTCGGGCGAAGGCTTGCCGCGCTCGGAGAGACAATAGACCGACGCTCCGCGTGCCGAGGAGATATGAAAAGCGTCGGCATGCAGACTGATCAACAGATCTGCCTGGAACTTGCGCGCAAGCGAGACCCGCTGATTGAGGGGAACGAAATAGTCCCCGCTGCGCGTCAAACGTGCGGTGAAACCGGGAATCGCATTGATCTCACGGGCCACACGGCGCGCCACGGCCAGGGTGATATCCTTTTCACGCACGCCGCTCGATCCGATGGCGCCCGGATCCACACCACCGTGACCCGGATCGATGGCAATCACCACGCCCCGCCTGGAAGCCCGACTGAACGACTCCACCGCCGCATGCGCCATGGAAGTCGGCAGACACATCCCACCCAAAGAGAGTGCCATCGCCTTCAACATCGCTCGCCGATCAAACATCGCCCTTGCTCTCCCTTGTGATAACAATTTCTTGACAACCGAACCGAAGAGCTGAATTTCTTTATTATTTCAAAATTTTAATAACGAATTCACCCTTCGTTTCCATGAAACTGGCCAACCATCAAGCAAGTCCCATACCGGTAATCGGCACCTTTTCTTGACACTTGAGAAAAATTCCGCGTCAGGGCTACGCCAACCGTTAAAAGATGTGCTATGATGGATTATTGAAATGTCAATCAACCCCTGTGAAGAGGGGCTTCAAGGAGGAATCCATGTCCACAGAGGATCCGGAAGAGATCGCCAAATTTGAACGCATGGCCAACGAATGGTGGGATCCGGATGGCAAGTTCAAGCCGCTGCATCGTATCAATCCACTGCGCAGCGAGTACATCCGCCGCGTGGTGAGACCGATGGGTGGCTCGCTCGAAGGGGTGGAGCTGCTCGATATCGGCTGTGGGGGCGGGATTCTTTCGGAGGCGATGGATGGCCTGGGGGCACAGGTGACGGCGATCGACCGCTCGGAGACCATCATCAACGTGGCGCGCGCCCATCAAAAAGAGAGCGGTTCACAGGTGAGTTATCGGGTGCAGTCGGTCGAGGAGTTGGCCGCCGTTCGTCCCGGATCCTTCGACGTGGTGCTGGCCATGGAGGTGTTGGAACACGTTCCGGACGTGCCGGCCTTTCTGCTGGGGTGCGCGGCGCTGCTCAAACCGGACGGCTTGCTCTTTTTCGCCACGCTCAACAAGACCATGCAGGCGTGGTTGATGGCGATCGTCGGTGCGGAGTACGTGTTGCGCTGGTTGCCGCGCGGCACCCATTCGTTCGACAAATTCATCCGTCCGTCGGATCTGGGACGCTGGCTGCGCCATGCGGGCGTCGGCATGCGCGATGTCACTGGCATGCGTTACATCCCGTGGCGCGATGCCTGGGAATTGGCCGTGGGCAAAGCCGAGGTCAATTACCTGGGGTATGGGATCCGGCTGGCCGATACTGAGAGGTCGGCTCCAACGTGACGCGCCGCTTGAGTTTGCCGTGCGGCGAAAAGAACAGCAGTTGATGACCCGCGCCCGCCGGCAGTTCGACCAGCAGCGCAGCCCCGCTCGAATCCAGCCCGGTCAGTTGCACCACCCGTGCGCCGGCGGGCAGGGGAAGGGTCTCCTCCCCAAGAGCCACGTTGGCTGTCTCGACGGCTGGGGTGTGGGCAACGGGTGAGCTGCTGCGATCATATAGTTTGGCGAGCAGCGCCCCGAGTCCGGCCAGAATGAATACCGCACCAAAAATCACGAAAAATTTCACGGCCCGCATGCACGATCTCCCTTGGATACACTCCCCGGACACAAAGGGGGGTTGCTCATGATTGAAACGAAACCGAACGCCCTCCGGGATACGCTCCGACAGCTTCGCATCCCCACGGAATTCGCCGGCGAACGACTCGACAAGGCGCTCGCCGCCCTCGACCCGGAGTTGAGCCGTGCAACGATCCAGCGGCTGTTGAAAACCGGTTGCGTCCGACGCGACGACGGCTCGATCCCGCATGCCGACGACAAAGCGCGCACCGACGAGCTCTACCTCCTCGACATCCCACCCCCGCAACCGATCGCAGCACGCCCGGAAGCGATCCCGCTCGATGTGCGCTACGAAGATGATGACATCATCGTCCTCAACAAGCCAGCCGGTTTGGCGGTGCATGCCGGAGCCGGACGCATCGACGGGGTGCTGGTCAATGCCCTGCTGCACCACTGCGGCGGGCCGGAGGAGCCCGGCGGACTCTCCGGCATTGGCGGGGCGATCCGTCCGGGCATCGTGCACCGCCTCGACATGGAGACGAGCGGCCTGCTGGTCGCAGCCAAGAACGATCGGGCGCATCTCCATCTGGCCGAACAGTTCGCCACGCACACCGCCCAGCGCCGCTACCTGGCGATCGCTCGTGGGGCTCTGCCCCAGGCGCACGGCACCGTCGACGCGCCGATCGGGCGCCACCCGCGCGATCGCAAAAAAATGGCCGTCGAACCGCGCCTCGGTCGCCCGGCCATCACCCACTGGCAGCGCCTGGAGATGCTGACCGGCTTCACCTTGGTAGCCTGCCGGTTGGAGACCGGACGCACCCATCAGATTCGCGTCCACTTGGCCCACATCGGTCACCCGCTGCTCGGCGATCCGCTCTACGCCCGACCGTTCCACCCTCCCGCCTCCTGGCCGCCCGAGAGCCGCGCGGTGGTGGAGAATTTCCACCGCCAGGCGCTGCACGCCCAGGAGTTGACCCTCATCCACCCCACCTCCGGCCAGAGCATGACCTTCACCGCCGAGCCCCCGGAGGAGTTTTTCGCCCTGCTCGTCGCTCTGCGCCAGGTTGCCAGAATGACTTGAACCGCACCAAACTTGGAATGTGTGGTTTTTATTGTAAAAAAAAGAGAGGGTCTGGGAGATTCCTCTCCCAGGGTTTTGCTTTTGACTTTAGACTTTAGCGCGCTCACAAAAGAAGCATTTTTCGCGTTTTTTGCGAAAAATGCGCCGCGCGCGGCCTTCGCGGGGGTCGTTTCCGCTTTTTGGAAACGACCCCCGCATCTTGCACGCAGCTTTGCGAAAAACTACGCACCCCGTGATGGTTGCGGTTAAAAAGATCAGGAATGCACCATGCTGGCGGATGACACCCTGCTGCCCAAAATCTTGGCCATACTTGATGGACAATGGCCCTGGATGATCCTGGTATTGGGCCTCGGCACGCTGGTACAGGGGAGCGTCGGCTACGGCTTCGCCCTGCTCTCCGCGCCGCTGTTGATGCTGATGGAACCGCGTCTGCTGCCCGGTCCGCTGCTCGTGGTCGGGTTGCTGCTCAACATCGCCATGAGCTCCACCGGCAAAAAGGTGGTGGAGAGCCGCCCGATCCTCTGGCTGATGGCCGGATTCCTGCCGGGCCTGGGGGCGGGTTCCTGGCTGCTCTCCTGGCTGCCGCCGCGAGAAACCGCCCAGCTGTTCGGCTGGCTGGTTTTGGCCGGGGTCGGGATCTCCCTGATCCGCAACACGGTGAACGACTCGCCCGGCGCACTGCTGGGAGCGGGGTTTTTGTCGGCGCTGATGAATCTCACCACCACCATGAGCGGCCCTCCGGTGGCTTTGACATTGCAGCATCTCCCGTCCGATCGTTTCCGTGCCACACTCGCCTGGTTTTTTGCCATCTCCGGGGTGATGACCCTGCTCGAACTGCTCCGCGATGGACGCATGGGGACCACCGAACTGCTGCTCGGCCTGACCCTGACACCCGCCGTGCCACTCGGACTTCTGGGTGCCCGATGGGTCAAACGCCGCCTGGATCACACCTGGACGCGCGTGGCCGTTCTGGCCCTGGCGTCGCTCTCCGGGATTTTTATCCTTCTCAAGGCGTAAAGAATCCCGATGGTCCCATCCCCCCGATCCCGATCTCTCATGCAGGAATATCATCCCGCTATGCACAACGATGCAAAGAAAATCAATTGGCTTTGGAAGGAGATTATCATATAAAGTCAAGATGAGCCAAAATCCTCCACCCCACTTTCCTTCTGCCCTGCTCCTCCCTGCCACCTCGCCGGGTGAAGAGACTTTTCTCCAATTATCCGCCCATCTGGATGAGGGATTGTACATCCTCGACAAACAGGGTCGGATCGTCTTTTTCAACGACATGGCGGAGAAACTGTTGGGCTGGAGCCGCGATGCGGTCCTGGGACAGGATCCTCACGGACTGTTCCACTTTCAGAATGCCTCGGGAGAACGGGTGCCGGCGGAGCACTGTCCGATCTTGCGACAAGTCAACCGCGGCGAGATCTATCGGGCTGAAGAGGAAATTTTCACCCATCGCGACGGCCATCTGGTGGCGCTGACCCTGACCGCGGTGCCGATTCTCGATGGCCAACGCACTGTGACCGGCAGCCTCACGCTCTTCAAGGATCTGGGCTTGAAGAAACAGTGGGAGCGCGACATCAAACAGGCGCGCGATATCGCTCTGGAGACCGCGCGTTTGAAGTCGGAGTTCCTGGCCAACATGAGCCACGAAATCCGCACACCGATCAACGGCGTGATCGGCATGGCCGATTTGCTGCTCGACACCCGGCTCAACAAGGAACAGAAGGATCTCGCCACCACGCTGCGTGAATCGGCGCAGGCGCTCTTGACCATCATCAGCGATATTCTGGACTTCTCCAGCCTCGAAGCCGGCAAGATGGAGACCGCTGCCACCCCGTTCTCGCCCATCAAGGTGGTCGAGGAGGTTGCGGAACTCATGGCCTCCCAGGCGCAGCAGAAGAATCTCGAACTGCTCACCGATGTCGGCACGAAACTGCCCAGGATTCTTCTGGGCGATCCGGCCCGACTGCGTCAGGTGCTGTTGAACCTGGTTGGCAACGCGCTCAAGTTCACCCGCAAGGGTGGGGTGGTGATTCAGGCCCGCCTGAGCGATAAGACCAAATCGCCACTCATGGTGCGTTTTTCGGTCACCGATACCGGTATCGGCATTCCGAAATCTTCCTGGCATCGACTCTTTCAACCCTTCACCCAGGTGGACGGCTCCTCGACCCGGCCCTTCGGCGGTATGGGGCTGGGACTCTCGATCGCCAACCGCCTGGTGGAGTTGATGGGCGGCGAAATGGGTATGACCAGCCGGCGCGGCAAGGGGTCGACTTTCTGGTTCACCGTACCTTTCCCGCTCTCCTCGGAACACGACAACGCCCCTCCCGTCCCTCTGCCCATTGCACGTTTGAAGGGTATCAAGGCCCTGGTGGTCGATCCACGCCAAACCAGCCAGACCATTCTGCTCAACCACCTGCTCAACTGGAACATGAAGGGCGCTGCCGTGGAGAGCACGGACGAAGCCCTGGCCTACCTGCGTCACGAAGCGCGCGCCGGCGCTCCTTGCGATCTGTTGTTGTTGTCCGCCGGACCAATCCCAATGGATAAATGTCTGGAGTTGGGCCGGATCCTCAGTGACGACCTGGCCATTCCGCCGGTCGGTCTGATCCTGATCACCGGCATTCACGATGAAAAATGGTTCGATGAGGCACGCAAGGTCGGGTTCATGGCCCATCTCACCCGTCCGTTGCACCGTCACCAGTTGCTCGATCGGCTGTTGATGATGATCAATCCGGTCACGCAGACCGAACCGGAGCCGATCCACCCGGAGATCACGCAACCGGCAACCCTGACCCCCAACAATCCGTCCCGTCACGAGCCTGCGCACAGCGAGCGGATGATCCTGTTGGCCGAGGACAATGCCGTGAACCAAAAAGTGGCACAGATGCAGATCAATCGGCTGGGGTTTGGTGTGCACACTTTTGCCAATGGCAAGGATGCGATCCATGCGGCCCGCATCGGCAGCTATGCCATGATCCTGATGGATTGTCACATGCCGATCTTGGATGGCCTGCAGGCCGCACATGCCATCCGCCAGATGGAGGCGCAGGAGGGGCGACTGCGCACGCCGATCATCGCCCTGACCTCCAACGCCCTGCCAGAGGACCGACAGCGCTGTCTGGATCACGGCATGGACGACATTCTCAACAAGCCGATCCGGATCGAGGAGTTGGCCAACCGCCTCGACCAGTGGCTGCCGGAACGACCCAACCCGGATTCCACCACCCCGGAGACCAGTCAGGCCGAGACCCTGCCGCCGATGTCGCTCGAACGGTTGAAAGATCAGTTTGGCAGTGATCCCAAGGTGATCGCGGAATTTATCGACGCCTATCTCTCCTCGGCTTCGTTAATCATTGCAAAGCTGAAAAAAAACCTTAAGATCAAGGATACCGCTGCGCTGGAAGAGAGTGCCCACGAATTGAAGGGCGCCAGCGCCCACATGGGCGCGCATCTGATGTCACGCCTGTGTATCGAACTGCAGGATGCGACGCGCAACAACGATCCCGGGGCCTGCCGCCCGCTGATTGAACGGATCCAAAAGGAGTTCCGTCGATGCGAGAATTATATCAAGAAGATGGAGACGAACTGACCCTGCCGCTGCCCGCCTCGGGACGTCTGCACCGTTGGCTGGCCCTGGCGGAAGATCACCCTCCGGAATGGCTGGCCAACCACATGGAATCCCCTGCCGCCCGCTGGGTGGTGGTGAGCGAGGATGGTCCTGCCGAGGCTCGGGAACGGTATGTCGCCTATCTGGAGGATCAAGAGGATCTCCCCTTTTGGGCCTTCGCACTGGCCAAGGGTTTTTTGGATGATGTCGGCGAGTGGCCGCTGTTCGGCATGCCGATCGAAGAGGCGCTCAACGCTTTGGAGGAGCATGGCGATCCGGAGCGCGCCGTGCACGAAATCCTGGCGGGTATCAAACCGGTCTGGCCGGATTTTCGCCTGATCCACGTTGGTCGGGAAGCGGATTGACTCAAAAGGGGTGAGCATCCGCTCCCCCCTTTCACTGTCACACCAACCAAAATTTTCGTCCCGTCACGCCACTGGAGTCACCCATGAAGGTCTTTAGCATTCGACTGCGTGAAAACAGCCTCGTCCCGCGCCTCCCCTCGGAGGTCGATCCGCAAGCACGCAAAAAACTGCGTGATCTGCGCGAGGAGATCCTGGGGCTTTTGACCCGGCAACGATTCATCTCCTTCATCAAGCAGCCGAAGTTGCATTTCGACAACCAGCTCAACTGCCTGTGGCTGCTGCACGAGTTCAGCTCCACGCCGGAGCAGATGTTCCAGCATGTGGCGCGCCTGCAGATTTACGCCTTTCGCCATTGGGAGATCCCCTCCATGGATGAACTGCGTTCGGTGGCGCGCGAGGATCTGTTTCGCAACAACGAAAAATTCCGTGGTTCCACCTTTTTGTCGCGCGATCCGGAACAAAGCGGTCCCGGCTATCGGACGCTGACTTTCGGTGCTGCCTCGAACGAAAATGAAACCGGGGAGATCCCTCAACTGGTCCTGCCGATCCACCGCGTGGCACAGCGCGACGTGTTCGCTTTCATTCTCAACCACGGTTTGATTCCGAAGGATGTCGAAGGCGCGGGCGAGAAGATGCATCAACTCTATCTTCTCACCAAAGAGATGAACGAGAAGACCCGCAACAACAACGAGCCAACCCTGCCGTCGTTGAAGGCGTTGCAGAACCGTCTGTTGGAGGGGGACTGGATCCGGGCCCGTCTGCCGATCCTCGAGCCTTCCTACCTGGTGGACATGGAGAAGGGGCTTTGGGAGCTGCATCAACCCAATCCGCCCTCGGGCAAGGGGTGGATCGAAATGACCCTCGATCCGCCGTGGGAGGCGCGCAATCCAGAGATCGATGTACGCCAGGGGGTGATCGCGATCGACTTTGGCACCAGTTCAACGGTGGTGGCCTGCCGCGAGAATGGCAAAACCACGCTGTTGCGCGTTGGCATGCCCGATTTCTTCCGCAGACCAGCACCGGCGGACTATCAGAATCCGACTGTACTGGAGTTCATCCATCTGCCGCGATTGCTCGCCGCCTGGACCAGCGAGGCGCATCGTCCGCTGACCCGCTGGGATGATTTCCACTTCTCGCACGAGGCGTTGAAGAACTACCGGGAGAACGAGGCCAACCAGCGGATCGTGGCCAGCATGGTCACCAACATCAAGCAGTGGCCACTCTCCTCGCCGGAGACACGCGCCCGGCGGATCACCGACCAGAACACCGGTCTGGAGCTTGAGATCCGCTCCACCGACGCCCCGATGCCGGTTCGCGGGCAATCCATTTCGGTTTCGCGCGAGGATCCGTTCGATCCAATTGAGTTGTACGCCTATTATCTGGGGCTGTTCATCAACCATCGGACCAACGGACTGTTCCTGGAATACTACATGACCTTTCCGGTCACCTATCCGCGTGAGGTCAAAAAGACCATCCTCACCGCCTTTGCACGCGGCATGATGCGCAGCCTGCCCGAGTCGTTGATGTCGAGTCCGCACATGGAGCGGTTCCAGATGCGCGAGGAGGCCTCCGAACCCGCTGCGTATGCCGCCTGTGCGCTCGAAGAGCTGGATATTGCCCCGACTTTGCACGGTACGGCCTATGCGGTGTTCGACTTTGGTGGCGGCAGCACGGATTTCGACTTCGGTCTCTACCGCCAACCGACCCCGCAGGAGATCGAACAGGGATACGAGCGGGTGATCGAACGGTTCGGCGCGAGTGGCGACATGTATCTGGGCGGCGAGAATCTGGTGGCCCATTTGGCCTACATCGCGTTCAAACAGAATCTGGAGATCTGCCGCGAACATCAACTGCCCTTCTCGATGCCGCCCGAGGCCGACAAGTTCCCAGGCCACGAGCTGTTTTTGGACAACTCGCACGTTGCGCAGACCAATACGGCACTCTTGACCGCCAAGGTGCGGCAGATGTGGGAGAATTTCCGCTGGGATCTGGATGACCCGACGCCGCCGGCGGATGGCGCGCCGAAGAAGAGTTCCCGGCGTCAGACGGATCGGATCGCCGATGCCTTGAGTCAGTATCTGGTGGACGAGAATTTCTCCCTGGCCCCGGACACCCTGACGTTGAATCCGCCGGATAACGTTATCGAGATCCAGCTGGAGTTCCTGAATCGCGGACGCGAGAAGGTGCCGGTGATGTTTCGCATCGATCGCGACAAGATCAACCACTTCCTGGTGCGCCGGGTCGGAAAGGGGATTCACCGCTTCTTCATCGCCATGAAGCAGGCGTTCGAGGCGCGCGGCATCACCCCGCGCGAGGTGCACATCCTCCAGGCCGGCAACGCCAGTCGCGCGTTGTTGGTCCAGGCGCTGTTCGCCGCCATGTTGCAGAACAAGATGTTCAAGTGGTGTCCACCGCCCGAGGGGGTTGCCAAGAATACCGCCTTGGAGGAGATCCAAAAAGCGGTCGCCTTCCCGAGATTCGTGGTGCATCGTCCGCCGGTCGGCGATCCGGAGAATCCGTATCGTCCCACAGCCAAGACCGGTGTGGCGATCGGGTTGTTGAAGCTCATTCCGGGCGAGACGCTGCTCGCATTGAATGCCACCCCATCGTGCGAGAGTGGCGAAGCGCCGTTCCGGATCTTCGTGGGACGGCTCAACAACGGCTACTTCCAGCCGATTCTGCTGCAGAACGGCACCTATCGCGAATGGCGCGAACTGGGCGTACCGACACGCGGCGCTTTCGTGCTGCTCTACTCCAACTCGCCGCAGGCCGGCATGGGCAATCTGCCGCGCGGTTCCGAGGAGTTGCAGGAGAAGAACATCACCTTTGGTCCGGGTTTGATCAAGGAGAAGCGGCTGTTCATCCAGGCGATCGGTCCCACGGAGGTGGAGTTGTGTCTGGCCGACTCGATCGAACAGATCCAGCAGCGTCCGGAAGAGATACAGCAACAGATGAAAATTCAGCTGTAACGACTCCCGCATTTTGCACGCAGACTTCGAAAAACTACGCATCCCAAAATGGGTGCGGTTTATTGGTAAAAAAAAAGAGCGGGTCTGGGAGGGGAATCTCCCAGACCCGCTCTTTTTTTTACCAACAAGGCGAAACTTCCAAGCTGTCAAATCAGTTTGACCTATCGATGGATCAAAAGGTCGCAGCTGGTGATTGTCAGCAACGGGTGGATCCGGGTTCAATGGTTGAACGATTCTCTCAATCCGAGGTCGTCTGCACGAAACTCAATAGATTTTTCCCATCCTGGAGATTCTCTGGCGTCAGACGCTCCCGACCCGTGCACCGAGTCTGATACAGATCAATCGTCATTTGCCAGGCACCGACAATGGCAAACTTTGTATCATAAAGAATAAAGATCAGGAAATCCCATCCGCTCGATGGCGCCGGGGGAATGAAAAGCAACTCCCCTCCCGACGTGCGTCGAACGCTACGCACAACGTACTTGTTCTTATTGAAAATAAAATCCACATCACTCGGTGCGGGAACCACCCGATCCTGCATGTGCAACGAATAGCGCTCGTCGGACATGCCGACCAAAAGCGCCGCATCGCGCGCCGCAATCACGGATAATTGCAGCGGCGGCAGTCCATAGCGCTCCTCCCATGCCAAGGCCAGGGTGATCAATGCATCGCGCGAGCGGCGCCGTTCCTCATCCGAAGGCAACGACCTGTCCGCAACCGTCACCTCTTCAACCTCCACATCGATCATCGGTTCCTCGGGCTTGACTGCTTCATGTGGCACCCACGTCCGGCGCGGACGGAACCACCAAAACAGGAAACCGACCAACATCACTATGATCCAGATAACCAGGAACGTTCTAAACTCTTTGAGACGTTGCAAGGCACTGTTTAACTGTTCTTGCTCCTCAATCGCACGTCCATGGGCACCCACTTCGGCATTAAACGTTCCCATGGGCACCGTACCAGCCGGCAAGTCAGCCCTGGCCTCCGGAATGATGCTCCCGAGAACATTCCCAAAAATGGCATCGATCGGTGTATGGATGGCCAGCAGCAGAATCAGCCAGGCAAAGCATACCCGACGGCCAAACCGAGGGTTGACGCGCAATCCGCTACTCATCAGCCTCCTCCAGGATTTTTTTCCCCTCCTGCTCGTAGCGTTTCTTGTGACCCGGCCAATAGGCCCAGACGATGATCGCGACGAACAAAACAAAAAACCAGACCAGCGCAAACTGGCGCGTGAACGATACCAAAGAATCAAAATCCATTCTATCCTCCCAGAGCCGAAGCGGACACCTGTACCCGACGCGTCAGACGATACACCCTTTCGGCCTTGTCCACGCTCACCTGCAACTCCCAGATCCCCGGCATGGGGATCGACAACCCCACCTCATAGGCTCCGGGTTGAGCCTCCTGCATGATAAAATCCCGGTCATAACCCTGTTGCACAGGCCGCACCAGGCGACCGTTGACCCGTGCGCCAATCACCGGTGCGCCCTGTTTATCCACAATCGCCAAGCGCAAGCGGCTCTCCGATCCGACCCGCAATGCCGCATCATCCAGGGTGACGCGCCAGCCGAGCGTTTCCTGCGCCTCGCGCGCCTGGATGACCTTGTTGTAAGCCAACCCTTTGTCGTAAGCCCCTTCGGTCACCAGTCCGGTCCATGAGTTCAGGCTCAAACGCACGAAGAGTATGTTGACCACGAAGACCACCATGAAAAACAATACTATGGCAGTCGGCCAAGGCTCAAGCCGAAAAAATCTCCGCTTGGGAAGATTCTCCTGAATCGGTTCCATCATGGCCTCATAAAGACACTTTTATAGGTTGCCGCCCCCCCACCGGATGACTGGGCGGTCAGGGTGAAGTGAAAATCGAGGTTTCCCGCCTGCACATTGGCCGGGGTCTGTCGCACATAGGCCGAGAAGGTGGTCACCGAACCCGGTGTCACCGACAACAACGGACGGCCCTCGGCATCGCGCTCGTTTGCGGCACCCACGGTCAGGGTCACGCCAGAGAGATCCTGGATCCCCAAGGCGTAGGTCTGAGGTGAAGTGGTCATGTTGAGCACGCGCACGGTAAAGTTGTTCTGAATACCGCCATCCGATTGCAGGATATACAACGGCTGACGATGGCCGATGGCGGTGAACTCCACCACATCATGCCGGGCCATATAGAATACGATACCACCCAGAAAGGTCGACAACAACAGCGCATAAACGATGGTGCGTCCACGCATCCAGTTTGTGTTGCCCTCACGCATCTCGCGCAGCGAGGTGTAACGAATCAAACGCTCTGACATGCCGGTTTTGGCGCGGACATCATCGCAGGCGTCGATGCAGTGTCCGCAGGTGATGCACTCGTACTGCTGCCCCTTGCGAATGTCCACACCGGTCGGACAGACCGTGACGCAGGAGTTGCAGTCAATACAGGCACCCACGGCCCCGCCCATTTCGGTGCGCTTGCGGCGATTGGATTCGCGCGGTTCGCCAAACTCCGGGTGATAAGCGACGATCAGGGTATCCTCGTCGAACATCACCCCCTGGAAACGGGCATAGGGACACATGTAGATGCACACCTGCTCACGGGCGTAGCCAGCCATCACGTAGGTGGTGACGGTCAGGAATCCGAGGGTGAACCAGGCGGGAAACGGTGCCTCACCGGTCAAGAACTGCTGGAACAGGGTCGGCGCGTCCGCGAAATAGAGCACGAACGCCAAACCGGTCATCAGACTGACGAACAACCAGGTCAACTGCTTGAAGAGCTTGATGCGGAGCTTCAAGACGCTCCACGGCGACCTGTCGAGATTGATTCTTGCGTTGCGATTGCCCTCGAAGAGCTTCTCGATCAACAAAAACAGATCGGTCCAGATGGTCTGGAAACACATATAGCCGCAAAAGACCCGTCCAGCGAGTGCAGTAATAAAAAAAAGACCGATGGCTGCCGCGATCAACAAAAAGGCTAAGAGGATGATATCCTGAGGCCATATCATCCAATCGAAGATATAGAACTTCCGACCCGGCAAATCGAACAGCACCGCCTGGTTCGGAAGTCCTCCAGGTCGCTCCCAACGCAACCAGGGCAGGAGGAAAAAGATTCCCAACTCCCCCGCAAACAGCCAAAGCCGCAAGGTCCGAAAAAATCCTGATTGATAGCGGGGATAGATTTTTTTCCATTCTGCATAAAGAGAGGTCGTTTCCATCGTTTACATCTAGCTCCCGGTTGACATTTATCAAAATTTCAACTTTTTTTGATTAAATTCATTGCACACATTTAAAAATGTATATATAACGGTTCCCAGTCAATGTCACGGGAAACCTCATCCCAAACAGAACAAAAAATATGTTTTCGCATTCTCATGAGTAAGGAGGACGGAAGTGGACCAAAACCTTGCACGAACGTATGACTATGAAGTAATCAAAAAGTTCTCCATCGCCGCAGTAATTTATGCGGTGGTGGGCTTTCTGGTGGGGGTCATCATCGCCCTGGAGCTGACCTTCCCGGAACTCAACGCCAACATCCCCTACATCACCTTTGGCCGTCTGCGTCCCCTGCACACCTCAGCCGTGATCTTCGCCTTCGGCGGATCGGTGCTTTTCGCCTGCAGCTACTACATCGTGCAACGTACCTGCAAGGCGCGTCTCTTCTCCGACTTCCTCTCCAACTTCACCTTCTGGGGTTGGAACCTGGTGGTCGTGCTGGTGGTGATCACCTATCCCCTCGGCATCACCCAGGGCAAGGAGTACGCCGAGCCGATCTGGCCGATCGACCTGTTGGTCACCGTGGTCTGGGTCGCCTACTTCATCAACTTCGTCGGCACCCTGGCACGGCGCAAGGAACCCCACATATACGTGGCCAACTGGTTCCTGCTCTCCTTCATCATCACCGTCGCCATCCTGCACATCTTCAACAACCTGGCCATCCCGGTCAGCCTCACCGACTCCTACCCGGTCTGGGCCGGTGTCCAGGATGCCATGATCCAGTGGTGGTACGGGCATAACGCTGTCGGCTTCTTCCTCACCGCCGCTTTTTTGGGACTGATGTACTATTTTGTGCCGAAACAGGCGGAACGTCCGGTCTACTCCTACCGGCTCTCCATCGTCCACTTCTGGGCGCTCTGCTTCATGTACATCTGGGCCGGTCCGCACCACCTGCACTATACCGCCTTGCCGGATTGGGCCAGCACGCTGGGCGCCACCTTTTCCATCATGCTCCTCCTCCCCTCCTGGGGTGGCATGATCAACGGCATCATGACCCTCTCCGGTGCCTGGCACAAACTGCGTACCGATCCGATCCTGCGCTTCTTCATCGTTTCGCTCTCCTTCTACGGCATGTCCACCTTTGAAGGGCCGATGATGTCGATCAAGGCGGTCAATGCCCTCTCCCACTACACCGACTGGACCGTCGGACACGTCCACTCCGGTGCTCTGGGCTGGGTTGCCATGGTGTCGTTCGCCTGTCTGTATCATATGATGCCGAAACTGTGGAACACACAGCTCTACTCCCTGCGTCTGGTCAACGTCCACTTCTGGCTGGCTACCATCGGCGTGGTGATCTATATCGTGCCGATGTGGATCTCGGGCATCATGCAGGGGCTGATGTGGCGCGCTTATGACTCCTTCGGCAACTTGAGCTACTCCTTTGCCGAATCCGTTGCCGTTATGCATCCGTACTATCTGTTCCGCGCCATCGGCGGCATCGTCTTCCTCGTCGGTGCGTTGGTGATGGTCTACAACATTGCCAAGACCATCGGTGGTGCCACCCAAACTTCGGCCAAGGCCGCTTGATCAGGAGGATCACGATGCAACACAGTACCATCGAAAAAAGCATTCCACTGATGGCCATCCTGACCCTGATCATGGTCTCCATCGGCGGTCTGGTCGAAATCGTCCCGCTCTTCTTCATCAAGAGCACCATCGAAAAGGTCGAAGGGATGCGTCCCTACACGCCTTTGGAACTCAAAGGCCGCGACATCTACATCCGCGAGGGGTGCTACAACTGCCACTCGCAAATGATCCGTCCGTTCCGCGACGAGACCGAGCGTTATGGTCACTACTCGCTGGCTGCGGAGAGCATGTACGATCACCCGTTCCAATGGGGATCCAAGCGTACCGGTCCGGACCTGGCGCGCATCGGCGGCAAATACTCCAACGAGTGGCACCGGGCCCATATGCAGAAGCCCCAGAACGTGGTGCGCGAGTCGGTGATGCCGGCCTATCCGTGGTTGCAGGAAAATGAACTCAAGTATGATGACATCGAAAAACGGATGAAGGTGATGTCGATGGTGGGCGTGCCCTACACCGATGAGCAGGTCGCCAATGCCAAGAAGGATCTGCCCGACCAGGCTTCGTCGACCGCCGATGGCGCGGGTCTGATCAAGCGCTATGGCAAAAAAGTTCCGAAGGCGGAGTTCGACGGCAAACCCGAAAAACTCACCGAACTGGATGCCCTGCTGGCCTATCTGCAAATGTTGGGTACGCTGGTGGATTTTTCCGGTCAACAGACCAAGGCCCGCTAAGAGGAGAAGGAGACCCATATCATGGCGGACAATCATAAAGATTTGGATACAACGGGCCACCAATGGGATGACGACGAGGGCTTTCCCTTGCAGGAGTACAACAATCCCCTGCCGAAGTGGTGGTTGAACAGCTTTTATGCCACGATCATCTGGGCAGTGGTCTACTGGGTACTTTATCCGGCCTGGCCCCTGCCGGACGGCTTCACGCCGGGCACGCTGGGAGAGACCATGCGCGGCGAATATCAGAAGGAGATGGATGAGGCCAAGGCCAGGCAGAAGGTCTTCAACGACAAACTGGAAAAGCTCTCCTTGAAGGATATCAGCAAGGACAACCAGTTGTTGCAATTCTCGATCTCCGGTGGCAAGGCGCTGTTCGGTGACAACTGCGCCCCCTGTCACGGTCCGGCGGGTATTGGTGTGAAGGCGGGCGGTTTCCCGACCCTGGCTGATGACGACTGGCTGTTCGGTGGCGATCTCGACACGATTCACGAGTCGATCACCAGCGGGCGCACCGGCCAGATGCCGGCGCACCTGAAAGCGGCGGGTGGCAACTTCTCCGATTCCCAGGTGGATGATCTGACCGCGTATGTGCTCTCACTCTCCGGCAAGTCGTCCGACAAGGCGGCGATCACCCGCGGAGATGCGCTGTTCCATGGAGAGGCGACCTGCAACAGCTGTCACGGTGACAAGGGCAACGGTTCACTCAAGGGGACGGTCGCTGGCCAACCGCTGCCGCAGATCGGTGCGCCCAACCTGACGGATGCGATCTGGCTGTATGGCGGGGATCCGAAAGTGGTGCGCGAGTCGATCGCCAAGGGTCGCAGTGGTGAGATGCCGGCCTGGGGTGCGGGTGCCAAGGAGTCTGGTCGCAAGCTCTCCGAACTCGATATCAAGAAGCTGACCATCTATGTGCACAGCCTGGGTGGCGGGCAGTAATTCTTAATGCAGCTCCGGGGGCGGTTACCGCCCCCGGTAGATGTATGGCACCGCTCTTCGACTGTTCGCAGATATCCTTAATGGGGTGAATTTGACCGACCAATCCCATCGGTTCACCCCATGATCAAGCCGCTTTCCCCATCCGCAAGCCCGCTTTCGAAATCCAACCTTCAGGGCAGTCGCACCACCTCCACCCGGTTGTCGTGCAGCGCCGGTCCGCCGTCGGGCGCCACCCGGTCGGCATGGGTCAGGGCATTCAGACCAATCCCCTCCGGAAATGCCTCTGCCGGCTGGTTCGATTCGCAGAGCGTCACCCCCACCCGTACATCCTCAGTCACCCGCGCACGCATGGTCAACTGGCCGACACCATTGTACACCGCCACCCGATCCCCGTCGACAATGCCGCGTTGATCCGCATCCTCCGGGTGAATCCACAAGGTCGGTGGCTGCCGCCTGGCCCGTTCGGTCATTGAAAAGGTCGAATTGAGCAGATCCAACGCCGGCGGGGTCATGAAATCCAATGGATAGGCCGCAGCCTCTGCCGGATCGTCCCGATGGTTGACCGGCCAGTGATCGGGAAAGGGCGGCATGCGCGCATCGCTCCAGCCGGGGCGGAAATGAAACCGCTGGTCCGCCTGCGGGAAACCGTGGAGGAAGTGCGCTTCTTCCCGGGCGGGGGTGCAATCGATCCAGGGCTGTTTCCAGGTTTCGAGCGCGGGCAGGTTGGAGGCGGTCAGAACATGCCGGATCGTGGCGTTGGTGTCCATCGAAAAGCAGGGGTCGTCGTAGCCCAAACGGCGCGCCAGGGCGTTGACGAAATCGTGGTTGCTCATCGCCTGACCGGTGGCGGGCAGCAGCGGTTTGGCGTGTTGCAGGGTGTACTGCCCGTAGGCTTTGTAGAGATCCTCGTGCTCCAAAAAGGTGGTCGCAGGCAGCAGAAGATCGGCAAACTTCGCGGTATCGGTCATCACCTGCTCATGGACCACGGTGAAGAGATCCTCCCGTGTCAAGCCCACGTAGAGACGTTGCAGGTCCGGACAGGTGACCGCCGGGTTGGCGTGGGAAACAAAGAGCATGCGGATTGGCGGGTCCAGGGTCGCATCGGTGAGTGCCGCGCCCAGACGGCTCATGTCGATGGAGCGCGGTGGGTGGGGGAAAGATGGGCCCTTCGGCAGCGGCTGTGCGGAGATCTGAAACGCCCCGCCGGTGGCAAAGAGCGCGCCACCTCCCGGTTTTTGCCAGGCACCGGTGATGGCCGGCAGACAGGATACCGCATGCACGTTCACCGCGCCATTGTTCTGCCGGCTCATGCCAAGCCCCAACCGGATGAACGGTGCCCGTGCCCGACCGAACAGCCGGGCGAATTCGCGGATCACCCCGGCATCCAGGCCAGTGATCGGTGCGGCCCACTCCGGGGTGCGTGTCGCGAGGTGCTGTTCGACTTCGGCATCAAAATCGGTGTAACGGGCCAGATAGGCCCGATCGGCCAGCCCCTCTTGCAAAAGGACGTGCATCATCGCGGCGGCCAGTGCGCCATCCGTGCCGGGAAGCAAGGGCAGATGCAGATCCGCCAGCCGGGCGGTCTGGTTGCGGTAGGGATCGACCACCACCAGTTTGGCCCCTTTCCGGCGTGCCTGCTGGACGTGGCCCATGAAGGAGATGTGGGTGGCTGCGGCATTGATCCCCCAAAGGATCGGCAGATCGCTTGTGGCGATCTCGGTGGGATCCGGACCGATCGCCAACCCCACGCCGGCGCGCCAGCCGGCCCAGCCGATGGCATAGCAGATGTTGCCGTCGAGTTGGGAGAATCCGGCTGTTTGCGTCAGGCGGGCATAGGCGCGGCGCTGGATGATCCCCATGGTGCCGCCGTAGAAGATCGGCAGGATCGATGCCGGCCCCGGATCGCGCGTCAGCGACTGCACTTGAGCCGCGATGCGCTCAAGCGCCTCATCCCAGGTGATGGGCGCAAAATCCCCCAGCCCCTTGGGACCGACGCGACGCAAAGGTTGGGTGAGGCGCGGTCCGTGCTGAATCTCGTGGTAGCGGCTCACCTTGCCGCAGATGATGCCGCGTGTGACCGGATGGTCGGGATCGCCATCGATGGACTGCAGGCGTCCATCCTCGATGGTGACCTTCAAGGCACAGGTGCCGGGACAATCCAGGGGGCAGACGCTGTGAAGTACGGTGACCATGGAACCCCTTTGCTATCGGCTGCGATTCATGGATAATCATCCGGTTATGGATACCGCACGCATTATCGCACTATTCGAGACTTTTCGGAAAGCCGATCCGCATCCCAAGGGGGCTTTGCAGTTTCGCAACCCCTTTGAGCTGCTCGTGGCCGTGGTGTTGTCCGCCCAATCGACCGACAAGGGGGTGAACCGGGCAACTCCGCCACTCTTCGCAGCTGCGGGCGATCCGGCGAATCCAGCGGCCATGGTGCGTCTTGGCGAGGCGGTGATTCGCGAGCACATCCGATCCCTGGGACTCTTCAACACCAAGGCCAAGAACATCCTTGCCTTAAGCCGTCTGCTCGTCGAGCGTCACCAGGGGGGGGTGCCGTGCGAGCGAGAGGCGCTGGAAGCTCTGCCCGGCGTGGGTCGCAAGAGCGCCAACGTGGTGTTGAACATCGCGTTTGGCCAGCCGACCCTGGCTGTCGATACCCATGTCTTTCGCGTCGCCCACCGGCTGGGTCTCTCCTGGGGCAAAACCCCGGAGGCGGTTGAACGCGATTTGCTCTCCGCCATTCCAGATGCGTTTCTTTTGCATGCGCATCACTGGTTGATTCTGCATGGCCGGCATGTCTGCATGGCGCGCAAACCGGCTTGCGATCGCTGTTTGGTGCGCGCCTGGTGTTCGTCGATGGAGGCCGTATGACGAGCGTGGATATCAAAACGCGTTTGGATGCGCTCTCTCCCATGGATCGCAGCGTGATGCAGCTTTTGGCCATTTTCTTCTTGCCTGCCGCACGTACCGAAATTCTCAAAGCCCTGCAGAAATGCGCGCCATCCATTCCGGGGGCCCGCAGTTCGGGTCTGAGTTATCAGCTGGATGTTTCCCTGACCCATTTGAAAGCCATCGGGCTGATCGTCGAGGATAAAATCTCACGCGCTCAATACGGGGTTCGGGTGCCTGCCTCCATTTCCTGGGAGGTGATGGATGCGTACTCTGCCGACGAGGAGAACCTCGCCGTGCTGGTGGCTGCGGTACAGGAGACCTCGCCTGCCGTGATCCAGTACAGCTGGGGCATGGCGCGCGCGGTCTCTTTGGATCTGTGCGTGCGCGAGATTCGCATCGGACTGTTTCTAAACGATATCAATCCGGTACGTTATTTTCAGGGATTGGCGGAACGGGCCTTTCCGGATCATGACCGGCCCTCGTTATTGGTGCGACTCTGTCTGCAGCCGTTCCGCCCCGACTGGTTTGCCGCGCGTGCGCCGATTCTTCAGGCTGAGGTGTTGAGCGGACTGCTTCACGAGGTGGTCCGTGGTGCGCTGCCCTTTGTCGAGATCATCCCGGTATTGGAAACGTACCGAACCTCGAACGATGAACGGCTCGGACCACGTTTTCGTCACCTGCTGGTGATGCTGCTGCTGCTCGCCGATCGGTTGGAGGAGGCCGGGGAGATGCTGCGCGGTACGCTTCCCGTGGAGTCGCCGTTGTGTCTGAAAGGGTGGTGGTACGCCCTGCAGGGGGAGTATGAGCGGGCCATTTCCAGTTTTGAGGAGAACCAGAGAGTCTTCGAGAAGGATAACAAGGGCAAAGGGAAAAAACTCTTCCTGCGCCATCCGAGCGGCCTCTATTTCATCCTGGCACTCCTCAAGACCGGCAACCGGTTGCAGCGACGCGCGGCCATGGAGTACATGGAGCGGGTGTTCCGCGTCGGGGATGATCCGTTGCGTCAGGCTTACGAAGGGTTGTTCGCCATCGCGCTGGTGATGGACAACCGGGTGCGTGCCGCCAAGAGTTGGCTGGAGCGTGACAACAGCCTGGATCCCGATGACGAGATGCACCTCCAGTCGATCCATCAGCGCCAGCTGAGCGGCGCGGCGCAACAGAGTCCGCAAACCATCCCTCCGGCCTGTCGTTTTTTTCATATACTGGCCCAATACTGGATCGAGCCGGACAAGGCACGCGGCATGATGAACGATGTCGTGGAACTGGCTGAGCTGGCCGAAGGGAGTGGTCATTGCTGGTTGGCGCGTGAGACGCGCGGATTGATGGCGGTGTTGTCCGGCGGTGAGATTGCCGAGCGGCGTTGCATCGTCGCCCAGTTGCGTCCCAAGGAGACCTGGGAGTGGGCTTTGGAGGCACTTGAGGATGTGGCGGGTGAGCTGCACGACTCCCGGGGCGCCTCCAGGGAGAGTGAGCTGCGGGAGGCGAGCCGTCTGGTGTGGATGATCAGCATCCCGAAAAACGGTCAAAGTTTTGTTTCCGCGCGTGAGCAGAAGATGACCGCCAAGGGCGAATGGACGCGCGGTCGGATGATGACCCAGCGAATTTTGCGTGGTCTGACCCTGATGCCCGGCAAGCTGTCGGCCCAGGATGCCAGACTCTGTTCGGCGGTGGAGGTCGATTTCAACCGCTACGGGGTGCGCGAGAGTCGCATGGAGGGGCATCGGCTGCTGCCGTTATTGATCGGCCATCCGCTGGTCTTTTGGGAGGAGGAGCCGACGGTCAACATCGAGGTGGTGGCCGGTGAACCGGAGCTGTGCGTCAAGGAGGAGGGCGGCAGACTGTTGATCCACTTCTCCGAGGATGCCTCGCGTATCGGCGCTTATGCGGTTCGCGAAACCCCGACCCGCTGTCGGGTGGTGGAGATTCTGCCGCGCCACAAGGAGGTGGCGGATATTCTCGGCAAGGGTCTCGAAATACCGGCGGACGAGCGGGAGCGGGTGTTGCGGATCCTGCCCGGGCTCTCCACCCTGGCCACCCTGCAATCCGGGATCGGCGGCGTGGGCGAGCATCTGCCGGAGATCGAGGCGGTATCGCGTCCGCGCGTGCAGATGTTGCCGTTCAATCAGGGATTGAAGGTCAAGATCATGACCCGTCCGTTCGGCGACGATGGTCCCTGGCTGCCGCCCGGCGAGGGGGCGGCCACGTTGATTGCCGAGGTGGGAGGGCGGCGCGCCCAGACCCATCGGGATCTGAAAGGGGAGCGGCTGCGCGCCGAACGGGTGCTCAAGCGTTCACCGCTGTTGCATGCGAGTCGCAATCGGGAGTGGGAGTGGAGCTTCGACGATCCGGAGTCCTGTTTGCAGCTGTTGTCCGAACTGCACGATCTGGAGGATGATGTCAAACTGGAGTGGCCAGAGGGGGAGCGGTTGCGGGTGAGTCGTCCGTTGTCGTTCGGGGCGATGCGGCTCTCCTTTGAGCAGCAGCGGGACTGGTTCGCGGTGGATGGCGGTTTGCAGGTCGATGAGTCGCGGGTGATCGGCCTGCAGGAGTTGTTGAAGCTTCTGGAAGGGGTCGAGGGCCGGTTCGTGCCGCTGGGCGAGGGACGCTATTTGGCCCTGACCGATGAGTTCCGCAAGCGGTTGGCGCAGTTGGAGGCCTTCTCCCAAGCGGCGGGAGGTAAGCGCCAGGTCCATCCGTTGGCGATCGCAGCCTTGGAGCCGTTGATGCGCGAGGCAGGCGTTGGGCGGATCGATCCGGGTTGGGAGGAGCAGCTTGGGCGACTGCGTCGTTTGAACGATTGGGTGCCGGAGATCCCTTCGACCTTTACCGCCGAGCTGCGTGAGTATCAGAAAGAGGGGGTACGGTGGCTGTTGCGACTGGCGGCCTGGGGTGCGGGTGCTTGCCTGGCCGATGATATGGGGTTGGGCAAGACCCTGCAGGCGTTGGCGCTGATGGTGGCGCGCGCGCCGGAGGGACCGGCGCTGGTGGTGGCGCCGACCTCGGTCTGCATGAACTGGATCGATGAGTGCCGACGCTGGGCACCGACTTTGAACGTGCGGATCTTCGGCGGTCCGGACCGGCAGGAGCAGCTGGACGGGTTGGGACCGTTCGATCTTTTGGTGTGCAGCTATGGCTTGTTGCAGAACGAAGCGGAACGTTTCGCGGCGATCGATTGGCATTCGTTGGTGCTCGACGAGGCGCAGGCGATCAAGAATCGCATGACCAAGCGTTCGAAAGCGGTGATGGAGTTGTCTGCGGGTTTTCGCATGGTGACGACCGGCACCCCGGTGGAGAATCATCTGGGCGAGCTGTGGAACATCTTCCGTTTTCTCAATCCGGGGTTGTTGGGCTCTTTGGAGCGGTTCAACCGCCGTTTCGCCGGACCGATCGAACGCGATGGCAACGACGAGGCGCGGTTGCGGTTGAAGGGCTTGATCCGGCCATTCGTGCTGCGTCGCTTGAAGAGCCAGGTGCTCGACGAATTGCCGCCGCGCACCGAGATTACCCTGCGGGTGGAGCTTGACGATGCGGAGCGCGCCTTTTACGAGGCGTTGCGTCGCAACGCGGTGGAGCGTTTGATCGCCAGTCAGGTGCCGGAGGAGGAGCGACGCTTTCAGATTTTGGCTGAGATCACCAAATTGCGGCGTGCCTGTTGTCATCCGGCGCTGGTGGTTCCGGAGTGCGGATTGTCGGGTGCCAAGGTGGCGTTGTTCCGGGAGGTGCTCGAAGAGCTGTTGGCCAACGGCCACAAGGCGTTGGTTTTCAGTCAGTTCACCAGTTATCTGGCCATCATTCGCGAGTTGTTGGATCAGGAGGGGATCGTCTACCAGTATCTCGACGGCTCCACGTCGCCTGCAGCCCGCCGCGAAGCGGTGCAGGCGTTTCAATCCGGGGTGGGGGATCTGTTCCTGATCAGTCTGAGGGCCGGCGGACTGGGGTTGAATCTCACCGCCGCCGATTACGTGATCCATATGGACCCGTGGTGGAATCCGGCGGTGGAGGATCAGGCCTCCGACCGGGCGCATCGTTTTGGGCAGCAGCGACCGGTGACGATCTATCGATTGGTGATCCGCGATTCGATCGAGGAGAAGATCGTTGACCTGCATCGTCACAAACGCGATCTGGCGGATGGTTTGCTGGATGGTGGCCAGACCGCAGCCAGCATCTCCGCCGAGGAGTTGATGCGACTTTTGATCGAGGGGTGATGGCGTATCCATGGGCGCTTTTGAGACGGTTTGGTGATTCCATCCCTGTTGATATGGCTGCGGCAGGTCAGGTGTTGGGGTCACTGTGGTGATTTTTTCGGTGACGACGGATCGCTTTTCCTTAACCGTTTCAGCCTGGGGTTAACCTAAACCGCACCTATTTTGGGATGCGTAGTTTTTCGCAAGGCTGCGTGCAAGATGCGGGGGTCGTTTCCAAAAAGCGGAAACGACCCCCGCGAAGACCGCGCGCGGCGCATTTTTCGCAAAAAACGCGAAAAATGCTTCTTATAAGAGCGCGCTAAAGTCAAAAGCAAAACCCTGGGAGATGAATCTCCCATATATGGTCCGCCCCGCTTTGCAAGGAAAAATTTTCACCGAGTCAACCAGAGAAAAGTTGCATCCATATAT
>JAMOBI010000191.1:0-2771 GCA_039908105.1 Magnetococcus sp. YQC-9
GCGAAAAATGCGCCGCGCGCGGCCTTCGTGAGCGTCGTTTCCGCTTTTTGGAAACGACGCTCACAGCTTGCACGCAGCCTTGCAAAAAACTACGCATCCCAAAGCAGGTGCGGTTTAAAGGCAAAGGCAAAACCCTGGGAGATGAATCTCCCAGACCCTTTCTTTTTTTTACCAGTAAAGACTACACATTCCGAGCTGGGTGCGGTTTAAAAAAAAATCAAAATCTTGGAGGTTTTGCCTCCAGATCTCCACCGAGAACCTTCGATCCTAAGGCCCCCTATAACAGTAGGGACATGAATCAATCACACTGGAGAAAACCATGTTGCGTTCCGAAGAGATGTTTCACAAGGCGAAAACCGTGATACCTGGGGGGGTCAACAGCCCGGTGCGCGCCTTTAAATCTGTCGGGGGTACACCCCCGTTCATCCGTTCAGGCCAGGGGGCTCGCATCACCGATGTCGATGGCAAAGAGTACATTGATTATGTCGGCTCCTGGGGCCCCTTGATCGTTGGTCATGCCCATCCGCAGGTGGTGGAGGCGATTCGTCGCGCGGCGGAGAGCGGTTGTTCGTTCGGTGCGCCCACGGAGGCGGAGATCACCCTGGCCGAGCGAATCATCGAACGGTTTCCCGGCATGGAGATGGTCCGGCTGGTCAACTCCGGCACCGAGGCGGTGATGAGCGCCATCCGTTTGGCGCGCGCAGCCACCGGTCGCGACGTGCTGGTCAAATTCGAGGGGTGCTATCACGGCCACGCCGATGGATTGCTGGTGGCCGCCGGATCGGGTTTGGCCACCTTCGGGGTGCCCACCTCGCCGGGAATCACCCGTGCCGCAGCGCGCGACACGCTGGTGTTGCCGTTCAATGACCTGGCAGCGGTCGAGGCGTTGTGGGCCGAACGTGGGGCTGAGATCGCTGCCGTGATCGTTGAGCCGGTGGCCGGTAACATGGGGTGTGTGCTGCCGGTGGCCGGATTCCTGGAGGGGCTGCGGCGCGTCTGCGATCAGCATGGCTCGCTGTTGATCTTCGATGAGGTGATGACCGGCCTGCGGGTCGATCGGGGTGGTGCGCAGACGCTCTACGCCATCCGACCCGATCTGACCACGTTGGGAAAGATCATCGGCGGTGGTCTTCCGGTCGGTGCTTATGGTGGTCCGAAAAAATGGATGGAGATGATCGCGCCTGCTGGTCCGGTTTATCAGGCGGGAACCTTGTCCGGCAACCCGCTGGCCGTGGCCGCTGGTCTGGCGACCCTTGATCTGCTCGATCAACCAGGGGTGTATGCCAATCTGGCGGCCAAGACCCGTTATCTGACCAAGGGGTTGGGTCAGGTGATGTGTACGAGCAATATTCCCTGTCTGATCAATCATGTGGGATCGATGTTTGGGCTCTTTTTCACCCCTGCATCTGCGGTCAATAATTTCACCGAGGTTTCCAACTGCGATCTCAAACGGTTCAACCAGTGGTTCCATGGCATGTTGCAAGAGGGGGTCTATCTGGCTCCGAGTGCTTTTGAGGCGGGATTCATTTCGTTGGCGCATGATGAAGCAGCGTTGGATCTCACATTGACGCTGGCCGAGCGGGTGGCGACAAGGTTGCGGCGGGAGTGATAAACCATCATGGGGTCTGGAAGCGATTGTCGCGCCCGGCAGGGTCTGGGACTTAAACCGCATTCAACTTGAAATGTGGGTGGTGTCTTACGTTAACCTAAACCACACCCATTTTGAGATGCTTGATTTTTCGCAAGGCCGCGTGCAAAATGCGGGAGTCGTTTCCAAAAGACGGAAACGACTTTCGTGATGTAGGGCATTTTTTGATTTTCCCAGTGGCCTTTGAGAAAAACACTCATAGCCAGGATCACTCCACGAACACATCCTCCAGGAATTTGGCATCCAAAAGCCGCACCCCCCACTCTTCCAAGGACGACAAGTCCGCTTTGGCGATCATTTCATTGACCCAATCGGGCACAACACCAAAGCGGCGTTGCAATTGGCGTGTCAGCATTTTGGCCTCGCCTTCCTGGCGGCCTTCCAGGCGGCCTCTCTGTTCGCCAATCTGGATGCCGATCAACCGCCCTTTTTCCATACCAATCCGTTCCACGCTCGTGATGAAGAGCATTTTTTGATTCCCCCAATGGCCTTTGTGAAAAACGCTCATGGCCTGGATCACTCCACGAACACTTCTTCCAGGGATTTGGCATCCAAAAGCCGCACTCCCCACTCTTCCAAGGACGATAAATCCGCCTTGGCGATCGTTTCACGGGCCCATTCCGGCACCATACCAAAACGGCGTTGCAATAGGCGTGTCAGCATTTTGGCCTCGCCTTCCAGGCGGCCTTCCAGGCGGCCTTCCAGGCGGCCTCTCTGTTCGCCAATCTGGATGCCGATCAACCGCCCTTTTTCCATACCAATCCGTTCCACGCTCGTGATGAAGAGCATTTTTTGATTCCCCCAGTGACCTTTGAGAAAAACACTCATGGCCAGGATCACTCCACGAACACATCCTCCAGGGATTTGGCATCCAAAAGCCGCACTCCCCACTCTTCCAAGGACGATAAATCCGCCTTGGCGATCATTTCACGGGCCCATTCCGGCACCATACCAAAACGGCGTTGCAATAGGCGTGTCAGCATTTTGGCCTCGCCTTCCTGGCGGCCTTCCTGGCGGCCTTCCTGGCGGCCTTCCTGGCGGCCTCTCTGTTCGCCAATCTGGATGCCGATCAATCGCCCTTTTTCCATACCAATCCGTTCCACGCTCGTGATGTAGGGCATTT
>JAMOBI010000026.1:0-23898 GCA_039908105.1 Magnetococcus sp. YQC-9
CGGCACCGACAAGCTGGCACGACGGACAGATTATGGTTTCAATAATGTTCATAAGGCTGATTTACAGCCTCTACCAGCATCGGTCAAGGGCGATCAGAACAGTCGGAGCCCAGTGCCCTCGCCATTCACGTGGTGAAAATTGACGGCTGTTTGATTACCCTTGACCGATGCTGGCTGAGACTGTAAATCAGTCTTATGCATATTAATGAGACCATCAAAACAGAAACAAAACCGCATCCGGCTTGGAATGAGAGTTTTTTCTGGTAAAATAAAGAACGGGGCCGGTAAGGTTCCTCTCCCAGGGTTTTGGTTTTGACTTGCGCGCGCTCTTCAAAAGAAGCATTTTTCGCGTTTATTGCGAAAAATATGCCGCACGCCGTCTTCGCGAGCATCGTTTCCGCTTTTACCGTGGAACCCGTGCTTTTGGAGTTCCACGGTCGGGGGGTGAGGGGGTTCTCCTCCCAGCATGCAAGGTTGGAAACGACGCTCGCATCTGGCACGCGGCCTTGCAGAAAAACCCGCATCCCAAAACAGGTACGGTTTAAAGGGTGCCAGAACCATAAACCAAGCACCAAAGCCGCCCAAACACCAAGCCCTGCACTCGAACATCCGGAAACCGTGCAAGACATCCGTGCTCTGGGGATCCATGCCAACCATCTGGAAAGACAACATGCTGCCATTCGTCGTCGCAACAGCGCCTTTCGACGACGCACAAACATCTATGCCAGGATGTCGGAAGGGTCTCAAAGGACATTGGATGTCCATTTGATCAATCATAATTTTATTCGATATTGTTTAAACCGCAACCATCACGGGATGCGTAGTTCCATTAATAGGGGTCCAGGGGGATTATCCCCCTGGTGGGATCCAAGGGCAAAGCCCTTCGGACTTTAGTTTTTGACTTTAGCGCGCTCTTCAAAAGAAGCATTTTTCGCGCCTTTTGCGAAAAATGCGCTGCGCGCGGCCTTCGTGAGCGTCGTTTCCGCTTTTTGGAAACGACGCTCACATCTTGCACTCAAGCCTTGCAAAAAACTACGCATCCCAAAGCAGGTGCGGTTTAGATACCAACTGTCAAACCGAGACTTCGGAATGCACCACTCACGGTGAAAGCAATCTTGCAAACAAGGAAAACAACTTGATCATGGGGTGAGCCGATGGGCCTGATCGGTCAAATTCACATCATGCGTGTATCTGCGAATAGTCAAAGCCCAGTGCCGAGGATTTTGCACCGGGCTGATTTTTCGTTACAGGTATTGGAAACCAAGTGAAAATATTGATTGCATTGAACACGACTTGGAATCTGGCCAATTTCAGGGCAGGATTGATTCGTGGATTGATCTCAGCAGGTTATGAGGTGATAGCCGTTGCGCCGCCAGACGAATACGTATCAAACGTCGAAGCGCTGGGGTGTCGCTATCTGCCTTTGCCGATGGATAATCACGGTACCAATCCACTGCGGGATGTGTTGCTGTTCTGGCGATTTCTGCGCTTGTTGGTTGTTGTGCAACCGGATGTTTATTTAGGCTTTACCGTCAAGCCAAATGTCTATGGTTCATGGGCTGCACATATATTAGGCATTCCAGTGATCAACAACATTTCCGGTTTGGGTTCAGTATTTCTTCGAGGTGGTTGGCTGAATCAGCTTGTACGTACTCTGTATCGTACGGCGTTGTTTCGTTCAGCTAAAGTGTTTTTTCAGAACGGTGATGACTATCGGTTATTTGTAGAAGGTGGCCTGGTCTCATCTGCCATTGCGGATCGATTGCCCGGATCCGGGATCGATCTGATAAAATTTGTCCCGGTTCCCTTGCCAAACGTCACACCGTTACGTTTTTTGTTGATCGCACGGATGCTGTGGGACAAGGGGGTGGGTGAATACGTGGCAGCGGCGCGTCTCCTCAAGCAACAATCGATGAATGCGGAGTTTTATTTGTTGGGTTTGATCGATGTCCAGAACCCTGCAGCGATCTCTAAAAGCCAAATGGATGCGTGGATTGCAGAGGGTGTCATCGGTTATCTTGGAGTCAGCGACCATGTCAGCGATGAAATCGCGCAAGCGGATTGTGTCGTATTGCCATCCTACCGCGAGGGGATGCCCCGCACCCTGTTGGAGGCTGCTGCAATGGCCCGTCCGATCGTGACGACAGATTCGGTTGGATGTCGTGAGGTGGTTGTCGATGGGGTTAATGGCTATTTGTGTCGCCCGATGGATGCAGAAAATCTTGCGGAAATGATGTACAAAATCGCGAGTTTGTCACCTGCTGAACGGGAAGCGATGGGAAAGCGCGGGCGAGACAAGGTTGAGCGTGAATTCGACGAGCAGATTGTGATTCACAAGTATCTCGATGCGATTGCGCTCATTTCAGATCGTACGAAGTGAATTCTGGCTGAACAACACACTATTTTCTTTATGCCTTCTGAGGCGTCATGCTCTGTGGCTGCATCGGCTCTGAAACGGTGTTGATTGATCGGTCGGATTCACGCCATCAGGGTATTTGCAAACAATCGGCACCCTGTTCCAGGAGCACCGATTAAAGCGGGAAATGCCCATGTTGTGACTGCCACTGAACTGGATTTTCGGCTTGCAGTCCGACAAAATGCAACCACAATCAGCTGGCCGGGCCGATCCGGGTGATGAGTTGCGGATCTTCGGGGGTGGAGGGGCGGATGGGGATCACCTGGGCCGCCTCACCGGTCTTTTGGAAATAGGCCTCCGCAGCGCTTTGCGCCGCAGTCTGGGAGTCGAACCGTCCGATCCAGATCAACTGCCAGTTATGGCCGGAAGCATCGCGGGTTTCGTTCAAATACAGATCAAAGCCGAACCCGGAGAGCTGCTCCAGCCTCTTTTCGGTATCCATCGGATTGCGGAAGGCGCCCACCTGCACGGCAAACCCTTCCATGGGGGTCGAGGATGCGATCGCTGACCCGGATCGGACGCTCTGCGGCTCGCTCTTTTTGTCGATGACGGGTTGGTTTGCAGAGGATTCGGACGAGCCACGTTGATCCTGGCCCGCTTTCACGCTCCCTTTATCCGTCTTGGCGGGAACGGGCTGATCCACAAATGGCAGGGATTGTTCGATGGTCGAAGTTCCCTGACGGGCCACCGGGGTGACGAATCCGGGGCTGCCCTCCTGCTCGGTGAATTCTTTCAGAAGGGTGTAAGCCTCGCGTTCGTTCTCCAGTCGTCCGATCGAGACCCGATACCAGACCTTGTCCGCCGCATCCCGGATCTCCTGCAAGTAAAGATCATACCCCTTGGCCTGCAACTGGCCGATCCGTTTCACCGCCGCCGCCTCCTCGCTGAACGCCCCGATCTGAATCGTATACTGCAACAGGTCCATGGGCGGGTATTTGGCGGTGGGTGTGCGCTCCTCGTGGCTCATCAACTTGGCCAGTTCTTTGGGCGGCACCCGCTCTCCATCGCCGTTGTTCGCTTCGGTATGGCGCTCTGAAGTGCTCTTGGCCTCGCTGACAAATGGAGCCGGAGGAATTTCGCTCGAGTTCTCCACCGTCTTGGCCAGCGCGTCCAGTGCCTGGTTCAAGGCGCCGGAACTGCTCTGTCCCTTGTTGCCTGCCGTGGCGACCAGTGCAGCGCGTGCCTCATCTGCCGGAATGCGCTCCTCGGGCGACGGGGATGAGGCTGTTGTCGAGACTTGCGAACTCTGCTGCGTACCCGAGACCTCTGCCGGCAGCGGCAGGGAGGCGTTCTGTTCGGCTTCGGGTTGGAACAGCGCCTCGACCAGGTGGTTCATCGCCTCTTCCTGGGCTGCGGTCAACGGGGCATCTGCCGGCGGGGGGGCTTGGACGCGCGCCTTGCTGGTGCCTTTCCTGGGCGCTTTGGCGGATCTCTTTTGGGATGGCTCGCCGCTCGGTTTCGAGGCAGTGCTCTCCGGCGAGAATTCAGCCCGATTCGAGGACTCTTTCCAGATCAAGGATGGTTCTGTGGAGGTTGAGACCGATTCACGGTTTGCAGCAGACACTTTACCGCTCTCGGCAGTCGGTTTCGGATTCCAGGCAAAAGACTCCCGCTCCCTGGTTGCCCCTTTGGCCCCGGTTCGCGTCTCCCGGATCGGCTTGAGGAGCGGTTCAGTGATCGTCGTGCCTTCCGGAGGAACCAGCGTCTCCTTCAACAGGCCCATGGCGGCGAGCAGCCGGAATGACTCCATCATGAATTGAAACTCCTCTTCGACCAGCAGCCGTCTGGCGGCCTGGAGTTCGTGTTCGGAGTTCAAGAAATCGAGCATGGTCTGGCTGCCGAGGCGATACTGCTCCTGACGATCCCGATGGACCGCGCGCATGGTCTCGACATGTTTTTCCAGGTTTTGCAACCGGGCGCGTGAGGCGATCAAGGCGTTCCAGGAGCGGTTGACCTTCTCTTCGACCTGGTTGCGCACCTCCTCCAACTTGTCACGAAAACGGGCCGCCTTGTGCGCGCTCTCCTTCAACTTGGAGCTGTCCGCCCCGCCGCGAAAGAGGTTGTACTTGAAGCGCACCATCGCCATGGCATCCTGGGAGTAGCTGCGTTCGCCGCCGACGTTGTTGCTGTCGGACATGGCCATCTCCAGGCTGATCTTCGGCCAGAGCGAGGCGGCACTGGCCTTGCTTTCCGCACGCGTCGCCTCCAGATCGGCCTTGGCGGACAACAGGGAGGGGTGGCGATTCAACGCGGTTTCCAGGGCATCGGCCCGTTCGGTCGGGAGATATTTTTTGTCGATCAGCGGGATCTCCAGATCACCGGGAGGAAAACCCACCAGCGTGGCGAAGCGACTCTCGGCAGCGCGCAACTGTCCTTCGGTGGCGGCCAATTCCGAGGCGATCAGCGAGACGCGGCTTTCGGTCAGACGGGCATCCATCTCGGCGGTGATGCCGAGTTTGATGGTCTGGCGCGTCTTGACGAGAATCTCCGAATGGAGGCTCATCGCCTCCTTGGCCAACTCCAACAGCTTGCGCTGCTTCTGCACCTCGGCATAAACCAGGGCAACATCCTGGGTGACGGTTTCGGCGGTATCGAGAAACGAATAGTCGGCACTCTGCACCTGCGCGCGCGCCTGATCGACCTTGTTGACGGTGTTGAAGCCGTCGAAAAGCGGTTGGTTGATGTTCAAGCCGGCTTCGCCACGGTTCAACGTCACCCCCCCGCGGTCGACAAAGCGGGTCGTGGCGGTATTGGTCCATTCGCGACCAGTGCCCATGTTGAAGTCCACGGTGGGCAGATAGCCGGCAAAGGCCTGACGAATCTTCTGACGTGTCTCTTCGAGCTCCTGCCCGGCGGCCAGGAGCTTGGGATTGGAACGCATCGCCTCGTTGACCGCGTCACCGAGTGTCAGGGACCACGCCGGAGTGCTCTGGCTCATGGCGAGCAGCACGACGAGCGCGGATGTAAGTGAACCCCTTTTCACGCGTTTTTCCATAATTGCAAGAAACCGTTGACGATGGTTCATATATGAGCAAAAATTGTGCCTGTTGGAGCGATGATTGCAAGCAGCACACTATTCACGGTATTGCAGGGGGCAGCGCAGTGACACCGTGACGCCGTATCAAGGAGTTTGGGGCCGGATTCGAACAGGCTTTGGATATTCTTGCTTGAAATGCATAAGTGCTCAACCGATAAGTAGGCAGTATGCAGAATCAGGGGGTCGCAGGTGAGGGAACAGGCATGGTAAACGATGCATTTTTCTCCAAGGATGGCTGGCCGGCACGCCTGACCCCTTTTTCCGTGGTCGCGGATTCCATCTGGGATCTGATGCTGGTTTCGACCCTGCTCAATCTTTTGGCGCTGGTGTTGCCTTTGACGCTTTTGCAGGTCTATGACCGGATTTTGCAGAACGAGGCCGTCAGCACCTTGAGTTGGCTTCTGCTCGGCGTGACCGGTGCCCTGCTGATCGAAGCGCTGTTGAAAATGGGGCGCTCCTACATCGGTGCCTGGCTTGGCGCCCGTTTCGAGCACAACGCCGGTGTCAGTGCCATGGAACGGCTCTTCTCGTTAAACCTCGCCGATTACGAACGGGCCGGTTCCGGTGTCCATCTGGAACGGCTCAACGCCTTGAACGTCATCAAGGATTTCTACTCCGGAGCGGCGGTCCTGGTGATCCTCGATCTGCCATTCGTGCCGATCTTTCTGATCATGATCTGGCATCTGGCTGGTTTTCTGGTGTTGATTCCGGTGATCGTCTTCATTCTGTTCCTGCTGTTCACGATCTACATCGGCGACAAACTGCATCATGCCGTCTCGGAACGCATGAAGGCGGATGACATCCGCGTCAACTTCATCATCGAGGTACTAAACGGCATCCACGCGGTCAAGTCCATGGCCATGGAGGCCATGATGCTGCGCCGCTACGAACGGTTGCAGGATGCCTGTGCGCTCGGGGCACACAACGTCGGCATGGAGAGTGCCGATGCGCAAAACATCGGCTCTTTTTTCGCGCAATTGACGACGGTCGCCATTGTTGCCTTCGGCAGCATCCAGGTGATCAACCACGATCTGACCATCGGCGGCCTTTCGGCCTGCAGCATGCTTGCCGGACGTTCCATCCAGCCACTGCAGCGCGCTGTGGCCATCTGGGCCCGATTCCAGACTATTCGTGTTGCCAGGACACGGTTAAACGCCATTTTTGAACTCACACCCGACACCCCGCCCGGCACGCCCCCTCTGCCAGAAATTCGGGGGAAACTGGTGATGGAGAATGTCAGTTTTTCCTATCCGTTGGAGGTTTCCGAGGGGCCGGGACAGGCCAATCCCAACGCCAAGCCGCCGGTGGCACCCATCGTGATCCGGGACGTGAATCTGGTGGTCAATCCGGGTGAGACCATCGCCATTCAGGGGGCGAGCGGCAAGACCACGCTGTTGTGGCTGATGATGGGAGCGATCCGTCCCACGCAGGGACGGGTGCTGATCGATGATTACAATTTGGCCGATTATGACCACAGCTCGCTGCATGCCCAGGTGGCCTACATGCCGCAGACCGGCATGCTCTTCAAGGGGACGATTTTAGAGAACATCCACATGTTCCGTCCGGAACGCGAGGAGGCGGCGATGGCGGCGGCCAATCTGCTGCAACTGGAGGATTTCATCTCCAAACTGCCCAAAGGGTACGAAACGATCATCGATGATGGCGCCGATGAATCGATTCCCCGTGGCATCAAGCAGCGCATCACCATTGCGCGCGCGCTGGTCTCCTCACCACGCATCCTGCTGTTCGATGAGGCCAATACCGCCATCGACAGCGGCGGTGACGAGAAATTGAAGAACGCTCTGGAGTCGATGCACGGCAAGGTAACCCTGATCATGATCACCCACCGCCCCTCCCTGGAGAAGCTGGCCGATCGCGTTTATGAACTCAAAGAGGGGGCTCTGGTACCCAAACCGCCCCGTGCGCCGTTCAAGCCGCCGGCAGCTGCTCCGGCTCCCGCACCGGTTCCCTCTGCCGCACCGGCATCGTCTGGTGGAGGTGGGGCCGCATGAACATGGCCGCCTCGTTTGGCAGCGCGGATCTGGAACTGGAATCGGTCCGTCGCATGATCCGACCCAAACAGCCAGTTACCGGTCTGTTGGCCGAATTCTCGCGCCTGTCGGACTTCGGGGCCTGCATGATTCCTCTGTTGATGGCTTTGGGATACCGGGGTGATATGCGCCATCTGGCCGAGGCGCTGCCGCACTTTGCCGAGACCCTCGATCTGACGGGACTCCGCAACATGATGGCCAATCTCACCTACATCAGCCGTCCGGCGCGGCTGGATCCGCGCACAATTGACCCGCGTCTGATGCCCTGTCTCTTCGTGCCGGACGCATCACCAACCATCGTGCTGTTGAAACGCAAGCAGGATGGCTGGATCATCTTCAACGGTGGTAACGGCGAAGTAGAGCGTCTGCCGTTGTCCCGCATTCCGGGTACCGTCTATTTCTTCAGCGCCATGGATCTGGAGGAGCGTGCCGCGATCCAGAAGCGCCTCGGCTGGTTCCGGATGATCGCCGAGCGGTTTCGGCAGTTGATCATCTACATCTTCCTGGTCACCTTCGCCATCACGATTCTGCAAGTCGCACCGCCGCTCTTCACCATGGCGGTCTACGACCGGGTGGTGGGCAGCCGTTCCCTGGACACCCTGACCTATCTTTTGATCGGCATCGGCGTGGTGATGATCTTCGATTGGATGATCCGCAAACTGCGCACCAAAATGCTCATGTACGTCGGCTCGCGCATGGACAGCATCGTCAGCAACGCCATCTTCATGCGTATTTTATCTCTGACGCCGAGTTTCACCGAACGGGCCCCGACCGGCGCACAGGTGGCGCGCATCAAGGACTTCGACTCGGTGCGCGAGTTCTTCACCGGCCCGTTGATGATGGTTTTCTTCGAGCTGCCGTTCTCCGTGGTCTTTTTCGTGGTGATCGCCATCCTGGCAGGCCCCCTTGCCTTTGTGCCGATGGTCACCATGCTGCTTTTCGTCGCCTTGTGGGCGGTGATGATGCCGATGGTGGCGCGCGAAGAGACCCGTTCGCGGCGGGCCACCTCCAAAAAGCAGGAGTTCGTCGTGGAGTCCCTCAGCCGCATGCGCGCCTTGAAATACAGCGGCATGGAGTCGATCTGGCTGGAACGGTTCCGGCAGCTCTCGGCCCAGGCGGCCATGGCCAACTTCCGCACCGCTTTGATCAACGCCATGGTCAGCTCGATCTCGACGATTCTGATCGTCGGCTCCGGCGTGGCTGTCATCGGGTTGGGGGTGTTTCGCGTCATGGAGGGGGCAATGACCACCGGCGGACTGGTCGCCTCGATGGTGCTGGTGTGGCGCGTGCTGGCCCCCATCCAGAGCGCCTTCATCGCCATGACCCGCCTGGAACAGGTGCGTTCGAGCATTACCCAGATCAACAGCCTCATGAACGTCACGCCCGAGCGCGAAGAGTACACCGCCATCGAGCCGATCAAGAGCTTCAAGGGACAAATCTCCTTCGTGCGCGTCAGCATCCGCTACGTTCCGGAGGCGGAACCGGCGCTCATGGGGGTCAGTTTCGAGATCCAACCGGGTCAGGTGGTGGCGCTGATCGGTCCGAACGGTTCGGGAAAATCGACGGTCGTCAAACTCCTGGCCGGTCTTTACAACCCACAGGCCGGCAGCATCCGCATCGATGGGCTGGACATCCGGCAGATGAATGTCATCGAATTGCGTCACGCCATCGCCTATGTGCCGCAGTCGTGCAATCTGTTCTACGGCACCATCGCGCAGAATCTGCGTCTGGCCCACGCCACCGCCTCGGACGAAGATATCGAAGATGCCTGCCGCAAGGCGCAGGTGTATGACGAGATCATGGCCCTGCCGAAAAAATTCTGGACCCGGGTTGGTGACCAGAAATCGGCGCAACTGCCATCCAGTATGGTGCAGAAGCTCTCACTGGCGCGCGCCTATCTGAAACCCTCGACGGTCATGCTGTTCGATGAACCGGCCAACAGTCTGGGGTGGGAGGATGACCAGGCGTTCATCCGGGTGGTCCAGGAGTTGCGTGGCAAGCGAACCATTCTGATCGTGACCCACCGTCCCAGCCATATCCGTCTGGCCGATCAGGTTCTCTATTTCGATCAGGGCTATCTGCGTCTCTCCGGCAAGCCGAACGACGTGTTGCGTCAGATTCCAGGAGGTTTCGTATGAACGATTCCAGCGATCAGCCGCAACCCAAGCCTGCGCAACGGATGCGCTTTGCCATCGGTCGTCCGGCGAGTGCCACGGATCATCCGACATCGACACCCGCACCGACGCAGGCTACGATGCCAGCCTCAACACCGGTTCCGACTCCGGCAATGTCCGCACCAACTCCGGTACCGACGCCCGCGCCGACCGCCGAGGCGGCCAGACGGATGAAGGCCAGTTTTGTTGTCGGGGCTGCACCCAAACCAACGCCGGCACCAACCCCCGCGCCAGCACCGACAGCGACCCCCGCGCCGACGCCAGCCCCAACCGCCGAGGCGGCCAAACGGATAAAGGCCAGTTTTGTCGTAGGGGCTGCACCCAAACCAACGCCGGCACCAACGCCCGCGCCGACGCCGGCACCAACGCCCGCGCCGACGCCGGCACCAACGCCCGCGCCGACGCCGGCACCGACACCCGCGCCAACACCAGCACCGACGCCGGCACCGACACCCGCGCCGACGCCGGCCCCAACCGCCGAGGCAGCCAGACGGATGCAGGCCAGTTTTGTCGTCGGGGCTACCCCCAAACCGACCCCCAAACCGACCCCCGCACCGACACCAACGCCCGAGCCAGCTCCGACGCCAGCCCCAACCGCCGAGGCGGCCAGACGGATGAAGGCCAGTTTTGTCGTGGGGGCTGCGCCCAAACCGACGCCCGCACCGATTCCGACATCCGTGCCGACTCCCGAGCCGGTACGAGCTCCGACGCCTGCACCGACACCGGTTCCGACACCGGTTCCGACGCCAGCACCGACACCGGTTCCGACGCAGACGCCGACGCCTGCACCAACACCTGCACCGACACCAGCAGCAACACCAGCACCGACGCCAACACCAACACCCGCGCCGACCTCGGCTCCGACACCGACGCCTGCTCAACCAGCGGCGCCGGCATCCAAAGAGGGTGTTTCAGCTGCCTCGCATGGCCCCTCCCCGGAACCCGCTCCGGTGCCGCCGATTGATCCCGATGTGCTAAAACCGGAGAAAAAAATCACCCAGACCATGAAACAGGGGAACAAGCAGCGGCGTTACCTGGCCCAATCCGTGGTGCTGGAGGAGTCGGGTCTCTCGCATCTGGTACGGCTGACCCTGGGCTTCATGGCGGCCTTGTTGATCATCTTCCTCATCTGGGCCTCCTTCTCCAGCATGGATGAGATGGCGGCCACGGTCGGCGAGGTGATGCCCGCAGGTCCGGTGCAGCGCATCCAGCATCTGGAGGGAGGGATCATCAAGGCGATCTTAGTCAAGGAGGGCGATCTGGTGGAGCCCGGCAAGGTGCTCTTTCAAATGGCGCCGGAGTCGGCGCTGGCGGAACTCAATCAAATGCGCGCCCGCCATGCCGCCCTGGAGTCCCAGCTCCGCCGCAACCGGGCGTTTCTGGAAAACAAGGATCCCGATTTCTCCGCCATTCCAGCCGAATTCGGCCATTTGAAACGCGAACAGCTGCAACTGCTGACTGCTCAACGGACGTTTCTGGAGAGCCGTCGCGAGGTGATGCGCCTCAAAATGGAGCAACGCAAATCGCGTCTGTCCAGCCTCACCACCCAAAAGGATACCCTTGAGCAACAACTGCGCTACTACGATGAAGAGGTGGCCATGCGACGTGCCGGTCTGGCCAAGGGGGTGATGTCGCGTCTGGCCGCCCTGACCAGCGAACGGGATCGCAGCCGCGCTGCCGGTGATCTGGAACGGACTTCAGGTGAGATCTCGACGTCCAGGAAGGAGTTGGATGAATCGCTCAAGCAACTCTCTTCACTCGACGATGAGGTCCGACAGGACGCCTTGAAAGAGTTGGGCGCCCTCTCTTCGGAGTTGAGCCAGTTGCAGGAGGGGATGCTGCGTCAGGAAAACCGGGTCGAACGGCTGGAGGTCAAGGCGCCGGTCAAGGGGATGATCAAGAATATCCAGATCGAAACCCTGCGCGGGGTCGTGCCCCCTGGTGGCATGCTGACGGAAATCGTACCGGTCGAGAGCACCCGCCGGGTGGAGACACGCATCACCACCCGCGATATCGGTCATGTCCATGCCGGACAGCGGGTGACGGTCAAGGTGACAACCTACGACTATTCCCGCTACGGCGGGGTGGACGGAGTGCTGGAGTCGATCTCGGCCTCCACCTTCAAGGACTCAACCGATCCGGCACCTTACTACAAGGGGATCATCCGCCTGGATCATGCCTACGTCGGAGGCGACCCGAAACAGAACGAAGTGCTGCCCGGCATGTCGGTTCAGGCCGATATCCATACCGGTTCCAAGACCCTGATGGAGTATATGCTCAAGCCGATCTACGCCTCGGTCAACAAGGCGTTCCGTGAACGCTGACACGGAGGTATCGAAAATTCCGTCGAAGAAAAACGTCTGAGGAGATCCAGGAACAACTTGTTTGAAATTCAGAACAGGGAGCCAAGGGGATGAACACCTTCCTCCCTGTGCGAATTGGGATTCAGTCTCCCTTCCACCAATCCTTGGGGATCAGATCCAGGTCGCTCAGCTTGACCAGCAATTTGCCGCGCGTGATCGGCTTGTTGAGATAATCGGTGCAGCCACCGACATCAAAGGCCTCGGTGATCTCGGAGAGGGCATCGACCGCCGTCACCATGATGATCGCGGCACGATTCTCCTCGGTGACCTGGAACTCCTGCTCCAAGGCACGCATTTTTTTCAACGCCTCCTGGCCATCCATGATCGGCATCATGATATCCAGCAACACCAGATCATACGGGGTGCCGTCCACCAACTCCGCCTCGAAGATCTCCACGGCCTCCTGGCCGTTGGTCGCCACGTCGCAATGGGCAAAGGGTTTGAGGATATCGGCCAGCAGAGAACGATTCTCCGGGATGTCATCAACGATCAGAACGTTCATGTTTTGCTTTGAATTCGCTTTTTTGTGCAGGAGTGAACCCGACTATCGAAAGTCTAACGGTAATTAATAGCAAACAAGACCGATCCGGGCAAGAGGAAATCAACACAAACCCGGGAATGACGATCGCCATTCCCGGTTAACAACGATTCATATCCATTGTTTCGGGTTACTTTTTGGCCACACTGCGTTGATCCAGCCACCGCTGCCACATCAAAATGAATCCCAGGGCAATAAAGGCACCAGGTGGCAGGATGAAGCCCAGGGCGGGTTGGAAATCGGCGGACATGATCTGCTGGCCGAGCCATTGTCCGGAACCGAGCAGTTCACGTACGCTGCCGAGCAGGAACAGGGCAAAGGTGAAACCGAGACCGGTGAAGATGCCGTCCAGAATCGAGCCGATGACAGAATTCTTGGAGGCGAACGCCTCGGCGCGGCCCAGGATGATGCAGTTGACCACGATCAGCGGGATGAAGAGTCCCAACACCTTGTGCAGATCGTGCACGAAGGCGTTCATCGCCAGATCGACGATAGTGACGAACGAAGCGATGATGATGATGAAAGCCGGGATGCGCACATCGTTGGGGATCACCTTGCGCACCATCGAGACCACCAGATTGGAGCCGACCAGCACGGCGGTGGTGGCCAGTCCCATGCCGATACCGTTTTCCGCCGAGGTGGTCACGCCCAGAGCCGGGCACATGCCAAGCATCTGGACAAAGACGCCATTGTTCTTCCAGAAACCGTTGATGATGATTTCTTTGGTATCCGACTCGCTCATTTGGCAGACTCCTCAGCCGGGGTTTTGAAGATCTTGTCCTGATTCTCCGCGAAATAGTCCAGACCACGTTTGATGGCATTGACGATGGCCCGCGGGGTGATCGTCGCCCCGGCAAACTGATCGAATTCACCGCCATCCTTCTTGACACCCCACTTGGCGTTTTTCAGATTCTTGCCGACAAAGGCACCGAGCCAGTTGTTTTTGAAGATCTTGTCACCCAGTCCCGGCGTTTCTTTGGTGGAAACGATCGTGATACCGGTGACGGAGCCCGTGGCATCAACGCCCATCAATATCTCGATGTCGCCGGAGTAGCCGTCCGGGGCCGTGACCATGAAGGCGGCACCATGCGGGGCGCCGCCCTTGCGCGAGCGGTAGAAGGGCACCGGTTTGGCCTTGCGATTGATCCGCTTGTCACCGAGTTGCACGACATCTTTTTCCGGCGTATTGTCGAATCCCTTGGGCAGTACCTGAGCCAGCGAATTGAGCAACTCCTGCCGTTGGGTTTGCGCGATCGGCGCGCGGGTGACATCCTCGACACTGGCGAGAATGGCCGTGGCGACCAGTCCCACGATCATCAGTACCACACCCATCTTGAGAAAATGCGGCATTGGCGGTCTCCTACAGGGTCTGTTTCTTTTTGCCGTAAGTCAACGGACGGGTATATTGATCGATGAGCGGCACGGTCGCGTTCATGATGACGATCGCAAACGACACCCCTTCCGGATAACCACCCCAGGTGCGGATCAGGAAGGTGAGCACTCCGCAGCCGAAACCGAAGAGGAGCTGTCCCTTGGGGGTGACCGGCGAAGTGACGTAATCGGTGGCCATGAAAAAGGCGCCGATGATCAGACCACCCGTGACCAGATGAAAGAGCGGATCCGGATATTTGGCAGGATCGATCAGCCAGAAGATCGCCGCCGGTACGATGCAGCCCAACAGCATGGTGATCGGGATGTGCCAGGTGATGATCTTTTTGCGCAGCAGATAAATGCCGCCCAAGGTCAGGAGTACGGCGGAGGTTTCACCCAGCGAACCCTTGATCATGCCGCCCGCCGCAGCCATCAAATCAAACTGGAAAGCACCACCCAAAGCCTCGCGCACGGTTTTGCCCATGCCGGTCTCGGTGCGGAACTGGCCGAGCGGGGTGGCGGTCGAAAGGGCGTCGAGCAGCTCAGGCGCGTTGAAAGGGGCGGAGATGATCATGGCCAACCCTTGGGAGAGGGTGAGGGCATGATCGCTCATGAGTGGGGTGGGCGCGGGCCACGAGGTCATCTGCACCGGGAAGGAGATGAGCAGGAAGACGCGCGCGATCATCGCCGGGTTGAACATGTTGTAGCCCAGCCCGCCGTAGAGCTGCTTGCCGAGGAAGATGGCGAAGAATCCCCCGACCAGGCACATCCACCAAGGTGAATTGGGCGGCATGCTCATGGCAAGCAGCAGACCGGTCAGCACGGCGGATTGATCGGCGATGGTGGACGGGCGGCCCCGCAACGCATTGAAAATCCGCTCGGTGATCACGCAGGCGAAGATGGTAATGCCCATCACGAAGAGCGCCGACCAGCCGAACACCATGACCCCCATGGCAGCGGCGGGCAACAGGGCCCAGATGACGCCCTTCATGATCCCAGGAATGGACAGTCCCCCATGCACAAACGGCGAGGAGGAGATCTTGTAGCTGCTTTTGATCATGCGACACTCTCCACGGTAGCGGGTTTGGCGGTCTCATCCGCAGCTTTGGCGGCTGCCGCCTTCTTGCGGGCCTCAGCCGCAAGACGCATCTCTTCTTTCTTGCGCTCTTTTTCAGCCTTTTCCGCCTCAATGCGCGCCAGTTTGGCCTGACTGCGCTGTCGGGTCAGCATGACTTTCTCTTCTTCGCGTCGCTTGTTGCTGACGGCCATCTTGCCGTAACGGATGTAATGGACCAGAGGAATATTGGAAGGACAGACATAAGCGCAGCTGCCGCACTCGATGCAATCCTTGACGAACACCTCTGGCAACTCATCGATCAGATCGTTCTTGGCGCGCCAAATGATTTCACACGGGGTCAATTCGACCGGGCAGACCTGCAAACAGTTGCCGCAGTGGATGCAGGGCTGTTCGGGCTTATCAACGATCTCCTCGGCGGTCAGAGCCAACACCGCAGCCGTGGACTTGACCACCGGCGATTCGAGATCATGCAGCGCGGTGCCCATCATCGGGCCATTCATGACCATCTGTTTGACACCCGGTTTCAAGCCGCCACAGTGGTCGATCAGATCCTGGACCGTCGTACCAATCGGCACGTTCAGATTGGCCGGACGCTTGATGCCCCGTCCGGACATCGTGACGATGCGCCGGATCAGCGGGCGTCCGAAGAGCACCGCGTCGCGCACGGCAATCGAAGTGCCGACATTCTGCACGGTCGCGCCGGTATCGGTGGAACGGCCTCCAGAGGGCACCTGACGGTGCGTGATCGCCTCGATGAGCTGATTCTTCGCCCCTTGCGGGTACATCACCGGCAACACCTGGACGCGGAAATTCGGCAACCCCTGGATCGCCTTTTCCATGGCCTTGATCGCGCCCGGCTTGTTGGCCTCGATGCAGATCAGACAACTGGATGCCTGAATGGCGCGCATCATCAATTGCGCCCCCTCGACGATCTCGATGGAACGTTCTTCCATCATGCGCGAATCGTTGGTGATGTAGGGCTCGCACTCCACGCCATTGATGAGCATCACCTCCACCGGCTTGCCGCGTGGTGGCGTGAGCTTGATGTGCGTGGGATAGACCGCACCGCCCAGACCCACCACGCCGGCATCCCGCACCTTGTCGCGGATCGACTTGGAGTCGGCCTCGAAGGGGTTGTCGAGCCCCTTGAGAGAGGGATCCCATTCATCCAGACCGTCCGGGACCAGCGTGACGCTCAAGTCGGGCAGGCACGAATAGTGACAGACGACATGTTCGGTGATCGCTTCGATGGTCCCGGAGGTCGGGGCGTGCACGGGTGCCGAGACATTGGCGACCGAACGTCCGATCAGTTGTCCCTTGTAGACCCTGTCGCCCTGCGCGACGCACGGTTCGCAGGCGGTCCCGGAGTGTTGATGAAGCGGAATGAACAACCGCTTCGGCATCGGGATCTCTTCGATGGCGCAGTGCTTGGCGAGATGTTTATTCTCGGATGGATGCACTCCACCATGAAACTTCTTCAAAGTGAGCTGTATGATTCCCATGGTAACGCCTCGCTTGCCTTGAACGTTGCCGATCGGATGCGATTCCGGCATCAATGGACCGCGTAAAAACTGGTAGGTTTGACCCACTGCCAGTTGTGGATAGTGGTCGGGATCGGGACCATGTCGATGCAGTCGACCGGGCAGGGTTCAACGCAGGCTTCGCAATCGGTGCACATCTCGGTGATCACGGTGTGCGACTGTTTGTTGGCACCCACGATGGCATCCACCGGACAGGCTTTGATGCAGGCCGTGCAACCGATGCATTTATCCTCGTGGATGTAGGCGGTACGCGGTCCATGCTCTTCCATGGCCACGGCTTCCACCCCGAGGATGGCGGCGATGGCCTCCATGGATTTGATGCCGCCCGGGCTGCACAGGCCGATGGAGACCGGTTCCTCACCGGCCAGGGCTTCGGCATAAGCATGACATCCGGGAAAACCGCAGTTGCCACAGTTGGTGGACGGCAATGCGGCCTCCAGATTGGAAACCATGGGATCCACTTCAACATGGAATTTGATGGCCGCGTAACCAAGACCCAAACCCGCCACGAGGGCCATCCCTCCCATGCTCAATACCGCTTCGATCATGGCTTTCTCCTAACCCATTGAACTTTCATTCGCTTTTATCGTTGATTTACCGTAGGATGAGCAAGGGATCACTTCACCATGCCCGCAAAGCCCATGAAGGCCAGTGACAAAAGCCCTGCATTGACCAGGGCGATCGGCGCTCCTTTGAACAGGGCCGGCACATCCGACAGATCGATTTTTTCCCGCATGCCGGCAAACAGCACCAGGATCAGGCCGAAACCGGTGGCTGCCCCGAAACCGTTGATGGTCGCCTGAAGAAAATTGAGCTCTTTTTGGATGTTGATGATCGTCACGCCGAGCACCACGCAGTTGGTACTGATCAGCGGCAGGAAGATGCCGAGAGAGTCGTAGAGTGCCGGGCTGGTTTTGTGGACGATCATTTCGGTCAGTTGCACCAAAGCAGCGATGACCAGGATGAACGACAGGGTGCGCAGATAGTCGAGTCCCATGGGATCGAGCAGATAGCGCTGGGTCAGCCAGGTGATGATCGACGAGAGGGTGATGACGAACACCACGGCATAGGCCATGCCGATGGAGGTCTCGACCTTCTTGGAGACCCCGAGAAATGGACAAATGCCTAAAAATTTGCTTAAGACGAAATTGTTGACCAGGATCGTGCTGACCAGAATCATGATGTAATCCGTCATGGCGAACGCACCTTTAGTGAAAGTTGCATTTTTTGACTCGGGTTCCGGCGCCCCTCAACGCCAAAAACCTATTTTAGGGGGGGCGAATATTAGGTACTACTGATTTGCCTGCCAGGCAATGGAAAAAATTCTTCTCTGACGCGATATTGCGTTGCACTATCGCTTGACGGGTCGGCGATTGCGGGGCAGAATGTAGTTTTTTTGTTTCGGTACAATATGTTACAAAACACGAATTACGATCGGGAGGATCGGCATGCCACAAGTCCAAGCAGAACAAATCCTGGATGCCTTGAAACAGGTCATGGATCCGGATTTGAAACGCAATATCGTCAGTCTGGGGTTCGTCAAAGAGATCGTCATCCAGGGGGGACGGGTCTCCTTCAAGGTGGAGTTGACCACGCCGGCATGTCCGGTCAAGGGATTGCTGCAAAAACAGGCGCACGATGTCGTGGCCGCCCTGCCTGGGGTGGAGTCGGTCGAGGTGACCATGACCGCTCAGGTGCGTCATGCCCGGGAAAAGGAGAATACCGATCTGATCCCAGGTGTACGCAACGTGATTGCCGTGGCCTCCGGCAAGGGCGGGGTGGGCAAGTCCACCACGGCGGTCAATCTGGCATTGGCGTTGGCCTCCACCGGGGCCTCGGTGGGGATTCTCGATGCGGACATCTACGGCCCCAGCCTGCCGCGCATGCTCAATGTGAATGAAAAACCGGAGCCGATCGAAGGGCGCAAAATGGCGCCGTTGCGGGCTTACGGTCTGGCGGCGATGTCGATGGGCTTTTTCATGGACGAGGCGCAGCCGGTGGTATGGCGCGGCCCGATGGTGGGCATGGCGGTCGAGCAGATGTTGCGCGACGTCGAATGGGGAGAGCTGGATTATCTGGTGGTGGATTTACCGCCGGGCACCGGGGATGCGCAGTTGACCCTGGCCCAGAAGGTGCCGATCACCGGCGTGGTGATCGTCTCCACCCCTCAGGCGGTGGCATTGGCCGATGTGCGGCGGGGCGTCAACATGTTCTTGAAGGTCGATGTGCCGGTGCTCGGGGTGGTCGAGAACATGTCCTATTATCTCTGCCCGCAGTGCGGCCATCGTGCAGACATTTTCGATCACGGCGGTGCGCGTGCCGAGGCCGAGGCGATGGGCACCGAGTTTTTGGGCGATATTCCGCTCGATATCCTCATCCGCGAGAATATGGATGTCGGCAAGCCGGTCGTGATCGCCCATCCGGAGAGTCCGCAGGCCAGGCGTTATCAGGAAATTGCCGAGAAGATCGCCGCCCGGGTGGCCAGCATGGGTTTTGAGCAGAGCCGTTTTCCGAACATCGTGGTCGAGTAGCAAGGATTTCACCATGTCACCATGTCCGGGGGCCGGGTCTTTTACCGGTCCCAGGACCCCTGCCATAACCTCCAGAGCCACTGTTACGTGACCGAAAACTCCCATCCGCACCCCACTCCACACCCGCATCCAGCGCCCGAGACGGAGTCTCCTCCCGAAACCCCGTATGACTCCGTTTCCGCCTGGGTCACCGCCTGGCGCGCCCTGCTCGGACGACTGACGGAGTGGCGCGCCGAACTGGCGCACAAGCCCCCCCTGCAGGCCGAAGAGCAGCTGCGCGAACTGCTCGACACCCGTCTGGATCTGCTCGATGCCCGGCGCGAAGTACGCCGTCAGGCGCAGTCCGAGGGTCGCACGATCCCCACACCCGATGTCACGCCGTGGCGGTCGGCGCTCAACGCCTACCGCTGGCACCGCTTCGAGTCACTGGTCAACGAAGCGGGCGAAGAGATCAACAACGAAACCCGCTCGCTCGACCGGCAACTCATCCACGAAGAGAGCAAGGATCCGCAAGCGCTGTTTCTGGTGCCCTATTGGCACTACTTCGGCAAGTTGAACAAGGCGCTCGATCAACTGCGCCTGCAACGCGAAACCACTGCCATCACCCGCATCCACGAGTTTCATGCCCTCTTTCCGGCCCGTGAGCAGTTCCGCCGGGTGACGATGTATCTGGGACCGACCAACTCCGGCAAGACCTTTCAGGCGTTGCAGCGGTTGATGGCCGCAGAAAATGGCATTTATCTGGCCCCGTTGCGTCTGCTGGCCCTGGAAGTGGCCGAAACGCTCAACGAGTGGGGCGTACCCTGCAACATGATCACCGGCGAGGAACGGGTGCTGGTCGAGGGGGCACGACACACCGCCTGCACCATCGAAATGCTTCCGTTGGCCAAACGATTCGATGTCTGCGTGATCGATGAGGCGCAGATGCTGGGCGATGCCGATCGCGGCTGGGCCTGGACCCAGGCGATCCTGGGTGCGCGCAGCGAGGAGCTGTTGATCATCGGTGCGCCGGAGGCCAGGCCCGCGATCGAAAAGCTGCTCACCCTGACCGGCGACCCCTTCGAGGTCGAGTATCTGGAACGACTCGCGCCATTGCAGCTGATGCAAAAACCGGTCAAGAATCTGCGCGATCTGGAGCCCGGCACGGCGATCATCGTCTTTTCGCGGTCAGCGGTGTTGGGACTGAAAGCCGAGATCGAACAGCGCACCGGTCAGCCGACTGCCGTGCTCTATGGCGCCCTGCCGCCCGAAGTGCGCCGCATCCAGGCCCATCGATTCGCCAGCGGTGAGGCATCGCTGTTGGTGGCCACCGATGCCATCGGCATGGGGTTGAATCTGCCGATCCGCACGATTCTCTTTGCCCAGGATGCCAAATTCATCGATCGGGTGGAGGTTCCGTTAACCCCCATGGAGGTGCGACAGATCGCCGGGCGCGCCGGACGGTTTGGCAAGAACGAAATCGGCTTCATCGGCACCTATCTGATTCCGATGAGCCGTATCGCCGCCGGTTTTCGCACCGAGCCGCACCCGGTACGACGCGCCCATCTGGCCCCGAACCTCGACCACCTGTTGGCCATCGCTTCGCTGCGCGAGGAGCGCAATCCGGTGTTGGCACGACTTTTCTCGATCTTCAGCCAAACGGTGAAACCCGATCCCACGGTCTATGAGATGGCCGATCTGGAGGATCAAATCGTCCTGGCGCGCATCGCCGATCGTCACAAGACACTCGATCTGGCAACGCGCTTCACCTTGTCGGCAGCACCGGTGCCATTGCGCGAGGCGATGGCGGTATCCGCCTTCGAGGACATGACAACGGCGGTGGCGCGCGACAAGGTGTTGCCGCTCTCAAAGGTGCTGCCCGAGGAGCATGGCGGACGCGGCGGACGTTTGGCTTTTCTGGAAGCCTCGATGCGCATCGTCAGCCTTTATTGTTGGCTTCATTTCCGTTTTCCGAACCATTTCCCGGACCTGGAGCTGGCCGAGACCCGTCGGCGTGAGATCAACCGCGAGATTGGCACCTTGTTGAAGCGGGAGCGCAAACTGGAGCGTCACTGTTCGATCTGTGCCGATCCCCTGCCCCCGCGTCACCCCCATCCGGTGTGTGACAGTTGCTGGAATGCAAGGCGGGAAACGGTGTCGCGTGGGCCGCGCGTGCGACGTGGGCCGCCTTTCCGACATGTGGGGCCGCGTGTTGGGAGTGGGCGTTCAGGGGCTTGATGGCCGCGTTTCCATGATGGAAAGAGCGGCTCCCGCGAAGGCGGCGCGCGACGCATTTTTCGCAAAAAACGCTTTTTTTGAAGAGCGCGCTCAAGTCAAAAGCAAAACCCTGGGAGAGGAATCTCCCAGACCCTCTCTTTATTTTTAACAGTAAAAACTATATGTTTCGAGCCGGGTGCGGTTTGGCGTGTTCTTCAGCAAAAAAACATTTTTCGCGTTTTTTTTTGCGAGAAATGGGCTGCGCGCGGCTTTCGCGCACTTCGTGACGGATTCCTCCCAACACAGCCTTGAGAGGTCAACGATCTGCCAAGAGACTTGAAATCGGAGTCGCTCCTCTGGCAAGATGTTCGTTTGACGCGTGGTTCAACCCCACAACGGCCTCAACAGCCCACTTCCTTCGTTCAAGGAATTGTCATGAGTATCCGCATAGGCATCAACGGTTTTGGCCGCATCGGACGTGCCATTTTTCGAGCCTCATTGAGTGACCCACTCTATCAGGATCTGCACATCGTGGCGATCAACGATCTCTCCGCCCCGGAGATCCTGACCCATCTGTTCCGCTTCGACTCCTTTATCGGCCCCTGGAAAGGGGAGAGTTGCCTCCAGGGCAACGTGTTGGCCCTGGCCAATCGAAGTTGTCATTTTCTCTCCGAGCCTCAACCGGGTGCGATTCCCTGGCATCGGCACGAGGTGGACGTGGTGATCGAGTCCACCGGGCGCTTCGCCAATCTGAACGATGCCTCGTCCCATCTGAGGGGGGGTGCCCGCCGGGTGGTGATCTCTGCGCCGGCCAAGGGGGAGGCCAAAACCCTGGTGATGGGTATCAACGAACACGAATACGATCCGGATCGCGACCGCGTGGTTTCCAACGCCTCGTGCACCACCCACTGCCTGGCCCATCCGGCGCGGGTGATCCTCGACCATTTCGGCATCCGGCGCGGTCTGTTGACCACCATCCACTCCTATACCGCCGATCAACGCCTGCTCGACGCCCCGCACAACGATCTACGCCGCGCCCGTTCCGCCGCCACTTCCATCATCCCGACCACCACCGGGGCCGCAGCAGCCATCGGGCTGGTGATCCCCGAGCTTGCCGGTTGCTTTGATGGCATGTCGGTTCGCGTGCCGGTTGCCAACGTCTCGTTGGTGGACATGGTGCTGGAGGTGGAAAAAAGCACCACCACCGATGCACTCAACGAGGTGTTGCAGGCTGCACAGACCCGCTACATGGGTTTTTCGAATCTCCCGTTGGTCTCTTCGGACTACCGCGAGGAGTCCCGTTCCGGCGTAGTGGACGGACTCTCCACCCGTGTGATCGACACAACCGTCAAGGTGTTAACCTGGTACAACAACGAATGGGCCTATGCCCACCGCGTACTTGATCTGATTCTCCACATGCACTCCATGGAAATCTGACCAATCAATTGACTATTTATACCCTACCGAGTGGAAATCAAACAAAACCACTCGTTCGGTCGGCGGATCGCCGCACTGAAACCACATGTACGACCTGCTGCCGACACTCTTGTCCGGTTCCGAGAGCACCTGAACCGTGGTCTCATCCATCCGGATGCACGCACAGACAGACCTCCGACAGGTCGTTGGCCGGGAGCATCATCGGGGGAGATTCCCTGCCTTGACCGGAAACGCTCCGGCGACTTGCAACAAATGTCCGATCAAACCGGTTGATCCTGTGCCGTTCAACTCCAGCGCCGCACCATTGGGTAGCCGGATGTGGCAACTGCTCATCACATCCTGCACCGCATCGGACCTCCGGGTGCTCTCGCCAGTCCATACCTCCATGCAACCCGACAACGATTCCTCTTCCAGCACCGCTGAAGACGGCAAAACCTCCAGACGCTGAAACATCGGTACTGCAACCCGCAGCGGCAGATCCCCACTTGACATCAACTTCTTTCGCCAGCGGTAAAAATTCTGCTCACTGAGCCCGTGCTCTCGCAGGTATGCCGCAATCCCGCTGCCAGTCTGAGCGCACGCCACAATGTGGCCCAACCAAAACGCCTGCCCGTGACGGTTCCTCCTTGCTCTCGCTTCCATCGTCTCTCCCGCCAGGAAAAATTTCAGTGAAGGATGATGGTGCATCATTCAGCCAAAGCCGGGAACCCCAGGAAAGAATTGGCGCTTACATCGAAGGTGCGCCCGAAGTCCTGAACGACGATCTCACCGAGGCGCAAATCAAGGCGTTCCGGCTGCTGGTTGCCGACATACAGGTATGGTCAACGACAGGATGTCGATGTCATGCTTTCGGAAATCTTAAAAGGAATTTTGAAGCATTTTTTTCTTGAACAACATGAAGATTATGGGTAATAATTGCGAAAAATGGCACATATGTAGCTATAATAATTACAGATTGTTGACTGCACGGAAGCTGATTTTCAGAGTTGGATGGGAGCAGTTGAATCGATCTGCATCACAATTTCGCCAACCCTTAAATTCCTTACGGGGGGATGTCCATGCTTCAGGATGCAGCGGACGAGACGATTTTTTTGTCTCTGGAGGAGTTGATTCTCGCGCGTGAGGCGTTGGGGATTGGGCGTGGTTTGGCGAAGGTATCGGGCGG
>JAMOBI010000027.1:0-71565 GCA_039908105.1 Magnetococcus sp. YQC-9
TTTTTTTAAAAAATTACGGACTTGTGTTGGTTTCCTGATAATTCCGGTCAATTCAGCGATTTTATCTACTGCCTCATTTACAGTAGACGGAGGATATTCTTGAAAGTACTCTTCAAGCGTTTCTTTATGCTCGTTAAGAATACTCTGTGGTTGATAAAATCTTAGTTCCTTTAACCGATTAATTCCTCCTTCTTGATATTCTCTTAGGTAACGTATAAATGTATTTTTTGAGACTCCCATTATTCGACAAATTTCTTTATGAGAGATATTCTTGCTTTTTAAATATACTGCCTCCATTTTTATTTGTACTTTCGGATGCGGGTGGTGGTAACGTTCGTATTGCAATTCTTTGATATCGGTTGGTTCAGAAGGTCAAACTGTGACCGCGTAAAGTATATCAGGTCGAACGTTGCGAATCTGGGAAGACGAACTGATGCAGATGACCACACCACCCTTTGCCGTCGATGAAGAGACTCTGTTTGTGGCTTACTACGCCAGCGCAGAATTGGGTTGTTTTCTCAGCCTGGGTTGGCCATTACCGGCGAATATTTTGGATTTGTGCGTTGAATTCCGTAACCACACCAACGGCCTGAAAACCCCCTGTGGATCCGGCCTGCTGGGGGCACTGATTTATCATGGATTGGAAGCCATGGGGGCGGCGGAAAAAGAATCTATGCGTCAGCTGGCCATACGTGGTGGTCCCTGGACCAATAAGGAAAAAGCCGACCTGCTAGTTTACTGTGAAGACGACGTGAAGGCGTTGGTCCACCTATTACCGGCCATGGAACCAAAGCTTGATATACCCAGGGCGCTTTTACGTGGTCGTTACATGAAAGCGGCTGCACGGATGGAATATAACGGCACACCTATAGACCTGGACTCCCGGAATACCCTTCAGAAACACTGGGATAATATTAAGGATCAACTGATCCAAAAAATTGACTCCGACTTCGGCGTTTACGAAGGGCACGGTTTTAGAACAGACAAATTTGAAGAATGGTTGGTCAAGGAGAATATAGCTTGGCCGCGCCACGTCACCGGTCGATTGGATCTGTCTAATGATACCTTTAAGAAGATGTCCCGTATCTTCCCTTGGGTAGGTCCTTTGGGGGAGCTTCGTGCATCATTATCCAAAATGCGCCTGGCGGATTTTTCTGTAGGAGCTGATAGTCGCAACCGCTGTTTGCTCTCTGTCTTTGGCTCAGAGACGGGACGCAATCAGCCAAGTAACAATAAGTTCATTTTTGGTCCCTCCGTTTGGCTGCGCGGACTGATTAAGCCAGAACCCGGAATGGGTCTGGCCTATATTGACTGGTCCCAGCAGGAGTTTGGTATCGCCGCTGCTCTGTCGGGTGACTCGCTGATGATGGATGCCTATCGCTCCGGCGATGCTTATCTTGGTTTCGCCAAACAGGCCGGGGCCGTCCCTCAGGACGCCACCAAGCAGAGCCACAAGGCCCAGCGTGATTTATTCAAGGAGTGTGCTCTGGGGGTCCAGTACCGCATGGGAACAAATTCCCTGGCTATGCGTATCGGACAACCTGCCATTTATGCCCGGGAACTCATTCGACTCCATAAGAAGAAGTACCAGGAGTTTTGGAAGTGGTCCGAAGCAGCAATGAACTACTCAATGCTTCATAGACGGCTTTGGACGGTCTTTGGTTGGACCATCCATGTCACTTCTTGGCCTGCTGTATGGCCACTGAGGTGGGTATCCGGGTTTGCGCCCCCGTCCATGACGCCATCCTCATTGAGGCTCCATTAGCCGAATTGGATGAAACTGTGGTCACCACCCAGGAGATCATGCGTAAGGCCAGTTTCATAGTCTTGGGAGGCTTTGAGTTACGGTCAGATGTCAAAATCGTCCGCCATCCCGATCGTTTCATGGATGAGCGCGGCGTCAAGATGTGGGACACCGTTTGGGGGTTGATCAACGAGGGTGGGTCGTAAGTGAGCTGTTGCGTGGACGTACAGGGAGGTGTGCGTCCATACAACAAAACCTGTAACACCGACGCACACCCGTCCCATCTTATTATCTTATAGATTTCTCTTTCTTAAATTTTATAGGGGGTATTGATCATGGGATTTGATATGAGCGAGCTAAGGCTGGAGAGACTTTCCATTAGTCAGGTTGTTGGTCAGAAATCACCGCCAAGACTGTCACCAACACCAAAGCAAAGGATGAGTGTTCCGTTCTTGAAGGGTCCAATTCCCTGGGATTGGCTATGTCGTGCAAGTCAGCTTACCGGCAGCGCAATTAATATATCTTTGGCGATTTGGTATTTATCCGGACTCCAGAAAGCGCAAACGGTGATCATGACCAGTACCATTCTGAGTCAACTTGGGATCCTGCGCCATACCGGGTACAGGGCCTTGGCGCAGCTGGAATCAGCGGGGTTGGTAGCCGTTCAAAGAAAGCCGGGTCGATCACCACGGGTCACTATAATCACCAGTCCACGGGGGCAGCAAGGCTTCTTTGAGGAGGAGATGGAGGCTAAAGAGACCAAGACGATACATTAGGCGCCGCGCCAGGAGGTGGTGCATGTACATCAGGACCAAGGGGTACCCCACCTCCCGTGTGCTCCCTCCTGGCTCTTAAAAGCCAATGTGTCAGAGAGCTTCTCCATGGGGCTTCGGAGCGCGTGGGGTATAGGGTCGGCACATCTATAGCCAATATCCTACTAGAACACAAGGAAATGGCCTTCCGTGGCTAGGATGATACATCGGAAGATTTCAACATCAATCATCGGGTGAAGTGGAGGTGTGAAAATGGTCAAAATGGATGGTTAGGCGCGTTCTCGGGTGTTCAGTGGGGCCTGGGTACTAAAAACGCGCGCTGTAATGACCCATTGAGTTCTGGAATACACCAGAACTGGATGTGCATCTCAATCCCGGAATTTTACGGGAAAGACGCTGAAATTATTAACATTTACGCATTACCGGTGACATTGCTATGGATAACCTACGCCTCCTCTCCACCCAGGAAGTGGCCGCCACGATTGGCACTTCAGTTCGCCATGTATACGACCTGATCCATACTCATGGGCTCCCGATGATCAAGATCGGGGCACGCCGAATGATGATCATGGAGTCCGATTTACAGGCGTGGTTGGCAGAAAGGCGTCATGTATGCTACAATATAGGTTATGCAACGAGGCCGGTGGCGAGAAAGGAGGATAGACCATGCCATATCGGCGCAAGGATTCAGACGTCTGGTGGACATCTTACACCGACGCAAGCGGCAAAAGAATTAGGAGATCTACTGAAACGTCCAGCAAAAGGGAAGCCGACGCATTAGAGGCCAAATGGAAGCTGGAGGTGTTCCAACAGAAACAATGGGATAAAGAGCCGGAACGGACTTTCGATGAGCTGATGCTCGCGTATCTAAAGGCGACCTCGGAGACCAAGCGAAGTGCCTGGATTGATAAAATCCACACAAAGCACCTGTACGAGGTTTTCATGGGGAGGGAAATGTCAACCTTCGGGGCCAAGGATATCAGGATGTACATCGAGCACCGACAGGAGGACGGGGTGAAACCAGCCACGATCAATCGTGAACTGACCCTGCTCTCCTCGGCCATCAACTTTGCTCGCCGTGAGCTGGAGTGGGAGATCCCCAATCCAGTCCCAGGGAGGAAGCTCCGTGAACCGGAGGGGCGCATTCGATGGATCACACGGGAGGAGGCACAGAAATTGATCAAGGCGGCGGAAATGGAAAGCCAATCACCACATCTTGTTGATTTTATTCACCTAGCTCTCAATACCGGATGTCGCCGGGGTGAGCTGTTGGGGCTGGAATGGAGTCGGGTGGATTTCCAGGCCAAGTTGATCTATCTGGAGGCTCAACACACCAAGAGCCAGAAGAGGCGTTCGGTGCCACTGAACCAGGCGGCCTTCAAGGCGCTCACCCACAGGCAAGAGTTCCGGTCAATGCACTGCCCGGATTCACCCTGGGTGTTCGCCCATCCGAATGGTCAGAGGCTCTTGTCGATCCGAACCGGCTTTGAAACCGCCTGTAAGCGAGCGGGATTGTTGGATTTTCACGTCCATGACATGCGGCACACCTGCGCAGCCTGGTTGGTGACAGCAGGGGTGCCGTTGCCCGAAGTGCGTGACCTGCTTGGTCACAGTACAGTGAGGATGACCGAACGCTATGCCCACCTGGCCCCCGAGAACATTCGGGCGGCAGTGGCGGTCTTGGATCGTGGTCACGCTTCGGTCACGTTGGCTGGCTGAAAACGAAACGGGCGGTTGACTGGAAACCCCGTCAACCGCCCGTCGTATAAGGCTTTTCAAATGGTGGGCAGTATAGGATTTGAACCTATGACCCCTACCGTGTCAAGGTAGTGCGTACAAACATAATTCTATATCAAAATCAAACAGCTACGCCGCCTCTGGCCCATTGCATACGTGACCAGATATGATTGGAGTGAATTTTTGGAGACAGTATTCGGTCACGTCTCGGTCACATCCAGAGAAGGACCCTGTGATACAATCCTACTTTCCTTGAAAACTTGGTCCAAACCGATCCCGTCGAGCTGGCGCACCGTCGATTACCCGTGACTGGATACCCGGATGTAGCCGGTGTGGGATATGCAATCCTCCTCCCTGTTTGTTGGCATCAAGTTGACAAATAAGACTTTTATTATTCATTGTCAAGAAATACAGAATCGTAGTTAACTTGACACGCAAACATGCGGGGGTGTGTAGTATGATAAAAGCGTAAATCTTGTAGGCAAGATTTACATGGGTCGAGGGAGGGATGGCACTGGGCTCCGACTGTTGATGACAGCGCAGGAGCGTGGGCAGAATCATCTGCTCTCGAGATGGAGTTGCGCGAGGCAAACGCGGACCCATTCACCCGGCATGAGGTGCGAAAAACGCGCGCCGAACCGATCCTCGATGCGGGCGGACTAGTGGGCCAACAAAGCTGAATTGATAGGATGGAATGGGCTGATTTACCTTAGAGCGCCGGGCCATGCAAGCTGTCAGATTAGCATGGTTGGTCCACTAGGCCATTTTGACCGTACCGCCGAAAAGCATTCTGGCGGAGCCTTGGGGTATTTGATCACGCAATGGCCCCGGCTGATTCGTTACCTGGACGACGGTCGCCTGGAGATCGACAACAATCGTGTCAAAAACGCGATCCGGCCCCTTGTCGTGGGAAGGAAGGGGTGGCTGTTTTCCAATTCCGTGCGGGGTGCCAAAGCCCCGGCCAACCTGTACAGCCTGATCGAGACCGCCAAAGCCAACGGTCTGGAACCGTTCGCCTACCTGCGGCACCTGTTCGAGCAACTGCCCACCGCAGCAACTGCGGATGACTTTGAAAGCCTTCTGCCCTGGAAGGTGGACTAGGCCGCTTTGTCAATGCCCTGACAGAACGCCGTTTATTGCCCGTTTACAAGTGAAGTCGGCAAAGCTTCTTACACTGGAAATGGAAACAGACTCAGTTGATTTTCAGGCGCCCTCATCTTCTTTGATCGTGGTGCCTTTAGGCCAATCAGGGCATCGACTTCCTGATGAGCATCCACGAGCACCTGATAGTACTCGTCTGCAGGATCCGCTTCCAATCCGATATCAGCGAACACCGCGCGCCGAATTGCACGGCCAATTCGTTCTGCCAAGAGTGGCGGGACGGCGTTTCCGATCTGCTTCCGGATCTCACTAACACTACCTGTAAAAATGTATGAATCGGGGAACGATTGAAGGCGTGCTGCCTCACGTAAGCTAAGTGTCCGGTTCTGGTTCGGATGGATGTACGCCCCAGTCGTAGAGTCGTTGAACTTCGTGTTTATCGTGTAAGCTGGCAAATCGCTCGAAAGGCGTCGCAGCAACGTCGTTGCGTCGTAAGGCCGAATCTTCGCAAATCGGCCGATCTTGAGTTCAGAGGGAAGCGCCGTCCAATTCTGTCCAGGCTTGAGGTATTCCATAGCACGGCGCTCAAACTCAGTCGGCTGGAATGCGTAATGCAGGGTCACCTTGCGAGCACGCCCGCGTAGCATCCTTTGATATTCGGATCTGGCCTGGCCAGTGTAACTAACAACTCTATCATCTTCCCCTCCAGGCATTATCGGCGGTAAGTCACCGCACGCATCCTCAAACGAGACATGGGGAGACAGCCTCATGTCCGTTGACTTGTTTCCGATCCGCGAAAGGTGCTCAAACGGCAGGGCAAAGTCCTTCCACAAGTTCGGATTCCCATTTGTGGGTACGGGAAAGGGAATTTTGGCTCCCGTCCGATTCCCCACGAAAAAAAGGCGCCGTCGAAGTTGGGGAACGCCGAAGTCGGCGGCAAGCAGGATAATTGGGGCTACGTGATACCCCACAATCCGGAACTGCTTGATCACTTCTTTCGCGACGAGGCCGCGGTTGAAAAGAAGCAATCCAGGAACGTTCTCCATTACGACCCATTCGGGCTGGAGTACGTCCACGAATCTGACAAAATCTAGAAAGAGCGAGTTCCGCTCATCTTCAAGTTGTCGTCCTGTGCTTCTACTTAGCCCTCCGCTAGTACTGAACCCCTGACATGATGGGCCTCCAAGAACTAGGTGTGGACGGCTAGCAAGCCGACTCAAAAACTCACTCGCATCAACTGTTTGGATATCGCGGGTTTCGACATAAGCGTTGGGATGGTTCACTTGAAGAGATTTTGCGGCTGGCTCCCAGTGCTCCACGCCGCCTATCAGTCGATATCCAGCGCGACTAAAGCCGGCTGAGAGCCCACCAGCCCCCGAAAACAGATCCACCATGGTTGGCGCTGTTGGAAAGATCATTGGAATTGCTGTCCCTTGAGCGCAAGGTTGTCATTCCACATCATCTCAATCTGTTCGGCCAATAATGCAAAGTCTTGACTATGAACATCTGGCGAAAGTGCGATCCCTTTGATCGTGAATCCTCGTGCGGATACGTCTTCCGAAATTGTGTCACCCTCGGTTGCCGGAACTGCAATGATAGCCTTTGGCAGTTCAAATTCATGCATATAAGCCTGCATGTCCTTTACGCCCGAGGCAGGCAGCAGTCCGGAGGCGTCACGCCTAAACTTTGCGTCCAAAAGAATGGTTCTCCGCTTCTTTGTATCAACAATCACCAAGTCTGGCTGATAATCAGCCGGCTTCGCTGTGCCATCGCGCCAACCCCGAAGTATATGCTCCGACGTGTCCACCCACGCGATAAGGTCTCCAAACCTGCATCCTTCTGCGGTATGAGAGTGCCGCATTGCTTCTGACAGTCTATCGAGTGGAAGTCCTAACGCTAACAGACACTTTGCGATCACGAACTCTTGGAACACGAGTTCAGGGGGAGCGAGCAAGAAAGGTATAGTACCGCCAGGCATGGGGCCGTGCAGGGTCATTCGCTTCACGCTATCCCGGAATTCTAAGGCTAGTCTTGAAAGGGCAAGGGAGCGGGGCGGGTGCGTTCCCGATTCCAGGTAACTCCACGCCTCTGATATCGTCATTTGTGTAGGGATATCCATGGTACGGAGGCGCCTAGCAGCGCCGGCGAGAAGAACGCCAGCCATCCCACCCACAGGACCACGAGAAACAGTGGAAGCAAGTGAAAAGAGGGCAGTACTCGCTGCACCCGTGTACATGTTCGTGCCCTGACTCTCACGCCGGATGGCGCGGAGGGGACGCACGACATGCGATTCAAGGTTTAACGTACCGGCACTCGCGACTGACGTTGGTTCATACCAGTCCGGGTTTGCCTTCCATGCGCGAAGAGTGTTCAGGGCATCGATTCCGGATTCGCCGCCCCAGCCACGTTCGTGGCGCGAAACATCCGCCTTTACGAACCCGGAGTGCCTAACCAGCGTGACTGCCCGATTGATAAACCGAAAAGCGAACTCCTCTGGACGTGGCACCCGCCCGAGATCAATCTCGCCACCAGCGACTGAGCACAACCCGGGGTCAGGAATACCGAGCAAGCGGCAGTAGCTGTTCAGGTACTGATGATAAATGTAGATCGGGCACTTGGGGGGAGAGAGCTGAATGCAAAGAACAGTTACACCTGAATCTCTAAGCAAGACGGCGAATTCTTCGCCGGTGTCGCTCATCTCAACGTTGAAAAGGAGGGCACCTGTAACGCTCTCCATGCGCGACGTGCGGAAGGCGCCTGCAAATCGTGTTCGCGGTGAGTCCGAATAGACAAGCCACTGTCCACAGACCTGGTCCACAGAACTGGCCTGCACGACCACAAACTCTTGGCCGGCGGACACCCTATGCAACTTGTTGTTTGGCGCTCGGAGGAGCAGATCGTGCGACGCGGCGGCAGTCATAGCACAGGATCAACCTCGAAGCGTCCATCCATTTGCTGAGAACCTACTATGGCACGCAGTATTGCGTTGTTCAGCTGGCTAAATCCTCTCTCATTGGCGAGTTCAGCTACGCGCTCCACCCCGCCCACATCACCGGCAATGAGGCCAACGAGCGTCTGCGCCAGCGCGGCATCAAGAGGCGCGTCCTGCCTAAGAGCCTTGTGCGATGACGCGCGCAGCAAGATTGATTCAACAAGTCCGACTGTCATGGAAACCTGTGGTAGCCCTCGGACAGCTTCCAAAACGACACGGAGGTCCTCAATGCGATCAGCGCTCGTCTTGAGATCACCCAGAAACCCAAGAGCCGGCTCGCTTCGCTCTACATCCGCAACCTTTGACGCCCGTTCAAGGAGATCAAGGCACGTTGCACGAAACCGTGCCGAGTTGCTAACGACCTCGTCCATGGGGTCGGGTGGTAACACGACCGACAGGCGACGCTTGAACGGGCGTGACTGCTCTTTCCTACCAATATCCATCGCTGGCGAGTTACCCGCAAAAATTCGCCAAACCTTTGACGGAAGTACGTACTGATCTTTTCCTAAAGTGATGACTCCGCCTGGCTTCCGAGCCTGCATGCGGTCAAGTCCCGCTTGCACTGGCGCCAGAAGCCCCTCAATGTCAACCCGGTTTGCTTCGTCAAAAAATACGAGATGCGGGGCTGGTGATGGCACCTCTTCCTCCTGATCTTCGGAGGTCTCCGAGTTCTCGCTGATGTCCGCAGAACTCTCGTGATCTGGGACGTAAGCAACCATTACGTCCCTAACAAATGGACCTTTTATCCAGTTTCCATCGAGCCCCTGGAAGCCAAAAATGTCGGAACTTGTCGACACCGGTGTGAGCGGGAACTCCGAGAACTTCAGATTGTTCTCGGTGCCGTAAGCTTCACGGAGCGCCGGGAGTATCGCGTCAGTGACAAGGGTAGTTTTCCCTGTGCCCGGAGCACCAAGTAGAAAGACAGCCTGATCCTGCATAAGCCCCGCTGCGATACCCGCAACCATGGAACTCGTGCGACCTTGCCAATTAAGCTGCTTAAGCTTGTCCTCTAGGACGACGCGGAAGCGATTCCAGAACTCAGAGTCCATTGCACCGCTACCGTATTCGCTCGGCAGACAAAGCTGCCTCATGTCGACGTTCTCGCTATCGGGCGCGAGTTCGACCGGATCAGAACGTCCGCTACAGGTAAACACCTTATCAAACGGCGGTTCGTCGACCGCGAACGCAGCCGTAAACTTTTTCCAGAGGTCACCGATCGTTGCCCCTGCCGGGACGCTATTCCAGTAGTGAAGCAGCACAAGTGGGCGAAGGTCGACCGGCCCATGCGCGACTAAGTACTTCAGAATCATCGATTCGGAGTTTTCCTTTAGCTTGTATTTGCCTTCGGAGATGCGAACAAGAAATCCCGTTGGATTTGCAAAAGTATCCTTAATAATTCTTTGATGTGTCTTCCCGTAGTTATCGGTAGGCTTCTTGATAGCGAACGGGAAATCCTTAACGCCCGATGGACCATGACAAAAATGAAGGTAGTATTTGCGTGACGCATCCTGGATGCCGATCTGATCGAGGTTGAATAGAGCGTCGTAAGCGTTGCGGACTGACTCTACGTTACCCAGTACGGCACCGTTCGGGCCAGGCTTCTGCTTGCTAAAAACCAATAACAGCGGAGTGTTGGGATGCCATGCGTTGATGGTGAACACCGATTCAACAAGGATATCCCTACGTACCTGTCCCATGCCAAATACCTCTAAAATACAGTCAAATTGATGACTTCAGCTCACAGGTTGCCCCAGATTTCGCCATTGGCCCCCTTTCTGGCCTCTCAGGCAAATAACCAGTTTCTAGATGGCGATCTGCTTTGTCAATGGCGAAGTACTCATGACTTTCCCCAAAATTCAGGTAGCACATGGCGTAACCCATGATGGGGCATAGGAATCTGACGTTCAGGAAGTGAAACGGGATTTTTTGGGGAGACTTTTTGCACAGGTGAGGGGTCTCTGCGGTGAGGTAGAATTCCGGTTGCGAAGCCAGGAATACCAACCCCATCCGCAGGAGGCCCCACCCCCATGATAGCGCAGACTGCCAGCAAATTCCGCTCCCATTTGGATCATTTTTCGGGGAGACTTTCCGCCGGATTGGGCAAAGTAGCGCGGCGTTTCGTGGGGGAGGCGATGTATGGGTGGCTGCTCGTGGCAGCGTCCGTCTGACCGAAATCGGTTGGGCTCTGGAGGAAGCGATTCCTCTGGACAAGACGGAGACGCGTCTGTCGCGCAATTTGGCTCACGAGGAGCTCGGTCAGCACGTTGGTGCTGCCGTGCTGAAAGAAGGTGCAGAGCGGATCAAGGACCGCACATTGCTGATTCTGGACCCATCTGATCTGACCAAGGCGTATGCCAGGAAGATGGAGTATCTGGCCAAGGTTCGAGACGGGAGCGCAGGAAAGATTACGTCCGGCTATTGGCTGTGCCATGTGGTTGGGGTGGAGAACAACGATAACGCCATCATCCCGTTGCACGCCCACCTGTATTCTCAGGATGCCCCCATTGCCGCGCTGGGGTAAGGCAGGGCCATGGCTTGGCTCAAGTGAAGATTGGCCCGGTCCAGTGCGGCCAGATCGGATGGTGATGGAGGGGTGGTCATCGTCTGCTCCTGTTGTTCATCCTGCAAAGCCCATTGGGCGGGGCCGGTCCGGTTTGGCCTCGCACTCCTGGCGCAAAGCCGTCAGCAACCCCGTTTGGCCGGAAGCTTCCCCAGCACTCGCAACCGACGCACCACCACCGCGAAATCGCCGCGTGAGCACAATGGGCGACGTTTGATTGCTGCCCTTTGACTCAGAGCAGGATATGCCTCTGATCTGCATGTGAGTAATTTTTTACTAACACATGTTAACTTTGATCGCCCATAAATCCGTCCGCTCGCCCACCCCCTGCATGTGGTGCAGGGTGGCCTTTCCTGCTCACGGAAAGCCATTCCATTTAATTTCAATAATATGATCGCTATATCAGTAGCTGACATACCCCCAAGGGGCAAGAGAGTATCACGGAACGCAAGCGCGTGCCTATCCAATACAAACCCTATCGGTTGCTCCTCCTGCATGAGTCACGGCCTGCCCTACGGGGTGCATTGAGAGTGCGTGTCAGGATCAGCCCGGTCAGACAACCTGTGCGCCCATGCAACAGAACCTGTAGCACTGGCGCACACTCGTGCAATCTCCTTATTCTATAGATATTTTCTGGTTTCCAAGTGCCATCTCCAATGGTTCAACCATTCTGACCGCAGCGAATCTCACGAAGCACCCGTCCCACGAGCGTTTCGGATGCTGGTTGCTTTTGGAAAGTGGTCAACCAGGCTGAAATCAGCTTTGCGAATTCAATCGGGTTGTAGCCGTCCGGATCGGCGGTGATCAGTACCCGAACATTTTTGGACCAGGCGGTCTCGATGCTCAACTCGTACCAGGGGAGGCTCTTGGAGGCAACCTTTTGATAATGCGTGGCGGGTTGGATCGTAGTGGTTGATTTTGAGACCGGAATTGAAGGAAAGCCCAACTCCTTGAACAGGTCATAGGCAAAAATCACGATCGCCTCGGGTTTGAGAATCGCCGCCTCCCGCCAAATCACCCTCTGAGCCATGAAGCATTTTTGAATCATCCGCTCGCTTGCCCACGCCGCCCCACCTCTGATCTTGCTTCCGCCAGTTTTGCCACCCCCTCTCATGGCACATTTGGTCAAATCGCTCATGCTGATGTACTGGTAGCCGTCCTTCCCGTAGAGCGGGGTGGTGATCAATTTCAGCAAGTGGAGATATGATTCATCGGGGTTCCCCCAACCCTTCCTGACCCAGTCCGATGGGTCCCGGAATTTGTCCGCTGTGATCGTCCCCGTATCCGGCGGATGACCTGCCCGGATGAAGAGGATCCGGTCTCGGTCATCAAAGTGATCACCCACGAACGGGAGGAGCGGCTCCTTCTGATCGGCATCACATGATTGGCACTCCCGGTTCACGGGAAGCTTCAAGGTATGTTTAAATAAATATATGATTTTCTTGACATAATCGTTCACATTGCACCCCTATATGGAAAAACGGATGATTAAAAACAAATACTTCACTGATAAAGATCTTCAGAAGCCACGATTACCGCCTCTCCGAACACCTTGAACGGCTCAATCTTTGAAGAGGGGGACATCTTTTCAAAAATCAACTACTTATGTTACAATTGCAGTCGGTAGGATGGATCGTTTTGGGTGTGTGGTCGGACTATGCGAGAAAATGTTGAGGGAGGCTCTGATGAATGCGAACAGTGCTGGGGCTGTGGCAATTGGGTACACCCGAGTGTCCACAACGGATCAGGCAATGGAAGGAGTGTCCTTAGAGGCACAGGAGGCCAAAATCAGATCGTGGTGTGATCTGAACGGATACACTCTGGTCGGGATCTATGTCGATGCTGGGATCAGTGGGAAGCGAACCGACAACCGACCGGAACTTCAAAGGGCACTGACAGCATGCTCCAAGCACGGTGCACTCGTCGTATACTCGCTGTCCAGACTGGCGCGCTCCACCCGCGATACCTTGGACATTGCCGACCGCCTCCAGCGAAAGGGGATTGATTTGGTCTCCCTGTCCGAAAAGATCGACACGACGAGCGCCAGTGGAAAGATGGTCTTCAGGCTCTTGGCTGTCCTGGCCGAGTTCGAGCGGGACCAGATTTCAGAGCGCACTTCTGCAGCACTACAACACAAGCGGGCAAAGGGAGAGCTGGTCGGTGCAGTGCCCCATGGGAGCAGCCTTGCCGCCAATGGCATCACTCTGACGCCAAATGCCGCTGAGCAGGAAGCGATGGCGCTAGCCAAGCAGCTCCGTGGCGAGGGTTACACACTCCAAAAAATCTGTGATCACCTGACTGCCTCAGGTTTCCAGCCACGTGGCCAACGTTGGCACCCGAAATCGATCAGCAACATCCTTACGAAAATACTATAACTGTTCAGTTTTGTTTGTTCACAAAAATATATATAACTCTGTTGTATTTTCATCTTTAATACGTTCAAAATGAAGCAATATAACGTTATTTTGCAAACTCGAATAGTGTTACAATAAGTGACCAAAACCTCCCCGCTACTGTATTGCATCCAACCCATCCCCTTTAGTAACGTCCCAACAAGCTTCAGAGCTGCTGCTCCAACTGCCTAGACCATGCCCCCAACCGGCTACGTCTGGTTAAGGCGGAGATCTTCACCTTTCCTCTGGCTTACATAGCTGGCGACTGACCGGAAACGCATGTCGCCGATGTACGTCAACACCGTGGCGGTGCGCTCATGCTCGCCACGGTAAGGGAAGAGGTGTGTCTGATGATTTTGCCAACGACGACAGTCGAAACTACTCCCCCTATTGCATCCCGCCCCATCAACGGTGGCCACAGTCCCATAGTGGCGGCTGTCCAGTCGGGCGCTCTCCTACCTTCTAATTCTCTGGGCCATCATTGCCTGCTGGATCGAATTCCGTTCGACGCACGGGCATTTCAGCACCGCAGAATCACGATCCCCAATAAACCACCCGGTCTGCATGCGGCCCCCCCGCATCTCACTGGTTTCCAGTGGCCGTGCATCCGCGCCCCTCCTGACCCGCACGCCAATTGCGCTGCGTAAGTTAGGTTGACCCGATAACCGTGGTCATCCAGGCTGCGTGAAGCACCGGCAAAGTTAGCCATGAGGCTAGGATTACATTGGCGATCGGACCAGTTTGCATTCAATAATAACTTCCGTGTTTGCAATAGCCATGTGCCGATGTCTTTGCTCTGAAAAATACGAGCATGCGCACCATTTTAGTCTTTTGTTGGCAGTAATCATACGGTGTTACCAATAAAATAAATTTATAAGGAGTGGTTGAAATGATTACAAGAAATAGATTCCGCGATGGGCCGAATTCCGAGGCAATGCCAAGAAATCTGCCAAAGGCGTTGGTCTGGCTCATGCTGATGATCAGGATGATAGTCAATTACGTTGATCTGGTGCGGATCACCATCCCATACTCACCAGATTTTCGCATCCGTTCCCCCAGCATGGCCGAGCTGAGTGCTATGCTCAAGCAGGTGGGGATCCCTGGCCACAGGTACGATCTCTATCCGGGAAAATTTGAAAAGGATGAGTCTCGCTTCTCGTGGATAACGAAGGATGGAAGGCTGTGCTATATAGACATGTATTGCGCTATCGTTATTCTTCAACCAACCGCATGGGAGCTGCGTGAACTACACAAAATCCTAGGCAAATTCGAGCACGGGATTTCAAGGGTCGAAGTTGCGCAAGATTTCCTGTTTGAGAAGCAGTCGCTCGCGGATGAGTTCAAGGCGGTTTACATGTCCCACCTTGCCCTACCGTACGCATCGCGCAAACGGAGTGGCACTATAGACGCCATGGATTATTTTGGTAATGAGCCGACTGAAGGAGTCAAGAGACCTCGGAACCAGGGGGCAGTCTATGCCGACAAACCAGCACGCCTCATACCCCCTGAGCATCCAGAGCTGATCTACTGCTGCCACCAAGAACACAAATGGAACGGTGCCTCGGTAGTCAAATCCCATGGAGTCTATTCGTTGGAAGACTTGGCAAACTTTAATCCGCCCCCATTCTTGGAGGAAAGGTTTCAGCTATTCGACATCACGCGAGACACCATTCCTGACCACATCAGGAAGAATCGCCCTCACCAATACGCTGCCTTCATGGTGCGACACGAGGCGCTTGTCGGCACCGAGATCGTGGGTGGACGAATCGTGAAGCTCCAGAATTACCTCCACGAGGTCGGCCTGATCATGAAGGCCCTGGGCATCCCAAAATCGGCGCTTCAGTACATCAAACGCCGCCATAGGATCGATGTGCATTTTTTGTACACAGAGTGACTCCCTAAGGGTATAAGCTTAGTCGGGGGGGCGTTGGGTGCCCCCCGACTTCCATCCTTCCATTTACCGACTTCACTCTGCTCCCCAGATCCTCCCACGTCCCGGTACACTGTTTCTCCAGAATCCAGCGCATGCAGGCCCGTGAATGGCCTGCAGCGCGCATCCCCCACACCTCAAGGTCGGGGCGCTCCACTTTACCAGTTTACCAAATCCGTCATCTCGGTATTCACCTCTCTTCACCTCCCCGCCTTACACTAAACTTACCTGTTGGGTTATACTTTACATACTATTGACATAGAGGCTGGCCGCATATGATTTATTTTAATTGCCTACTTATTATTATGCTCATGACAACGCAATTTGTGATTTTTATTATTTGAACTAAGCATGTCATTGAACACCATACGACATGACAGATATTTACTTGAATTTTGTTTAGTATTAATTATTAAAACTTTGTATTATGGTCACCGACAATGAGCAATCCAGTATCTTTTTGGTATGCAATTAGGCGCAGCTAATTAACTATTATAATACAAAATCTTTACAATTTACCAATTTAAATTATATAAAGTAAGTGAAACTCTGTATCATGGTCACCGAAATCAAAGACCACACACTGCTGATGCGGGATCAATCTTATCTGAATAAGGTTTGTCAGTAGGGTTGAGTGACGAGATACGCAAATTCCAAGACTAGCTTTCGTTAATATAATTGGTAGTCACAGAAAAAATGGTTAGCATACTTGCATTCGCATGAACAATCGGTTATAGTGGTGACTGCTTTGAGCTGAATTCAATCCCCTCCGACTGACGGGGTAATTCACCTTTGCTCTCGGCTACATCAAACTGGCGACCACTCCCGGTCGTTGATGTATTGCCTTGCCATGGCGGCTTGAATCCGCCGTGGCTCAGAGACAAAGGTGAACCCTATGACTGCTACGCTTCAAAACTGCCTGTCCGCTTCTCGGCTACGACTCGTCCCACCTCCCTGCAGGAAGGATTACCACCTGCTATGGAAGATGGCCAACTCGGCCAAACTCTTTTCAAGTCCCGTTGTTTCAAATCACCCCCACAGCTCAGATGGGCTTCCCTCTGCACCGGGAAACCATTTTGTTGCGTCGGAGCCTTGTGTATGGCCCCAAGTACGTGGGCGTCACCAAACCTGCTTTTTGACCACCACGGAAGTCAAAGTGACCATATGCCACTTGTTGACATCACCCCTCCTTGGGTGGTGGGTGAAATTGGTGGACTCAAATGATGACAACGTTCAAAACAGGCACGGAGACGAAGGTGACCGAGATGACTCATTAGGCACGCCCAGAGGAGGTGGCACATCATCCCCCCCAAGGATTCCAAAATCTCTGGAAATCGGGGCGTCAGGGAGCTTCTTTGTGGGGCTTCGGAGCGCGTGGGGTATGGGGTCGGCACACCTATAGCCGACACCCCACCAAAACGCAAGGGAAATACCTTCCGTGACCAGGACGACACATCGGAAGATGTCAACATTAATCATTGAATGCAGTGGAGGTGCAACATGATCAAGACACAGGTTTAGGCGCGACCCGGCAGGCAGTAGGGCCTGCCGGGTCAGTGATGCGCACGGGACTTACCTATAAGAACAATGTGATAACGAAGCGGCTGCTCCCGAAATTGTCGCGGGAATTCACTTTAACATAAGCACTTTAGCCATTGGAAACATTGCCATGATTCAAACTCGCTTGCTGTCCACCAAGGAAGTGGCGGCTCTACTGGGTGTCTCTACCCGACACGTCTACGAAATGGTGTACGGTCAAGGGCTCCCCATGGTCCGGATCGGGAAACGTCGAATGTCGTTCCTGGAATCCGATGTGGAAGGATGGTTGTTAAAACGTAAGTATTTGAGTTATAATGAAAAATATGCAATGGGACCGGTGGCGAGAAAGGAGGATAGACCATGCCATATCGGCGCAAGGATTCGGACGTCTGGTGGATCTCGTTCACAGACGCAGATGGCCTACGAGTTAGGTGCTCGGCTGGGACTTCCAGTAAGCGCGTTGCGGAAGCCCTAGAGGCCAAATGGAAGCTGGATGTTTTCCAGCAAAAACAATGGAACAAAGAGCCTGAACGGACTTTTGATGAGGTGATGCTCACTTATCTGAAGGCGACCTCGGAGACCAAAAGAAGTGCCTGGATTGATAAAATCCACGCAAAGCACCTGTACGAGGTTTTCATGGGGAGGGAGATGTCAACCTTCGGGGCCAAGGATATCAGGGTGTACATCGAGCATCGACAGGAGGATGGGGTGAAACCAGCCACGATCAATCGTGAACTGACCCTGCTCTCCTCGGCCATCAACTTTGCTCGCCGTGAGTTGGAGTGGGAGATCCCCAATCCAGTCCCAGGGAGGAAGCTCCGTGAACCGGAGGGGCGCATTCGATGGATCACACGGGAGGAGGCACAGAAATTGATCAAGGCGGCGGAAATGGAAACCCAATCACCCCATCTGGCGGACTTCATTCACTTGGCGCTCAATACCGGATGTCGCCGGGGTGAACTGCTTGGCTTGGAGTGGGGGCGGGTGGATTTCCAGGCCAAGCTGATCTATCTGGAGGCTCAACACACCAAAAGCCAGAAGAGGCGTTCCGTGCCACTGAACCAGGCGGCCTTCAAGGCGCTCACCCACAGGCAAGAGTTCCGGGCAACGCACTGCCCGGATTCTCCCTGGGTGTTCGCCCATCCAAATGGTCAGAGGCTCCTGTCGATCCGAACCGGCTTTGAAACCGCCTGTCGGCGAGCGGGATTGGAGGATTTTCACGTCCACGATTTACGGCACACATGCTCGGCCTGGTTGGTGACAGCAGGAGTCCCCTTGCCGGAGGTCCGTGACCTGCTTGGTCACAGTACCGTAAGGATGACCGAAAGATATGCCCACCTGGCCCCCGAGAACATCCGGGCGGCAGTGGCGGTCTTGGATCGTGGTCACGCTTCGGTCACGTTGGCTGGCTGAAAACCAAACGGGCGGTTGACTGGAAACCCCGTCAACCGCCCGTCGTATAAGGCTTTTCAATTGGTGGGCAGTATAGGATTTGAACCTATGACCCCTACCGTGTCAAGGCAAGTGTTTATCTTTTCTTGTCTTTTCTGATGTTGCATGATGTCATATAAAATCAACGATATAATCGCTTGACGTTTCCGGCTGTTTCCGCTAATTTCTCTCCAATTGATTGCTATTTGATTGCTGGAAATTCCGCCAGCAATCACGACTGCCCCGATTGCTGGTTGGAGTGAAGAAAACATGCAAGGCAAAATCACCAAGCGGTTTGTGGACTCCTTGAGCGCTGCCCAGACCGATGCGCTGCTTTGGGACACCGAAACCAAAGGATTTGGACTGAAAATCACCCCGGCTGGCAAACGCATCTACGTTCTTCAATACCGGTTCAATGGACGCTTGCGGCGCTACACCATCGGCACGCATGGATCACCCTGGACGCCAGAACAGGCACGCGGCGAGGCTATTCGTCTGTTGGGATTGGTGAGCAATGGGGATGATCCTGCCGAAACCAAATCGCAAGCCAAGGGGATTCCGATCATGGAGGATCTTTGCGACCACTACATGATAGAGGGCACCGCACTCAAGAAGCCATCCACCCTGGCCATTGATCGTGGTCGGATCGAACGGCACATCAAACCGCTGTTGGGCAAAAGGCGGGTGGATCAGATCACCCGTGCCGATGTGCAAAAGTTCATGACCGCCGTGGCATCCGGGCAGACAGCCACCGATATCAAGACAGGACCACGAGGCCGGGCCATCGTGACCGGAGGACCGGGGACCGCCACCCGCTGCATCGGGCCATCGTGACCGGAGGACCGGGGACCGCCACCCGCTGCATGGGGCTGTTGGGCGCGATCTTCACCTTTGCCGTGGAGCGTGGCTTGCGGGAGGATAATCCTGTCCATGGGGTCAAGAAATTCACGGGCCAGAAGCGGGAACGGTTCATGACCGGTGAGGAGTTGACCCGCTTGGGCGAGGCGTTGCAAGAGGCCGAACAGAACGGAACCAACCCCGTGGCCATCGCCGCGCTGCGTCTGCTGCTCTTGACCGGCATGAGGCGAGGCGAGGTGTTGACCCTGCAATGGGCGCATGTGGATATCGAACGCGGCTGCTTGCGGTTGCCCGACTCCAAGACCGGGGCCAAGGTGGTGCATCTGGGAGCGGCGGCGCTGGAATTGCTCTCCGGCTTGCCGCGCATTCAGGGGAACCCCTTTTGCTTTCCTGGAGCTATCGAGGGGCAACCCCTGGTTGGACTGCCGCGCATCTGGCGCAAGATCCGCGAGCGGGCGGGATTGGAAGACGTGCGCATCCACGACACCCGCCACGGCTTTGCGTCGGTGGGGGTGATGTCCGGCATGGGGTTGCCGGTGGTTGGCGCGCTCCTGGGCCACAAGACCCCCAACATGACCGCACGCTATGCCCACTTGGCCGATGACCCGGTGAAGCTGGCCGCTGACCGCATTTCCGGCCAGATCGCCGCCGCGCTGAATGGCAACAAGGGCGAGGTGGTGCCGATGGGGTCTTCCAGAAAGGCGAAAACGCATTGACATGGACACCCCGCAATGGTTCAGTTCAAGATTCAAGCGACCGGTCGTGTTGACCAGACACGGGATGGCCCGGATGGCGGAACGCGAGGTGACCATCCAGATGGTTGCCGAACTGATCGAAACCGGTGACCTGATCCGGAAAAACGAACGCAACCTGTGGATCAGCAAGGCGTTCCCTGACCGTGATGACAATCTGATCTGCGCGGCTGTCGCGCTCGAAGCGGCATTGGTGATCAAAACCGTCATGCACAACTGGCAACAGATGGAGACCCCATGAACATCGATTATGACGAACAGGACGACATCTTGTTCATTCGTTTCAGTGATGCGCCGGTTGAGCGCGATATCTCCTATGGCTGGAATGTCAATGTGGGCATGACCGCCCATGGAATCGGACAGATCACCATCCTGGATGCCAAGGCGGACGGTCTGTTGCCCGTCAAGATGCCGAGGGAGATCCTGCAACAGGCAGTCGTCGGATAATCGGCGCTGCCGTGAACGGTATTCACATGGGTGGGGTGTTGCCCATCAAACAACATGCCCGCCAGGGAGGATAATCATGCTGGCCATCGAGATGTCCACGGACATGGAAGAGATGTTCCAATCGGTATCCAGGGAAACGGGGCGACCCCTGCACGACTTGGTGCATGAGGCCATGGATCGCTTCCTGGAGGAGTGGGAGGCTCTGAAAGACGCGCAAGAAGCGGCCAAGGTGCTGGAAGAGTACCGTCGCAATCCTGGCCCTGTCTTTACGCTTGAGGAGGTCATGGAGCGTTATGGCATGACCCAGGACGAGTTGGCCCCATGACGTATACCGTGGATCTGCGGATGGTCCAAAAGAGCTTGGACCGAATGGAAACCGGGGTGCGACGCCGCATTTTGCAAGCCACGTCTGTGCTCACCACGGATCCGCGCCTCCCCAGGATTCCGGAAACTGACTGGAACCCCCAACCTGTGGCGCATCCGAGCAGGGGATTACCGCATCATCTATGACAGCGAGAATGACCGGTTGGTGGTTCTGATCGTCAAGGTTGGGCATCGGCGCGATGTCTATCGGTGATGGCATCGTTCCTCGTGATCAAGGAGAGGGGATATGTCGGACAAACAAAACCCAGATGATCGTGAACTGGATCATTCTGAAAGAATAGAACAACAAGAGGCTTTGCCGTCTTTACAGTCAGACGGATTCTTTGCACAGTATTTTGATAAGTACGTAGAACTTGGTGAAATTGACGATGATATACTTGATATTAAGAAGATATGTCATCCTAAATACAGAGATCCAATAGCAAGAAGAGAAGGTGTTGCGATTTTAACAAATGAACGTGTCAAACTATTAAAAGAGCTTGATCTTCTTGAGGCTGCCGAACAGGCTAATGAAGCTACACCTGTTTCCTGTAATATTCAGAACAGTGATTCAGATGCTCCGCACAACAATTATACTTCGGACAGTGAGTCAGATATAATTGGACCTAAGCAACGTAAAGAAAATGCTGTCCAGAGGAATTATAAATTGCTTGGTATGTTTTTAGCTCATCTAGTTAAACATGGAAAGCTTGATCCTGCGCAACTCCCTTTTAATTCAGTGGAGTTTATTGATGAATACAACAAAAACAATACACAGAAGATACTCAATAAAGCTCATATTGGAGGCTACATTTCTCGGGGAAAGCCTACCCTGATTAGTATCTTAGGTTGTTCAGAGATTGAATTTTCGCGTAGTTCGCATGGAGGTGGTGCGGAAACAATCAAATCGATTTTAGAAAAACATCCATTTAAAATAATCAAATAGCCTGCTTTTCACAATATCCGCAATATCCAGAACGCCATATCCACAATAGGCACAATATCCCTTTTTTAATCTCGATGAGGTATAAGTTGGTCCAAGCCTAGGCAACTCCAGTCTACCGGAAAGGCCATCCGGCAGACGCGCCAACTTGGATCAGGATGAATTCGAGATGAAACATTCCGAAGTCAACAAATTGGATGCGAACCCGCCAGTCAATAAGGGTGGGTGTCATCCTACGCAACAGGTAGCTCCTCCCTTCCGGCGTGCTCTACGCCAACCCGATGCAGCACCCTTTATCGGGCTTTCAGAATCCACCCTCGAAAAAATGCGGTGTCGCGGGGATGGTCCGCCCTTCAGTAAGTTAGGGCGAACCGTTGTCTATGATCCCGCCGATCTTGTGGCGTGGATGGAGGTACGAAAGGTGAAATCCACGTCCGAAGCCGATACCCGACGTGCAGAGGGGTGGAGGTGATGCCATGAATACGCCAATTCCTATCATCCTTGATGATCAGTCAGTTTCGCCGGACGGTTCGACAGAAAGCGAGCATAGGTTCCACATGTTGACCGGTCTGCTCAATCGCAAGATCGTTCCTGGGGGCCGTCCTGGCGATGCAGAGCGTCTTTTGGATGTCGTCTTCAGTTCGGACGCACACGAGGCGCAAGGTTAGGAGGCACATCATGAAACACGAAACAAAGCAATGCATCAACTGGCACAAATGGAAGCCTCTCATACTCGAAAACCTCCCCGAGGAAATGCGCGAGGTGTCGCAGTGGGTGGGTTGGCGATGGGGTAAGGTGCGTTCGCCAAACGGAAAGAGGGGGAAAATTCCCGTCAACCCCAACAACGGGATGAACGCCAGCGTTGTGAAGGCAGAGTCTTGGGGAACATTCGATCAGGCGGTTGAGGCGGTAGATCAATTCGGACTGGCCGGCATCGGGTTCGTTTTCACGAACGAGGATGAGTATTGCGGGATTGATTTGGACAATTGCCGAAACCCTGAGACCGGAGAGATTGACCAATGGGCGAAAGAGATCTGCGAAAAGTTTACATGCTACACGGAAGTTTCCGCGAGCGAAACGGGCCTCCATATCCTGTGCCGGGCAAAGCTCCCCCGTGGATCTGGAAACAGGAAGGGAGTGGTAGAGATCTATGATCACGCGCGATTCTTCGTGGTGACGGGCATGGCAATGGAGGTGTAGACATGCGAATGAAAGTAGAGAATCGACAGGAAGAGGTCAACGCACTGCTACAACAAATCTTTACAGATCAGGGAAAGTCCGATTTTGATTCGGATAGCCAGACCATTCCAGGTCATGTTTTCGACACGGTTGATGATTGTTCGGATCAGAAGCTGCTTGATTTGGCGAGGGGTGCAAGGAACGGTGAGAAATTCAAGGCACTGTTTGATCGAGGGGAGTTCGATGAATACCACTCACATTCAGAGGCGCGGATGGGTTTGCTGTGCCTGTTGGCGTTCTGGTGCCGAAAGGATCCTGATCGGATGGACCGGCTTTTCCGCGAATCTGCGCTGTACGTTCAGAATCCAGAGAAGTGGGACGACAGGCGAGGAGAACAGACGCTTGGCCATTTCGAGATTCTAAAAGCCATCAAACAAACAGATTCGATGTATCAGCCAAGCGAATCTGGCGGAGGGAGTGGCGGTGGTTATGTTGTCATTAACGCTGACGAACTCTCTGATCTTCCGATACCACGAGACCGGGTGAAAGGTGTTCTGCCCGAAACCGGAATAGGGGCGATCTATGGTCCCTCGGGATGCGGAAAAACCTTCCTGGTGTTTGATCTGGCGGCTGCCTGCGCCAAAGGTCAGGATTGGTTCGGACATCGAGTTGTATCCAGTCCGGTTATGGTGGTTGCCTTGGAAGGTGGTTCAGGACTCAGGAATCGAGCCCGAGCCTACAGCATGAAGCATGGGACGCATGGGGGTGTTCGGTGCATTGTCCATCAACCGTTCAGCCTGACAGATCCCGAGTGCATCCAACGACTGATTCAGACGGTAAAGGGTGCGAATGCCGAGAACGGCATTCTGATTATCGACACCTTGAATGCTGCTGCATCCGGGATCGATGAGAACAATTCGCAAGATATGGGTAAAGTTCTGGTTGGCTTGCGCATGATTCAATCCGCTGTCGGTGGCCTTGTGCTGATTGTCCACCATGCCGGGAAGAATACCTCAAGCGGGATGCGTGGCCATAGCAGTCTCTTTGCTGCCATGGATGTTGTGATGGAGGTGTCCAACTCGGAGGGCAAACGCTCATGGAAGTTGACCAAATCACGGGACCATGAAGGCGGTATAAGCCATCCATTCGAGCTGGAACATGTCGAGATCGGCGTGGATGAAGATGATGATCCGATCTCATCTTGTATCGTGAAGACGGATTGTGCCTCAGCAAGCTTTGCAGATAGGGATGAACCAAAAAGGCCCAAGCTTTCAGAAAACCAGGAATTTATATTCGTGAAGCTATCAGAAATGCTACAGCAGCAGGAGGGTGGTATTTTATTGAACGATATTATTGATGTAACTCATTCTGGCATGAAATGCACCGATCCTTCTCGATCCAAAGAGCGTGCGAAAGATGCGATCAACGCTCTAGTTCACAGGGGGATGTTTAGTCTGAACAACGACATGGTTTCTAAAGGAGATGCATTCGATGCGTGGAACAATCCCCGGTAAATTCCCGGTCCCGGTCGCCGTTTGGTGGCCCGATTCACCATATCCCGGTCCCGTTCCCCGTTTCCCGCTCCCGCCCCCAACTATAGGGTTGGGGGGCGGGAGCGGGGAACGGGGACGACAGAATGGACTTTTTTTCAACCCCCCCACTGTGGCTAAAAAGGTGAAGCAATGAGTACGAGCAACAAGAGTATGGTTGAAAATTCAGCAGGAGATCAATAACAGTCAAAAGCGACAAGGAAAAATGTCATGAGAAAAAAGATCCACCCTCCGCAGTTCTACCACTTCATTGGATTCGATTCTTATCCAAAAAAGGATGGCAGTACGATCCAGATGGAAGTGTATGAGGCGCTCTGTGCAAGGTGCTCCACACCATTTCAAGCCAAGAGACCTGTTGGATCAGTCTCTCTCAATCTCAATAGGCGCTGCAAGCATTGCACATATCCTGGAAGAAAGGTGAAAAGAGAAGCAATCCTCGTCATGCCCCCCTCGTATTTTCCTGGCATACGAAGCGTACCAGACCATTGTTCAGTCACTCATGAAAGTATGGAACCAGGTGAAGGCGAGCAAGATCCTTCTACCTTTTGAAACATGGGTGGGTAACACTAAACGACAAAACTTTGACGCAATTGGTTATGCGAAAAAGCCGCATCTAAAGTTCAGCAATCCATCCACCCCCAGGGCGATCACAGGGGTGTCACGGCATGCGAATCGGGATTCGATTGCCTGTCATGCACTCCTGTGATATCCTTTACATCATCAACATGCGATCAATACGGACCTAAATCTATGCTGAACCGATCTACAGATATCGAGATCCACCACCGTGGGCAATGGGTCTCCCCCCAAGCCCGAGATGCCGCCATCCGCACCATCTGCGAGCGCGTGGCAGAAGGGGAGTCCTTGAAGGCGGTTTGCCTCTCCGATCCTCAATTGCCCTCCCCAGGGCTCGTGTATATGTGGTGCGACCGTTACCCCGAGTACGCCAGCCAGATGCGAGCCGCCCATCTGGCCAAGGGGGACGTATTGGCCGACCGGATCCTTGAAGTGGCCGAAGATGAATCCCTGGAACCCGCTGCCCGTAGCGTGAGGATCGGGGCTTACAGATGGCTTGCCGGGAAGCTCAACCCGGATCGCTGGGGGGACGTGCGCAGACTCGATATCACGCAATCGATTTCCACGCTCACGGACCAGGAAATCCAGATCCGGATCGATCAACTCAAGCATCTGGTGTTTAAGCCGCCATCGGGGGATGAATAGCCGCTTATGCTGTGTCGGGCCACCCAATAGCGGCTAAACTCTCACTGGCCCTTCTGTGATGAAGGTTCCTTTGGCCGCCAGTTACTGGACAATTCCCGTGCCTTCTCGATCTGGGCAGATGTCATCTTAAGTTTTATAAAATCCCTCATGCGAGTACCTTCTGCGGCAATTATATTATTAAATCCTGCCACAGCTAAATTGAACCACATGTAGGCCAGCACGTAATCCTTGGAGACACCCTTTCCGTCCATGTACATCTGTCCAAGAAGACTTTGCGCCATTGCATCCCCTTGGTCCGCTGCTTTGCGATACCACTTCACCGCTTCCTGGTAATCCTGGGGGACTCCCCTGCCGTCCTCGTACATCGTACCAAGGCTCCATTGCCCATCTGGATCACCCTGATCAGCCGCCTTGCGAAACCACTTCATCGTTTCCGAGACTTCTTCCATCTCGGAATACATCATACCCAGTTGCCATTGCGCCTTTGCCTCCCCCTGATCAGCCGCCTTCTGATACCACCTCATCGCTTCCTGGTAATCCTGGGGGACTCCTTTACCTTCCTCGTACATCGTACCAAGATTGTTTTGCGCCTTTGCATACCCCTGATCAGCCGCCTTGCGAAACCACTTCAAAGCTTCTTGGTAATCCTGGGGGACGCCTTGCCCATTGAGATATGCTACGCCTATATTGTTTTGCGCCCATGCATCCCCCTGATCCGCTGCCTTATAACACTCCACCGCTTCCTGGTAATCCTGGGGGATTGAGTACATCAGGAATCCCCGCTCAGTCGCCTTGCTATACCACTCCACCGCTTCCTGGTAATCCTGGGGGACTCCTTTCCCTTCAAAGTACATCAGGCAAAGATCCAATTGTGCCCATGCATCCCCCTTATCAGCCGCCTGGCGAAACCACTTCATCGCTTCTTGGTAATCCTGGGGGACTCCTTTCCCTTCGAAGTACATCGTACCAAGATTGACTTGTGCTGTTACATCCCCCTGATCAGCCGCCTTGCGATACCACTTCACCGTTTCCTGGTAATCCTGGGGGACTCCTTCCACTTCGAAGTACATCGTACCAAGATTGACTTGTGCTGTTACATCCCCCTGATCAGCCGCCTTGCGATACCACTTCACCGCTTCCTCGTAATCCTTGTGGACGCCTTCACCGTACTCGTACATCTTACCAAGACACCATTGACCTTCTGCATCCCCTTGGTCCGCCGCCTTCCGATACCACGTCATCGCTTCCTGGTAGTCCTGGGGGACGCCACTTCCGTAATTGTACATCCAGCCAAGTTTAACTTGCCCCGTTGCATCCCCCTTATCAGCCGCCTTGCGATACCACCTAATCGCTTCTAGGTAATCCTGTGGGACTCCTTGCCCATTGGAGTACATCGAGCCAAGATTGACTTGCGCCTTTACCTCCCCCTGATCAGCGGCTTTACGACATTGCTCAATCATTGCAATGAACTCAGCGTCCGGTCCAGTTTCTTGCACACTTTCTTGTGATGGGTAGAAATTATCAGACTGAGCAGATGGATGATTGACAGAATTAGCACTACCATTATGTTCTGAGCTTACGGTTTGCTTTTTAATCTGCTCCGGTTGCTGTTCTTTGTTGTTTTGTGCAACTGGCTGAGATGGAGCGCTTAATGTAAAATTCTCAATTTCAGCCAATTCACGTTCATAATCAGCACGAATTGATTCATATCTTGCAGATCTCTTTGCGCTACTCACATAATAATCTCTTAAAAAGAATGCGCAAAAAAAAGACAGAAATGAAGATAACAAAGCTATTCCAATAATAGTTGCTTTTGGTAGCAGGAATGAACATAGAATAGCGAATACAATAAAGCATATTGTAAAATATGGCTGGAAACTTGGGTCCGGCAACACTTCATTAAAGCGCGATTCATACCTTGAATTGAGATCCCTCTTTTTTTCTTCAATGAAAGACTGGCGTTTTAACCGTTCTTCTTCAGCAATTCTTTCACGTCGCTTTTTTTCTTCCAAAGCAATGCGTCGATCTCTTTCGTCTGTTTCCCTTTGTTGTCTAATAGCTTCCGCCTTGGCTCTGTCAGCGCGCCTAAAATTTTCGATTAGTGCACTTGACCCAATGACGCCTCTGATTGAGTCAATTGCCTCCTCAACTGAGCAACGAAACCATTCTTTTCCTTCTCGCTGATTTCTTAATTGATAATGAACCTTCTTTTCAATATCTAATGGGGCTTCGACCAACACGTCGTAGTCCACGCTGTACGGATGTGGTATGCCAGTATTGTTCAATTCTGCAGCTCTCCGTTCAGGGGCTCTCGTACTGTAGCCGACCTTGACCAGATTGGGCATTGCCTTGTTGGTAATTACATAAACCCATCCTTTCATAGTAAATATCCTTCTGTTTTGTAAATTATGCTCAACGGATTAAGTGGAGCATACCAGAATTTTCGTTCAGCTTTGAAGCGCAAAATGCAGTGACGGTCACGACTTCGATACCCTGGGGGATACCCATCCGCTTCCCGTATTCAACACTTTGCCGGGACTCGTCAAAATCGGCAGCGCATGAGTCATACAGGGGCATCGATATATCGACTAAAGCCGAACTTTCGACGCCGGGCAGTTTGCATTTTGCTCTTGCCGATTTTCGTTTTCGGCTCTGATTTCAAAAAGCTGTTCCCGGATTTCAAACGCCATACCTCCGGTCGTGGATCCTCCTTGCAAGCTCACGAGAGGCGCGCTGTGTGCGGGCGATTATTTGGCAGTGGTATTACGTCCATTGCCGTGGAACGCGCCAGACGAGCGCACAGAGATCGCAACGGGCAACCGCTACACTTTGGACTTCGAGTCGTGCCCGTACATGCGTTTGAACGGTTCCGGTTCCCCTGTCACGGGTGGTGCGCACTGGTTGAGGCCGTGCCGTGGATCGTATCAGTCGTGCGCACAGAGGCCGTAACAGGATCCGTTACGGTGGGGATCATGCCGGCCTGGAAGGGAACCCGCAAGCCGAGGCGATCCTGAATCCCTTCAGGTGGTGTTACAGGGGATTGGACGCTGGGCGGTAGCAGGTCGGCGGCAGAGGGTTGGAACCTTCCTTGGCAGTCAGGAGGAAGGTGGAATCAACAAAGGCGTGATCAGGAGTCGGAGGAGATCCCGGTTTCGCGGGCGGATGCACCCTGGATCGAAGCGTAATCCCTGTCATGTCAGGTGGCCGTAAATGTTTGATTTAGATGGTGGGCAGTATAGGATTTGAACCTATGACCCCTACCGTGTCAAGGTAGTGCTCTCCCCCTGAGCTAACCGCCCGTTTGAACCGAACTCGATTACTATACCCCGAATCGGGGGCTGGGTCAACCATTCCTGCCAAGATTACCGTGGAACTCCTGAAGGGAGGTCTACGGGTGGTGGGGATGGGGGAATCCCTCCATCCAGCAAGGGAGTGGCGACTCGATGGCAATCAGTGGTTCGAGGACTCCAGCATCGAACGATAGTCGTCGGCTGAAAGCAGGTTGGCCACAGTCATGGGTTGTTCAGGACGCAAGCGGATCATCCATCCCTCGGAATAAGGGGCCGCATTGACCTGTTCAGGAGCAGACTCCAGCTCCGTATTGATCGCGCTCACCGTGCCGCTCAACGGCGCGTAGAGATCGGAAACCGACTTGACCGATTCGACTACGCCGAACGGTTTGCCCTGCTCCAGCCGGGCACCAACCTGTGGCAGCTCCACAAACACCACGTCTCCCAAGGCATGCGCGGCATAAGCTGTGATACCCACCTCCACTTCATGGTCATTCAGAACACGCGCCCATTCGTGCTCCCGGCTGTAACGCAATTCCCGTGGAATTTCTCCGATCTCCGACATGCTCGTTGTATCCTAAAGTTATAGTTCGCATCAGGTTGATTGGCGTCATTATGTGCGGTTCTTGCGACCAAAGGCAATCCTTCTCTAAAGCTTGAGTACAAATTGATGATTACACATCCAGAAAACGTGCCATGGAGAGCAGTGCACCGGACAACCCCAGAATCGCACCCAATCCCACGAGCAGACCCATCTGACTCCACGGCAGAAAAGCCAATTGCAGGCTCACACCGAATGTCTGCCCCATCTCCAGCAAGGCACCGTGTGCACCAAAATAAAGTCCGGCGGTCAGCACCATGGCACCGCTGGCCCCCAGCACCCCCTGCAACACCCCCTCGTAAATGAACGGGGCGCGAATGAAAGCGTCATCCGCCCCCAAAAAACGCATGATCTCCATCTCATCCCGACGGGCGATGATGGTCAACTTGATCGTGTTCGACACGATCAATGCCACCGTCAGCAGCAACAAGAGCGAAATCGTATTCCCCACATGGCGAATCGCCTGAATCACACCCGCCAGTCGTTCCACCCATTGCCGGTCGTACGAGACCGACTCCACCCCTGGCATGGCGCCAATCCTTGCGATCAGCACATCCGCCCGTGCCGCATCGCCACGCGATAGCCGAAACTCGAATGAATGAGGCAGAGGATTTTCATCCAGCTCATCCAGAATCGCGGCCTCTTCACCAAGCAACGCTTTCAGTCGCGCCACCGCTTCTGCGGGTGGGATCACGATCAATTCGCTGACACCGGGCTGACCGCCAATCGTCTTGCCGACCTGGAGCAACTGCTCACGTTCCACCCCACGCCGCATGAAGACCGTCACCTGATTCTCATCCTCCCACTGGCTCAACACGCGGTTGGCATTGACCAAAAACAACGAAAAAACCCCATGAATGGTGAGAGCCAAAGCAATGACGATACAAGTCGTCCAGTGCGACAATGATTTGTCGGCAAACGGTCGCCATGCCCGTTGCAGCGCACGCGCATGAAAAATCCTCGAAGTGATGCCATTCCCCTTCAGAGGCTTGCGATTCGGCATACCGGGAGTCGTCCCCTCTCCGCGTGGGGTAGCACCTCGGTATTCGTTGCCCATCGGGGCTCCTGGTCGATCGTTGGAGCGCATGTTCATGCGACCTCCGGATCGCGAAACGGGCGTGAAAAATGAGGATGAAGCAGCGCACCATCCCGCATCTCGATGCGTGGATGCGCGGTTTCAGCGGCCAGATCCAGATCATGGGTCGCGACCAGGACCGTAGTTCCCTGGTGGTGCAACTCCTCGAAGAGTGCGAGAATCTGCCGGCCCATCTCCTTGTCCAGGTTACCGGTGGGCTCATCGGCGATCACCAGTGGAGGACGGTTCACCGTGGCACGGGCGATCGCCAAGCGTTGCTGCTCTCCGCCGGAGAGCGAAATGGGATTCTGATGCATCCGTTCCAACAAGCTGACATTTTGCAGGGCGCGGCGCACCTGTCCGGGGATGCGGGTCGGATCATGCCCCGCCACCTCCATGGCCAGGGCCACGTTGTCGAAGACCGAACGATCGTAAAGCAGTTTGAAATCCTGAAAAATCACCCCAATGCCACGTCTGAGCAGCGGCAATTGCGTGCGTGCCAGACGCGCCACATCGCGTCCGTCCACCAGCACTGCCCCTTCAGATGGCACCACGGCCCGGTAAATCAGACGCAACACCGTGCTCTTGCCGGCCCCGGAGTGACCGGTCAAAAAGTGAAACGATCCCTTCGGCAGATGAAACGAGACCCGTTTCAGGGCCTCGTAGCCGGTCGAATATCGCAACGTGACGTTGTGGAATTGGATCATGGGATGGCAAATACCGATGGATGGACGGTAATCTTTCATGTTACCGTGTTGCGGTCCGGATCACAAGTTGACCCGCACGGATCGGATTGTTTGATTCCAACCGGGTCATTGAGCAGCTTGCGTTGTTTCAATCAAAAGAATTCCGTATAGTAGGTTTGTGAAACCTTGTCTGGCGGCTTTCCATTCCATGGAGTCGAGACGTGATCGTACAATGTGAAAGCTGTCGCGCCCAATTCGATGTGGATGATGACATCCTGCGTCCTTCGGGTCGCAAGTTGAAATGTTCCCAATGTCAGGCGGTCTTTTTCCAACCACCACCGAAGAGTCGCGACTCCAAGGGTGGGGAAACGGTTCGAGGAGCGGATCCGCAGACCGGTGATACGACACGCGGCAGAGATGCGCGGCGCGGCGAAACAACCCGTGGAGCCGATACCGCACCGCAAACCGAGAGTTTTCGTCAAAGCGAGAGTTTCAGGAGGCAACCGCCTGAGGAGATGGCGCGCTTTGTGCCGGATGGTTCCGAACCCGAAGATGAAGGAGATGAGGGATTGCCGGAACCCGAAGAGATCATCGAGGAAGAGGACGACATCAGTCTGGACGACTTTGGTGACATCCAGATTCAGGATGCATTCGGCGCGGGTGATGAATCTGAGGGGAACCATACACAGCAACCACACCCTGCTGCCTCATCACCCGGCGAAGAGATCTTGGCCGATGAGGCATTGGGTGAATTGTTTGGGGATCTTTCCCTGGATGGACCAGAGACACAGGAGACCGAGGAGCCGGCGCGGGGTGGTCTGATCGGAACCTATCTGCAAAACGACCCCATTGAGGAGTTGGAGGAAGAAGCACCTCCACCGCCTCCACCGCCTCCACCGCCTCCACCGCCTCCACCGCCCGTGACACCGATGCGTGCTGCACCCGTACCGCCGCCGCCCGATGAAGACGATGACGCGGAAACCGTTGTGGGATCGATGGGACGTCTGGCCTTGGCCAAACCCACGGCCCGTGAGTTGGAACTTGCAAGATTGGCACGAGAAAAGCAAGCAACTCCTCCACCGACACCAACTCCAGCTCCACCTCCACCACCTCCGCCGCCCCCGCCGCCGCCCGCGCCGGTCAAGCCGGAGCCGAAAAAGGAGACTTTCGTCAAAGTGGAACCGAAATTGATCGACGATGTTGTCGTTGAGAATGAACCGGATGAGGGGTCCGGAAGCAGCGCGGGCGCGCGCCGACTTGGCTTTTTAAGCGTCTTTCTGTTGATATTGCTTGCATTCGGCCTGTTGTCATTGACCGACTGGTGGACCTATAAGCGGTTCGATCTGTTCAGCGATTACCGTTTCACCTCCGCACAGGGGGAGTGGCGTCGCTATCCGTATGGTTTGGTTCTGCTGGTGTCAGGTGAGATGGTCAACAGCAGCCGTCAGGTCAAGCACGTACCCGGAATTCGGGTGGTGCTGCTGGATGCCGAAGGCAAGGAACTGACATCGGCGACCGGTTATGCCGGGCGTGTCGTGGATGATAAATCTTTGGACGAGAGCAGCGAGGCGGCCCTGAGGACCATGGCCGGTCTGCAGAGCGAAGAAAAACGTTTGAAGGTCAACAGAATGATGCCGGGACAAACGGCGCCGTACCAAATCCTCTTCGTCAAACCGCCGCCGGAGAGTTCCCAGTTCCGTTTGCAGCTGCTGTTGCCGGATGGCAAGGGTCAGATCACCCGAGAAAAGGCCCTGCCCGACAAGGAGGCCGGAGTGAAAGGCGCCGCCTCGGCAGCCGGTTCAAAGCGATATGTTTTCATAAGGTGTTTTGTAAAAGCCAAAAAACACCTTATAAAACCGCAACCAGCTTGAAATGTGTAGTTTTTATTGGTGAGAAAAAAGAGAGGGTCTGGGAGATTCATCTCCCAGGGTTTTGTCTTTGACTTTAGCGCGCTCTTTAAAAGAAGCATTTTTCGCGTTTTTTGCGAAAAATGCGCCGCGCGCCGCCTTCGCGGGAGTCGTTTCCGCTTTTTGGAAACGACTCCCGCATCTTGCACGCAGCCTTGCGAAAAACTACGCATCCCAGAATGGGTGTGGTTTAAAAAACAAAAAACGAATCTCGCGAAGGCGGCGTGCGGCCCTTTTTTCGCAAAAAACGCTTCTTTTGAAGAGCGCGCTAAAAGCCAAAGTCAAAAGCAAAACCCTGGGAGATGAATCTCCCAGACCCTCTCTTTTTTTTACCAATAAAAGCTACACATTCCAACGCTGGCGAATCAGTCCTCGTCCTCGGCAGCCCCCTCCGTGAGCACCAACGGGCTGGCGCGATAGGTGACCACTTTGCGGCTGGTGATTTCGATCGGCTCACCGGTCTTGGGATTGCGCCCCGGACGGGCCCGCTTGCTTCCGGACAGCTTCACGGTTTCGCCCAACTCCAGACGCTGGGTGATCATCTCGAACACCTGCTCCACAATGGCGGTCGATTTGGGCCTGGAAAGTCCGATGCGCTCGTAAACCGCTTCGACCAGATCCGCTTTGGTGGTAGTTGCCATTTCCTTCCCCTTGAATTCCAACAGCTCTATGGAATGATCGTTCAAATGGCCCGCCGCATCCGTCTCCCAGACGCCGCGAACCTTGCCGCCTTGCTGGCACAATGCCACTCAGTATGCCTTGTAATCCGCTATATTCGCAAGAGTCATTATCACTTTTTACAATAGGGCTTTTTAAAAAACGAACAGTCAATCAAGAGGATGCGATCTCAAGCAGTGCGCGGATCTTGCGACACTCCTCCTCCAGGGCATCCACCTGGACCAGGGAGAGGGTCCGGTTCTTCAACTCCACCTGACTGCGCAGCCGCATCGCCTGCCACTTCACCCGGTAAGCCCCGACCCGATCCGAGACCGATTTGAACCATTCCACCTCGTCCTGAGCCTGATGGAAATCATCGGCATTGAGCGCTTTGCGCAACCGACGGGCCTGTTCCGGCACCCTCTCCAAAAAGCTGCGCCGCTGCCGTTCGATCTCCTGCGGATCCCCTTCCACCGCTTTCAACACCGATGCGATGCTGGTAGGGGCATCAGCCTTCTCAATCACCAGTGGTGCTGATTTTTTGCGCAGCAGGGGTTCTAGGGCCTCGTGCAGCTCCTCCGAACGGTACGGCTTGCGCAAGAAGCCGCTCATCCCGGCATCCCGACAACGCTGCCGGTCGCTCTCCAAGGCATGGGCCGTACAGGCGATGATCGGAATCTGCACATTGGGGAACTGCTCCGGATCGGCGTTGCGGATTTTCAAGGTGGTCTCGTAGCCATCGAGTTGCGGCATTTGCAGATCCATCAACACCACATCGAACGGCTTGGCGGTAAGAATGGTCAACGCCTCGTTGCCGTTGCTGGCCAGCGCCACCTCGTGTCCGGCCTGCTCCAACAGGTTGAGCGCCACCTTCTGATTGTTCACCAGATCATCGACCACCAGGATGCGCAGCGTCGTTGGACGGCGTCCGCCGACGCGACGCGGGGGTGCCGAGGCCGTGACCCGTCCTAGGGCGCGGTTGACCGCACGCAACAGCGGAAACCGCAAAACCGGTTCGGAAAACGGCACTGCATCGGAGAACTCTTCACCGAACAGCGTCTCCTCCACCCGCCGTGCAGGCGGTGCCGTGACCACCGGACGACTCTTCCACCCCTCGCGGCGGGTCAACTCCGGAAGCGATGCCTCGGCGCCGCGCAACAGGTGGTAATCGACGATCAACAGATCATACGGCTCGCCGGCCTCATGCGCCTGGCGCAACAGTGGCTGAAGCGCCGGCAGATCTGCCACCACCGTGGCCTGTGCACCTCCCTGGATCAGCAACTGGCCGAGAATCTCCCGTCCGGTCGAATTGTCGTAAGCGGCAACCACGCGCAGCCCCTCCATGGGAGCAGCAACGTTCTCCCGATTGCCGCGGGCCTCCATGACCGCCTCCTGACCCGCCGGGGCCCGCTTTCCGGTGGCAAAGCGGGCCGTGAAGTGAAAAACGCTCCCAGCGCCCAGGTTGCTCTCCACCCAGACTTCGCCGCCCATCATCTGGGTGATGCTGCGACAGATCGTCAGCCCCAACCCGGTGCCGCCGTATTTGCGCGTGGTCGAACCATCCACCTGGGTAAAGCGGTCGAAGATCGAATCCAGCCGATCCGCCGGGATGCCGATGCCACTATCGGCAATCGAAAATTGCAGCAGTACGCTCCCTTCGCTCTCGTCGGGCAGGCGCGCCACGCTTAAGGAGACCTCCCCTTTTTCGGTGAACTTGATGGCATTGCTGATTAAATTGATGATCACCTGCGACAGACGCAGCGGATCGCCCACCAGGGTTTCCGGCAGCTCCGGATCGATGCGGCAATAAAAACCGATGCGCTTCTGATAGGCACGGATCGCCATGGTTTCGCAGGCCGCGCCGATGCGTCCATGCACGTCGAAGGGGATGTTCTCCAGTTTGAACTTGCCGGCCTCAATCTTGGAAAGGTCGAGAATCGAGTTGATCAGATCGAGCAGGGTCTGCGAGGCGTTCTGGACGATCAACAGGTTGTCGCGCTGCACCTCGGTCAATTCGGTGCCAAGCACCAGATCGGTCATGCCGATGATGGCATTCATCGGACTGCGGATCTCATGACTCATGTTGGCCAGAAATTCGCTCTTGGCCCGATTGGAGCTCTCGGCTACCTGCAGGGTCTCTTCCAGGGATTTGAGCAGCTGCTTGCGGTCGGTGATGTCGTGCAAAAAGGCGGTGAAGATCGTCTCCCCTTCGAGCATATCCGAGGTCAACGCCATCTCCATGTCGATGATCTCGCCGTCCGCGCGCATGGCCGGGGCCTCGATGCGGCGGCGCAAAGTCCCACTGCCATCCGTCGAACCGGCCTGCTTCCAGCGCTCCATGCCCACCACATGTCCATTGCGCAGATTGGGCGGAATGATCAATTCGGCCACGGTCTTGCCGAGTGCGGCTTCAGTGGAATAGCCGAAGAGTTTCTCCGCCGCCGGATTGAAGCCGATCACTCTGCCATCGGCATCGGAGGTGATGATGGCATCGAGTGCCGAGTTCAGGATCGAGCCAAGCCGCTTTTCGCGACTCTTGAGCTGTTCGTGGGCCTCGACCAGACGGTGGGTCCGTTCGGCCACCAGGTTTTCAAAGTGGACGTTCTTTTCAATAATCTCGATGTTCTGCGACACGCGGCACAACAGCTCCTCGTCGCGGAACGGTTTGGTGAGAAAGTCGTTGGCCCCGGCCTTTAAAAACTGGGTGGCCATGTCGGTGCTGCCGTGCGAGGAGAGCCCGATGATGGCGGTACGATCGCGGGTGAAGCGGGGCCGGATGCGCTTGATCAGCTGAAAGCCGTTCATGCCCGGCATTTCGTAATCCACCAGGATCAGGCGCACATCGGTATGACTCTGGAGCAATTCGAGCGCAGCGGGTCCGTCGCCGGCCTCAAGCACCTGAAAGTTGCAACGATTCAAAAACTGCTGGACATGATAGCGGGAGCTTTTGGAGTCATCGATCACCATGGCCTTGATGGCGGCATTCTTGCGCAGCCGGTCGATGAAGTAGAGCACGGCATCGATGCTGCTGGCGTTATCCTTGATGAAATAGTCCAGCACCCGTTTGGAGACCACGCTGGCGCGCACGTCGTCCTTGATCTCGCCGGTGAAGACCACCGAGGGGATGTTGAGCGTTTGGATGTAATCGACGATTTCACCATTCGGGGCATCGGCCAGATAGAGTCCCAGAATCCCCAAGAAAAAATCGCTCCCCTCCTGGCGCACGATCTCCTTGGCCGCAGCCAACGAGGCGGCCCAGAAGACCTGGAAATGCAGTTCCGTTTCGATGCGTTGCCGAAGCAGGGCGGCAAAGCTTTTGGAACCTTCCACCAGCAGAATTTTTTCCACGAATTCTCCGGATTTATCACTTAGATAAGAGGCGTTCGCATGTTTTGCGAACAAGACCAGATGCAGAAATATACATCATTGGCGCACCATTGTCGCGGCGCCAACCCTCTGTTATAGCAATTATTTTTTAAATGGTTGTCATTCTTTGCGCTGAATGCGCAATCAAGGAAAACAAGATGCTCGTTTTGCGGGGGGGGTGCAATGATGCGGATTCCACCACAACCGGGGGCCTGAAAGCGTCGAATCTTCTCAATGCCCCCCCAAATAGGCCCTTTTGACCTCGGGATCGGCCAACAACGCCGCGCCACTCCCTTCCAACAGAATCCGCCCGTTGACCAACACATACCCCCGATCTGCCAGGCGCAGCGCCTGGTTGGCGTTCTGTTCGACCAAAAACAGTGTCGTCCCCTCGTCGACGATCTCCCTCAGCGCCTGAAAAATCCGTCGGATCATCAACGGCGCCAGACCCAGACTCGGCTCATCGAGCAGCAACAGGCGGGGTTTGCTCATCATCGCCCGTCCGATCGCCAACATTTGCTGCTCGCCACCCGAGAGCGTCCCGGCGCGCTGTTCGCTCCGTTCACGCAAGATCGGGAACAGCCCGTAGATCCGCTCCAATATCGCAGCGTCGATCTCGGGCGAGAGCGCGCCCATCACCAGATTCTCCAACACCGTCATGCCTGGAAAGATCCGTCGTCCCTCCGGGACTTGTGCCAATCCCATCCGGGCGATTTGATGGGTCGGCAATCCGGTGATCTCCTCGCCGGAAAAGCGGATCCGTCCGCGCACTGCGCGCGGCAGTCCGAAAATCGACATCAACAGGGTTGATTTGCCTGCGCCATTGGCTCCGATCAGGGTGACGATCTCCCCCTGGGCCACTTGCAATGTGAGATCCCGCAATACCAGGGTCTGCCCGTGGGCCACATCGACGCCCGACAACTCCAGAATCGGTTCGTACTCCATGAATCCTCGCGTGGGTAAAGTCTGGATTCCAAACGATTACGGGGGTCCGGGGGCGATTATCGCCCCCGGCAGGGGTTTGGGGACGGAGTCCCCAAGGTTTTGATTTTTCTTTTGATTTTAGCGCGCTTTTTTCAAGAAGCATTTTTCGCGGTTTTTGCGAAAAATGCGCCGCGCGCCGTCTTGCTCTCCGGAGCTGTTTTGCGCCTTTTGCAAAACAGCTCCGGAGAGCCTGGCCAGAACCAGCCGCAGCAGGCAACTCTTTTATGACTTCATTGACGTGGACAAGTACCCCAGTGCAGTGAGCAAATTCGCCCGAGTCGTTGCCAAAAGGCGGCAACGACTCGGGCACAGATGCGGCGCGCGGCGCATTTTTTTGCAAAAACCGCGAAAAAATGCTTCTTTTGAAAAGCGCGCTAAAAGACAAAATCAAAACCCTGGGAGAGGAATCTCCCAGACCCTCTCTTTTTTTTCACCAATTAAAGCAACATCTGCCAAGCTGTCAAATCAGCTTGATTGCTCCTCCCCCCTCCGGCACCCCCAAATAGGCCTCCAACACCGCCGGATCATCCCTTACCACCTCAGGCCTCCCGGCCACCAACACCTGACCGTGATCCAACACCACGACGTGATCGGAAATCTCCATCACCAACCGCATGTCATGCTCGATCAGACAAACCGTCACCCCATGCCCGCGCCGCAAGGCCAAAATCCACTCCGCAAGCTCACCCGTCTCACTCGGATTGAGTCCGGCTGCCGGCTCGTCCAGACACAACAGACTCGGATCCACACACATCGCCCGAGCGATCTCCAACCGCCGCTGCCGGCCATAGGGCAGAGAACCGGCCAAACGATTGCCATCCTCAGCCAAACGAAAGAAATCCAACCACTGCCAGGCCCGCTCGATCGCCTCGGCCTCGGCCTGCCGATAAGCCGGTATGCCCATCAAGCCGGCCAGCAGGTTGTTGTTCACCCGCGCACGCTGGCGGCCAACGCTGCACCACCTAATATTTTGTAATAAAATCGTCGCCCAAATGCCACTGGTGACATAAAATCCCGCCCGCGAAACGGTCCGCCCAACAGCTCGTGCAACGCCACCACCCGGCCATCCGCGCTGGTAAACCGCATCTCCCCCTCGCTGGGACGATAAAAGCCGGTCAAACAGTTGAACACCGTGGTCTTGCCCGCACCGTTCGGTCCGATCAACGCGGTGACACTTCCCGGCGCCACCTCGAACCCCACCCGATTCAACGCCACCACGCCACCAAAGCGCATGGTCAGATTGCGTACTTTCAAAAGCGGGGTGGTGATCATGTTCCCACCCCGGAGCGGTGAAACAGGGCCCGCCGGATACCCATCAGGCCACGCGGTCGCCAGATCATCATGAAGACCATCGCCATGCCGAAAACCAGCCCCCGATACTCGGCGAAATCGCGCAGCGCCTCGGGCAGTACCGTGAGAATCACCGCAGCCACGATCACCCCGCCGGTCGAGCCCATGCCGCCGAGGATCACAATGGCCAAAATGTGCGCCGACTCCATGAAGGAAAACGAGGTGGGATTGACAAACCCCTGCGAAGCGGCGAAAAAGACCCCGCCCAAACCGCCGGTCATGGCGCCCAGACCAAACGCCGACAGCTTGACGCTCACCGGCTGGATCCCCAACGAACGGCAGGCGATCTCATCCTCGCGCAACGCCTCCCAGTTGCGGCCCAACGGCATGCGTCGCAACCGCCGCACCACGAAGACCATCGCGGACACGACCACCAACAAAAGCAGATAGAAAAAGATATCGCGGGTTTCGCTCGAATAGGGGAGCGAGAAGAATTCATGAAAGGTGGTGTGACCCGGCTGCTGGGCGCGGCGACCAAATTCCAGGCCGAACAGCGACGGGAACGGCGCCCGCACCCCGTTGGGACCACCGGTGAACGCCATCCAGTTGTTGAGCACCAGCCGGACGATCTCGCCGAATCCCAACGTGACGATCGCCAGATAATCGCCGTGCATGCGCAGCACCGGAAATCCGAGCAGTATGCCGCACAGGCCGGCAAAGAGCGCACCCGCAGGCAACGCCAGCCAGAAGCTCAATCCCAGATACTTGAATCCCAACGCATAACCATAAGCACCCACGGCGTAGAAGGCGACAAAGCCCAGATCGAGCAGCCCGGCCAAACCCACGACGATGTTCAAACCGAGGGCCAGCAGCACATAAATCAGCGCCAGGATCGCCACGTTGAGCCAGTACTTGCCGATAAACCAGGGCAGGATCAGCGAGATCGTCAAAGCCAGAACGATGATCCATGCGCGGTGGCGATCGATCCAGCCGAGTCGTTCGGAAGCAATGGATTTTGCAGGCCGACGCGCCTGGTGGAACTCCAGCAGCCAGCTGATCAACAGACGCCCGACCATCACCAAGCCTGCCAACAAAAGCGGGCGCTGCCAATGGCCCTCGAAGGTGTAGCCGGTGAGGGTGATACCGGTCAGGGGGGCAAAAAGCAACAGGGCGACCAGGCCGGTCAACAACGCATCGCGCAGCCGCTCGCTCCAAATCACTCGGTCAAGAAGTTCCGGCTCCACCCCTTGCAGGCCCGCCATCACACCTTCTCCACCTCCGGACGGCCCAACAGGCCGCTCGGACGAAAGATCAGCACCCCCACCAGCAGGGAAAAGGCGAAGACATCCTTGTAATCGGTGTTGACGAACCCGGAGAAGATCGACTCCGACAGCCCCAGGATCACCCCGCCGAGCATGGCACCGGGCAGCGAGCCGATCCCCCCGAGGACTGCGGCGGTGAAGGCCTTGATACCCGTGACAAAACCAATGAAAAAGTCGAACGAGCCGTAGTTGAAGGTGACCAGCGATCCGGCCACTGCGGCCATGCCGGCGCCGAGCACGAAGACGGTCGAGATCACCCGATCGGTATCCACACCGAGCAGTGCGGCCATGATCCGATCCTGCTGCACGGCACGACAGGCGCGACCAATGGCCGTGCCGTGGATCAAATACCACAACAGCGCCATGCCGATCACGGCGGTCACCACGATGAGCATCTGGGCATAGGAGATCTGCACGAACTGCTCCGGACCGCTTTCGAAAAGACGGAGGCCGCCATCGAGCAGGGTGGGAGTCCCCTGGGTGCGCGCCCCCTGGGAGAGTCGAACATAGTTCTGAAGAATCAATGACATGCCGATGGCTGAGATCAGCGGGGCCAGGCGATTGGCACTTCGCAGCGGGCGATAGGCGATCCGTTCCACGCTCCAGCCGTAGAGCGCGGTGACGATCATGGTGAGCGCCAGCACCAACAAGATCACCACTGGCGGTGAGTGGATGCCCAATGCAGTCAGACTGGCAAGAAAAATCGCGGTGAGATAGGCCGCGATCATGTAGACATCACCGTGGGCGAAGTTGATCATGCCGATGATGCCGTACACCATGGTGTACCCCACGGCGATCAGGCCATAGACCGATCCCAAGACCAGCCCGTTGACCAGCTGCTGGGCGAGGATATATCCATCCACGGCAATCGCTATTGAACCTCCTCGTATTTGCCGTCCGGGGTCCAGCGATAGATCACGTAGTCCGAGACCTTGAGATCCCCCTTGGCATTCCAGGCCTTGGTGCCCATGACGGTCTCCACCGGATGGGATTTGAGCCATTCGGCCAGCTTGGCACCTTCCAGCGATTTTGTGGCACTCATCGCGCTGGCGATCGACTGCAACGTGGCGTAGGAGTAGAGCGTATACCCTTCCGGTTCATATCCCGCCTTGCGGAAGGTTCCTACCAGCTCTTTGCCAGCCGGAATCTTGCGCGGATCGGCTCCGAAGGTCATGTAGACCCCTTCGACGAATTTTGGACCGCCCGCCGAGGTGACGAAGGTTTCGGACATGATGCCATCCCCGGAGACCAGGGGGATCGTCAGACCCTGCTCGCGCATCTGCCGGACCAGCGGTCCGGCCTCGCTGTGCAGGCCGCCGAAGTAAACCGCATCGGCCTTGACCGAACGGAGCTTGGTGACCAGGGCATTGAAATCCTTCTCCCCGCGCGTCAGTCCCTCGTACAAAACCTCCTTTAGGCCCAGCTTGGCCAGATGGGCCTTCATCGCATCGGCCAGACCCTGACCGTAGGTGTCCTTGTCGTGGAGTACGGCGATCGATTTGGCCTTGAGCTGCTTGACCAGATACTCGGCGCCGACCACCCCTTGTTGATCATCGCGTCCGCAGGTGCGGAACACCGTGGGCAGCCCCCGTTCCGTCACCATGGGGTTGGTCGAGGCCGGGGTCATGGAGAGAATCCCCGCCTCGGCATACACCTCGAAGGCCGGAATGGTGGAGGAGGAGCAGAAGTGGCCCACCACCGCAGCGACATGCTCGAAATCGACCAGCCGGTTGGCCACGGCCACCGCCTGTTTGGGTTCGCAGGAGTCATCCCCCTTCACCAGCTCGATCATCTCGCCGTGGATGCCGCCTTTGGCATTGATATCCTTGGCCGCCTGTTCGGCGCCGCGCCAGAACTGTTCGCCAAAGGCCGCCTGCGGACCGGACAACGGTCCTGCGACACCGATCTTGATGCTCCCGGCCTCGACCGGGGTACTGCCGAGTGTGAGAAGCAGTGTTGCGACCCAAGCCGGAACTCTCCAATGCGTGCCCAGCATCTGCAATCTCCCTTGTCACCTCTGTTGCGGGGGTCCGGGGACGCTTACCGCCCCCGGCGGAGGTCTGGAGGCGGAGCCTCCAGGGTTTTGCTTTGTTCTTTTTGACTTTAAAGCGCACCTGTTCTGGGATGCGTCGTTTTCTGCAAGGCCGCGTGCAAGATGCGAGCATCGTTTCCAAACTTGCATGATGGGGGGAGAGCCCCCTCACCCCTGACCATGGAACTCCAAAAGCACGAGTTCCACGGTAAAAAACGGAAACGATGCTCGCAAAGGCGGCGCGCAGCGCATTTTTCGCAAAAGACGCGAAAATTGCTTCGTTTGAAGAGTGCGCTAAAGTCAAAAACAAAACCCTGGGAGAGGAATCTCCCAGACCCGCTCTTTTTTTTCACCAGTAAAAACAACACATTCCAAGCTGAGTGCGGTTTGGGGCTGGGTGCAGTTTAAGTTTTAGCGCCCTGAAACACAATAGACCCATCCATCCACCTCCTCACGCCTCACCCTCGGTATCCACCAACGCTGCGGCAATCGCCTCCTCCGGCGTCTTGCCACCCCATACCACCCATTGCATGGCCGGATGAAACCGATCGGTCTCATCCTCGATGGCGGCAATCACATCCTCCAGCTGCTCCGGATGCAACTCCGCACCACGCATCGGCAATACCACCCGAAACACCGGCGTGCGCTCCTCGCTCCAGATCTCGAAGTGACCCAACCAGACCCGCTCGTTCATCAACGTGATGGTCTGGGCAGCCACAGAGAGGAAACGATCCGGAATTTTCAAATTCATGTAGGCATTGAACTGCAGATAACCGGTCTCCTCGTGAAAGGCGACCCATAAACGCTGATTGCCCCACTGGCCGGGCATCTCGGCCCAAAGCTCGTACTCGTTGGTACGCTCTGCATTCCAATCCTGATTGATGGTGAACTCCTCCACCACCCCCATCGGATTGTCCAGTTCGATTTCCTCAACAACGGGAAGCTGATCGTGAGATCGACCCATAAAGCCCTCATCCTTACATGTAAAGAAACACCTTGATGCCCGGTCAACTCGTTATCGTGACTCGGGATGCACCACCCAATCATTCTAGCACATCCGCCCCGAAAATCGACCCTTAAAAAATGCCGAACCGCTGCGCATGATCTTTTCCGACCCGCCTGCCCATACTTCGCGGCCATGAACACGTCATCCGTCACTCTACCGGTTTTCAAGTCAGGTCGTCACGCAGACATGAGCGGCACGACCCTGGTCATCACCGATGCCGACCTCGCGCAAACGGTCGCTGCCTATGATCCGGATCGCTGGAAAGCGCCGCTGGTCATCGGACATCCGCGCCACGACACCCCGGCCTGGGGCTGGGTCGCCGGACTCGCATTGGAAAACGGCACCCTCATGGCCTCGCTGATCGAACTGGATCCCACGGTGATCGAGCTGGTCACTAAAGGACGCTATCGCAACGTCTCGGTCAGCTTCTACACCCCGAACGGACCTGGCAATCCCCGACCTGGCGTCTACTACCCACGCCACATCGGCTTGTTGGGGGCACAACCCCCGGCGGTCAAGGGATTGCCCCAGGTCGCGTTTCAGGAGCCTGCCGAGTTCGCCCATTGGGTCGTGGGCGAAGCGCTCGAACCACCCCGGGCGGCCATCGATCCAACGCCGCCGCAACCACTTATGGAGTCACACATGCACATCGAAGAGGAAGCCGAGAAACTTCTCCAGGCACGCCTGGAACAGCTCACCCGTCAGGAGCAGGAACTGGCGACGCGCGAGGCGCGCTTTGCCGAGCAACTGGACGGGATCCATCAACGCGAAGAGGTGCTGCGTCAGGCCGAGGAGGAGCAAAAACAGCTGCGCGCCGCCGAGTTCGTCGATGCTTTGGTGGCCGATGGCCGCGTCCTGCCGCGCTTCCGCGACGGTCTGGTGGCCTTTCTGGTCTTCCTCTCCGACGCCGGCATGGTCGAATTCGCCGAGAATCAAGACCGTCGCGCCTTTCTGGAAGGGTTCCTCAAGGAACTGCCCCGCCAGGTCGACTACGCCGAACACACCCCGGCAGGCAAGGAGGCACATGCCGCCATCCGCTTCACGGTGCCAACGGGCTTTAGCGCCGATCCGCAGGGGCTGGAGAACCATGCGCGCATCCTCGCCTATGCCAACACCCATCGTACCGACTACCTCACCGCCGCCCTGGCCGTGAGCGCCTGAGTCATAACCTTCAAGGAGAGCCTCTCATGAGCCAACAGAACATCGCTGTCCTCACCCTGACCGTCATCGCTTCTGAGGCGGTCAGCGCCTGCCGTGCCGTGGATTTCGACGGCGCGATGATCGACACACAGGGCGACAAGCCCATGGGCATCGCCATGAGCGCCGCCCCCGCTGGCGCCGCCCTGGCCGTGGTGACCCACGGCACTGCGGTCGCCGAAACCGGGGCGGCCATCAGCCGCGGTCAGGCCCTGATCGCCGATGACCAGGGTCGGGTGATCCCGGCGACCGGCACCTTGAGCATCGCTGCCGGTGCCACCCCGGTCACCAGTTCGGCTGCCAACGGCGCGATCCTCGAAGGGGGCGACGGGCCGGAGTTCATGATCGGTGACGCCCTGCAACCGGCAGCTGGTGCGGGCGAATTCATCGAGATTTTGCTGCGCCGCTGATCATCGTCCACATCATTTTGACTTCATGCCATTTCCCAGACTCCAAGGAGTGATTTGATCATGCTTATGTCTCCCAATCAGGTGCGGGTCATCGACCCGGTGTTGACCGAAATCGCCCAGGGCTACCGCCACGCCGAACATGTGGGCCAGGTGCTCTTCCCCAAGGTGCCGGTGCAGGTCTCCGGTGGTCAGGTGCTCGAATTTGGTCGCGAGAGCTTCAAGCTCTATCAGGTGCGTCGCGCCCCCGGCGCCGCCACCCGGCGGATTCAGTTCGGCTTTCTGGGCAAGAGCTTCGCGTTGCTGCAGGATTCGATCGAAGCCCAGGTGCCGCGTGAATATCAGCGCGACGCCAGCCGCGTGCCCGGTGTCGATCTGGCGCAGCGCTCGATTGCCGGTGCCCTGCGTGCCCTGTCGTTGACCCTGGAGTACGACCAGGCGGCCCTCGCGACCAATCCGGACAATTTCGACAATAACCACAAGGTGACCCTCTCCGGCACTGACCAGTGGAGCGATGGCGCCTCCAACCCCTCGGGCGACATCGACGCCGCCCGTGAGGCGGTGCGCGCCTCGGTGGGTATCTATCCCAACACCCTGGTGCTCTCCGCCCAGGCCTTCTCGGCGTTGAAGAGCCATCCGCAGGTGGTGGAGCGGTTCAAATACACCAGCCGCGATTCAGTCACCCCGGATATGCTCGCCGCGCTGTGGGATCTCCAGACCGTGGCGATCGGCAAGGCGGTGGCCTTCAACGATGCCGGGCAGGATATCGACATCTGGGGCAACAACGCCATCCTGGCCTACACCCCGCTCCAATCCTCGGGCATGGAGGATCCCTCCTTTGGCTACACCTACACCATGGAGGGTCATCCTCTGGTGGAGCGGCCCTACTACGAAAACAACGCCAAGAGCTGGATCTATCCGGTCACCTACGAGCGGGTGCCGGTGCTCACCGGGATCCTCTCCGGCTTCCTGATCCGCAATCCGGCCTGATGACCATGGCGCACCATCCGGTACTCACCCCTTTGCGGCATAACGGTGTTGCCTACCGTCCCGGTGATCTGGTCGAGATGACGCCGGATGGTGCGCGTGTCGCCTTGCGCCTCGGGGCGATCGCGCCGGCGCCAGCGGAGACGATGGACACGACGACCGCTTTGGTCGATGTCGTGTCCATCGATCCGCTCCTCTTTGCCATCGCCGCGCTCGATCCACACGATCCGACGCTCTGGACCAGGGATCGCAAGCCGAGGCTGGAAATTTTAAGCCGCCTGCTGGCCCGTCCCATCCCGGCTGCCGAGCGGGATATGGCCTTAAAAAACCTGGAGAAATGATCATGAGTTACGCTCAGTCCGCCCAGATGCTGCTTTGGTTCGGTGCCCGGGAGTTGGCCCAGGTGGCGGTGCCCGAGGAGGTGACGCCGATTTCGCCAGAGTTGCTGCGCCTGACCATCGAGGGGGGATCGCGCACTGCCTACACCGTGGAGGAGCGTGCCGCTGCGGATGCCGGGCTCTTGGCGCTCGAACGGGCGTTGGAGGATGCCGCGCGTTTGATGGATTCCCATCTGGTGTTGCGCCATCCGTTGCCACTCTCTGCCGAGCAGATCGCCCAGAGTCCTCTGCCGCGTCTGACCGGGGAGATCGCCCGGCGGTTGTTGCATCGGGATCGGATTCCGGAGGCGGTGCAGGCCGGATATCAGCGGGCGATTGCCTGGCTGGGCGATCTGGCTGCCGGAAAAACCGGCATCATCGGCGGTGCGGTGATCGGCGCCGGTTCTCCGGCCTTCGAGGCCCATCCCCGTCTGTTTGACGACACCACTTTGCGGGGGTTTTAGCCGATGAACGATCTCTTGGTGGCCGAACAACCGATTGTGGAACGTCTGCGCAGCGCCATTCCGGCGGCGCGTCAGGTGGGAGGAGCCCGCGACTTGAAGGAGATCCCGGCCAACACCGGGGCCACTCCGGCGATCTTTGTGATTTTCGACGGTCACGCGCCGCTTGTGCAGGCCGGCAATGAACAATTTCTCGATCAGCAGTGGCTGGTCGTGGTGGCGGTTCGCAATGTCCGGGATGCAGCGGGCGGACTCGGGGAGCGGCGTGAGGCCGGGCCGATGTTGCTTCAAGTGTGTCGGGCGTTGTTGGGTTGGTCGCCGGGGGTTGAGCACGATCCGTTGCGGGTGGTTGCCACGCCCGGTGCCCAGTTCATCGGCGAGGTGGCGTTGTTTCCGATGCGGTTTGCCACGCGGGTGCTGACCAAGGGTGCATGACCATTCAAGTCTGGTTTTACTGATAAAAAAAAGAGAGGGTCTGGGAGATTCATCTCCCAGGGTGTTGCCTTTGATTTTGCTTTTGATTTTGACTTTTGCCTTTAGCGCGCCCTTCAAAAGAAGCATTTTTCGCGTCTTTTGCGAAAAATGCGCCGCGCGCCGCCTTCGCGGGAGTCGTTTCCGCCTTTTGGAAACGACTCCCGCATCTTGCACACGGCCTTGCGAAAAACTACGCATCCTGAAATGGGTGCGGTTTAACAATTATTTACGGAATTCGCCATGAAACTACTCGGGGATGTCATTCTGCCGGCAGGCTTGGTGTGGAGCGATCGCCACGATGCCGCGCCCGTTGAACAGACGGTGGTCCGCACTCTGGGCGGAAAACCGGTGATCTGGCTGGAGGCCCGGAACGACGCGGCCTGGCTGGATCGCGACACGGTGGAGGCCCTGGCGCTGTTGGCGGCGCAGGCCGGGGCCTCCTATCCTTTGATCTGGGAGAACTGGCACGGCACGGTGATCTTTCGCCACGATACCCAGCCCGCGTTGGCCGTCACCCCGATCTGGCCGCATCAGGACCGCTTCACGGCCACGATCCGGCTGATGACGATTTAAACCAAACCTGTTTTGGGTGGCGTCATTTGCCGCAAGGCCGTGTGCAAGATGTGAGCTTCGTTTCCAAAAGGCGGAAACGAAGCTCACGAAGGCCGCGCGCGGCGCATTTTTCGCAAAAAACGCTTCTCTTTGAAGAGCGCGCGAAAGGCAAAGTCAAAGGCAAAACCCTGGGAGAGGAATCTCCCAGACCCTCTCTTTTTTTTACCAGTAAAAGCGTTGCCGTACACACCTGGAGGTTCAAACATGGCCATTCAAGCCAATGAAATCAAATGGTATCAACCACGCGCCATCAACGACGGCCCTACCAACGGCGGTCGCATGTCGGCCATCGAGATCCCGGATAACGTCAAAAACAACGTCTGGCCCGACGTTCCCCAGGCGGAACGCACCAGCGGATCGGTGAAATACCGCAAGAGCTTCATCAAGATCGCCAACGACGACGACCTGGCTTTGATCGCCCCGCGCCTCTTCATCGAAACGCAAACCCCAGGCGATGACCGGGTGGTGCTTTTGGCCGCCACCCAGAACGATACCCAGCAGGAAGCGATTGGCTACACCCGCTGCTACGGCACCGGCAATCTGGATGGCGACCTGATGGCAGGCGATGCCACCCTGATGGTGGTGGTGGAGCCGGGCAATGGCGCGGATGGCGATGAAATCTTCCGGAATGACGATTTGATTCGCGTCTCGGACCAGCCGAGTCTTGACGCCACGCAGGGCAAGAGCGAATTTCTGCGCCTGACCGCAACCAATGCGGTCAGCTGGAACGGCAACCTCGCCACCCTCACCCTGGCTGATGGCAGCCGTCCGGGCTTCAACTACCTGGCTGCCGAAACCCGGGTCGCCTCGGTGATCGAAGGGGCCGACATCGCTGCCACGACCACCACGTTGTTGCTCTCCTCGCAGGCGGGCAGCTACAACCATACCCTCTACCCGCTGCTGCTCGATCACCTCGGCACCATCGAACAGATCTGGACCCTCACCTTCACCAGCGCCACCCAGTTCACCTGTGTCGGCGATGAACTCGGTATCATGGGTTCAGGCTCGATTGCCGCCGATTTCGCACCGGTCAATCCCGATTTCGGACGACCCTACTTCACCCTCACCGGTGGCCTCCCACCCTGGGGCGGCACATTTCAAAGCGGCGACACCCTCACCTGGACCACCCATCCGGCGGCCTTGCCCCTCTGGGAGAAACGGACCGTCCCGGCGGGCGCCAACAGCCATTCGGGCAACAAGGTGATCGTGGCCATCAGCGGAGAGAGCGCATGACCGCCCTGGAAGCCTCTTTGCAGCTGGCGTTTCCGCCGCTCTCCCAAACCGTGCACGAGCCGTTCGAGCTGCGCTTGTTCACGGATCGCGGCGCACGACCGGTCCAGGTCCGTCCGGCGCTGGTGCCCGCCTGGACCTGGGAGCACCCTCTGGAGGCATATGCCAAGTGGCTCGATGGGGCGCTGTTGCAGCAGGCGCCGGGACATCGACGCATCCGTCTCTACTGCACGCGCGCGGCTGCCGAAAAAACCCGTCTGACGGTGATGGGCGGCACGGCAATCGACCTGGGACGTCGTCAGGAGGTGTTGATCGAAACCCTGGTCTGGGTGCGGGCCACCACCAAGCGGTTGCGCTATTGTTACGACCAGCCCGAGGCGCGGATTTTCGAACACTCCCGTTTTTTCGACGCGCAGGGCCGAGAGACCGAACTGCCGCACTACGATCCGGAGAGCGCCACCTTTACCCATGCCGCAGCGGTGACCGGTGCGCTGGTGGTGGAGTACACGCCCGAATTCACCTTGTATGAAATCACCTACGATAGCGGATTCTCCCAGACCACGCCGGAGATCTGGCGCGACATGCGCCTCGCCTGGCTGGCCGGCAGCATCCACGATGCCGCCGTGCCACCGGTGCGCATCATTGCCGTCGGACCGACCAGCGCGGATCAACTCACCTTCTCCCGCGACTTCTGGCCAGCGCGCGCCGATACGGCCACCGGCTTCAAAGCCTCCGATATCGTGCCCTTCTCCAAGGAGGGCTCCAGCTACCGCTACAAGCCCAGCGGCGATTCCAGCTGCTGGGATCGCTGCAAGCAGCGCATCCAGCCGGACAGTTCGCTCCTCTCCGAGCGGGAGATGACCGCCATCCGCAACTGTGTTCAGACGGCGCAGAATCCCAGGTTCCAGTATGTCGAGGAGTCGCGCGTCACCCGTCTGGAGCGGATCTTTGCTCCCGACAATCCGCAGCTCTACATCGACGTGGCGCGCACCGTGGAGATGGTCTTGAAACTCAAACGGGCCGATGACAATCCCTGCGAGGCGCAGAGCGGCTGTTGCCCGGAGTTGACCTTGCGATTCGCCGGTTCGTCATAACACATTCACCCCAGCCGGAACAACGCCTGCAAGGATCCCAAACCCCCATGTCCACTGCTGCCCTTGCCGTCATCGATCCCGGCCCGTTTGATACGGTTGTCGGTTTCTCCTGCTATTCGAGCATCACCTACACCTTCCGGATCCAGCGCGATGACGGGTACCTCTATACGCCGGAGAGCGCCGAAGGGATCGTGATCATGCTCTCCACCCCTCAGGGGGAGGGGCTGTTCGGCGCCTACTCTGGTGCAACGCCCGACCTGCAATACAACGAGGCGCAACCTGGGTTGATCGCCCAGTTCTCCTTTGAGAATGAACGCTATTCGATCTCCTTCAACTCGGCAGTGCTCTACGATCTGATTCAGCAGGGCAGCAATGATTTATCCCTCTTCCTGACCACCCTCGGTGAAAAAACCCTGGAAACCATTCATCCGCGTCATTACATCTATTGGGACGAAGCCGAACCCCTGCCACTCTTCCCCGGACACCATGAGATCCAACTGCCGTACTGGGATCTGGTCACCGAAACCGATTATCCGAATGTCTTCACCACCCAGCTGATGACCCGGCTTTACTCCAGCATCCCTTACAGCGCGGAGTACGCCATCAGCAGCGCCATTGCCGTGGGGCGTTTCCGTTTCCCGATCCTGACGGTGCTCTGGTCACCCACCCCCCATTTGACCGAATGGACCTACGAGTTGCGATTCATCATTCAAAATGTAGGGGTCACCCATTATTTCCCCCACCAGTACATCGCCAACATGAACCCACCCCCTTCACCGCCCGCCTCTGCGGACGACAAACGGGTGATGATCTATCACGATCTGGTGCTCACCCTCGGCATCGGCGCCTACTCCAACATCTGGCACGCCATGCAGCTCGATGTCACCACCAGTTTCGGCTATTCCGCCACCATTCCTTTTCAGTCGAGTGCCTACAACGCCTTTTCGGTCTCCTACCCACTGCCTGGCGTTCAACCGCCGAACCTGTTGGGAAGCTCCTACTCCCGCACCTTTTATTTGAACTGGGACTCGACGGCGTTCACTTACAGCACCGGCTACTGGCCGACCTTTTACAATGATCAGGTGGCCTATCTGGTCGAAGGCCCGGATACCCGTTTCGAGTCCATGATTCTCCTGCCGCAACCGGAGTGATCCGCATGCCACACCGCTACTGGCGTCTGCTTCTCACCCAATCGACCTCGGGCCCGGACCTCTGGCTCGCGCTCTCTGAGCTGCAACTGCGCTTGGACGGCGGTTCCGTGAATCTCGGCCCGCTTGCCACCCCTTCGGGCAATCATTACCCAACGGATCTGCCGCTGCTCTTCGATGACAACCCCAACACCTGGTGGAGCAACGATGGCACCGGGGAGACATCCTGGATGCAATTCGATTTCGGTGCCGCAACACCGGTGGCACTCGGCGAGTTGTGGTTCAAACCGAGCTCCGTGGATCAATGCCCCAGCGCGTTCACCTGTCAATGGTCGGATGACGGGCAACTCTGGTACGATCAGGGGGTGTTTCTCGATGTGACGACCGATTGGGTCGAAGGGGCATGGCGGGTTTTCCCGCTGCCGGTGCGCACCTCCGGTCAGGCCTCCGCCACGCAGCCATGGCAGGCGCGCATTGAGGCGTGGCGGATTCAACCCCTTGCCGACACCATCGCGCGGGCCTGCCGTGCCTTGTGGTCCCTGCGTTCAGTCATGGGTCGGGCACTCATTCAACCACGCGCCGACAGCGTGTCCCGCACCCAACAACGGCTGCTCGCCTTCGATCTGCTGGATCGCAACCCCATCCGGGCTGCTTTGCAGCGTATCTGGCAGGCACGTACCCCCGATACACCCCTGCTGATCCCATTTCCGCGCATCCGGCTTGACGGTCGCGACGTGGAACTCATCTCCGCCACCCTCTCCTGGAGCCCGCAACAGGTGCCGTGGATGGCACGGCTGGTGGTGGCGCACGATGCCGGGTTTCATGCGCTGCCGGTGGCGCAACCGGTGACATTCGATTGGGATGGGGTTGCCTTCCGGATGATCATCATTGGCAAGGCGATCGGTTGGAGTCAGGCCGGTCATCCGGAGCGGGTGATCAGTGCCGTCGGCGTGGCGGCCCGGCATGCGCTTCCCTTTGCCCAGCCGCTCAGCCGCGTTTGGGAGCAGCCGGTCACGGCGCGTGAGGCGGTCGAACAGGCGTTGAACGAGCCGGTGGTCTGGAACCTGCCAGACTGGCTCATTCCCGCCAACCGCTTGCATCTGGATGGGGAGCCAGCGCTGGCACTGGTCGAGCGGCTCGCGCAAGCGGTCGGCGGGGTGGTACGTTCCCGTCCGGATGGCCGGCTGATCGTGGCCCCCCGCTATCCGCGACCCCTGCCGGAATGGGAACAGCTGGTGCCGGATCATCGTCTCAACGATTTCGACCACCTGATCATCATCCGCGAGGGGGAGCCATCCGGCAGCGGGATCGATCGGGTCACGGTGCAAGAGGGGGTCGAGGCACTGCAACCGCCGGGTCTCTGGCTGGAGCTGGACGCCGAATCCGCAGAGAATCACCGCATCGCTCCGGATCGCACCGTGCGGCTGTTGACCCTGGCCTCGCCCGGTGTGGCGGTCGAGGCGTTGAGTGCCACGAGCGGCACCTTGATGCCCTCAGAACCGGTGACCCGAACGCGCATCGAGACGTTGCGTTTCCCCAACAGCCGTCGGGCCGTGTTGCCACGACCGGTCCTGCGCATCGAGGCGGTGACATGGTCCGGGCTGGATCTCGGACCTTTGACCCTGGAGGCGGATGGTCGCACCGTGACCGCTGCGATCACCGGCACGGCTTTGGCGCAGGTGACGGTGACGCTGGCCACGCAGGGTTGCCGACCGCTCAAACTGCCGGCGATTGCCGAAGGAAGCGCTGATTTCTCGGCATTGGTCTTTGCGCGGGGTGCCGTGATGCCGGCCATGCGTCGCGAGGTGGTGATGAGCCGCGGGACCGGCGGGCGGGAACAGGTGATCATCTCGCCGCTCTTGACGGATCATCTGGCCCGTCGGCTGCGTGCCGAGGCGGAGTTGGACGCAGGGGAGCGGGTGCAGCGGATGCGATTGACCGTGGTGCATCGACCGGAGATGCTGCCGGGGGAGATGATCGCAGTGGAGGATGGTTGGCAGGGGGCGGGTTATCGGGCAATGGTGACCGGCATCACCCACGAGATCGACCGGTCGGGCGCCTTCACCCATCTGGATGCGGTGCGGTCTGCCCGGTAGCAAAGCCATGCCAGGTCGCAGCGATTTTGGGATTTGACCCCTGTTTGTCAAACCGCACCCGACCTTGGAATGTGTAGTTTTTACAGGTGAAAAAAAAGAGAGGGTCTGGGAGATTCATCTCCCAGGATTTTGCTTTTGACTTTAGCGCGCTCTTCAAAAGAAGCATTTTTCGCGCCTTTTCTAGAAAAATGCGCTGCGCGCCGCCTTCGCGGGAGTCGTTTCCGCTTTTTGGAAACGACTCTGTGCATCTTGCACGCAGCTTTGCGAAAAACTACGCATCCCAAAATGGGTGCGGTATAAAACAGGTGCGGTTTGGCCGGTATCCGGCAACAAACAGGTGCGAATGGCAAAAAAATCGGCTTTTACCGCACCGGCGGTTTGGGCGGATCCTTGAGCGGATCCTTGAGCGGATCCTTCAACCCCTCGATGGGCGGCGCGAAGATGGGATTGTCCATGCCGCCAATCGGCAGGTACTGCTCTTTCAAATCAAGCACGCACTGAGTCACGTAGGCATCCACCTCCTTGGGGGGCACCTGGTCCTCGTTGGCGAACTGCTTGCATTGTACCAGCAACTCCTCCTCTGAGGGAACCGCCTCCGCAGCCGAAGCCGTCGGGCTTGCCGATAATAACGCTCCAACCAGCATCATGGATCCAATCCATTTCCCGTTCATGCTTCACCCTTTCACATCGTCGCAATTGTCAGCGATAGGCATCCAGTCATGCTTCTTTCCGATCTCCATCAAGGCCACTTCGGCTGCGGCGGTTCCGGAGATTTGGCCCCAGCCGCAGGCTTGGCCGCTCCTGGCGGAGCCGATGCCGCAGGTTTGGCCGCTCCCGGCGGAGCCGATGCCGCAGGCTTGGTGGCAGCCGCCGGCGGCTTGATCGTCGGGGGCGGATTCAACAACGCCTCGGTCTCCTCATCGGTCGGTGTGGGATCCGACTCCTCCTCCGCGTGCATCCGGTCATGGGTCAGATCGTTCAGACACTGCCGCAGGTAGGCCTCTTTATGCTCCGCCTGGATGCCATCTTCCACGGCATAACGGTCGCAGGCCACCTTGGGATCGTAACCAGCCGGGGGAGTCGCCGCACTCGCTGCCGCACGCGCGTTCCCGATGACTCCCAGCGCCACGATCGTCATGCAAGAGAAACCCAGAATCCTGAACATGGTGTCCGGTTCATCAGGAAGAGTGGAATGAAGCCTCGATGGCCGCCAGGCAACCGCTGGCGTAAAAAAGGTCAAAATAGGGGTGAATCCAACTGAATGCAAATCAAAAAATCACCGATCCCATCAATTTATTGTAGGGGGTGAGGGGGGGATCCCCCCATCATGCACATCTCTTTTTACCGTGGAACTCTGCTTTTGGAGTTCCACGGTAAAAAACGGAAACGATGCCCGCAAAGGGGACGCGCGGCGCATTTTTCGCAAAAAACGCGAAAAATGGTTCTTGATGAAGAGCGTGCTTCAAGCAAAACCCAAGGAGAGGACTCTTCCGGACCCGCTCTTTTTTTTCACCGGAAAAAACGACTCATGCCAAGCCGGATCTGGGTTTAATCCTTGACCACCACCTCTTGACGGATGCGGCTGGATTCCGGCAGATCGACCGATTGATGCAATACCGCACCCATGGCATCGTTGACCATGCCCTGAATGCGCCTTTCCACCATATGGTGGGGCGTGAACAGGACTGGCACCACCAGACGACCTCGGGTAACGCCCGGATCCGACAAGGTGACCCGATCCAGAACCGGGTAAGGTCGATCCGGCACCTCAAAGGGAATTTCAGGCTGACGTGCCGGGGGGTCGGCATGCTGCCGCGTCTGCTGAACACTCGGTTCCGCTGTCATGGAGATCTTCATCGTTTCCACCTCCAACCAATAACCCTATCCAAGCGAATCGTACCATCGATGAAATCTGGACGCCCCGCTTGGGAAACTGTATCGGTTGCGACGCGCAAAAAATAAGTAAAAAATTGGCAATGGCGGGCATACGCTGCCGCAATTGAGGCGAACGCGCAATCATGCCCGTATGGCAAAAGAGCTCACCAAGGAGGCGAGACGATCACGGAAGATGCTTGTGAATCCAGACTGCCAGATCCAGGCGTCGCACGTATGCGGTTGTATCCACGGTCAAATCTGCGGCACGACGGTAGAAGGGGTCGCGGTGGCGCATGATCGCCTCCTCGGAAAAAAGCTGGCTCAATGCGGGACGATTGGGATCCCGGATGGTGCGTTCCGCCAATCTGGCCGGGTCGCCGGTCAAGTGGACCACGAAACCGTTCTGTTTTAACAAGGAGACTTTACGATCGCTGAAGATCTCCTGACCATCCGCATCCAGATCGACCACCACGCCGCCACCGGTGTCGATGATGAGGCCATCGAGCCGCATCACCTTCTCGACCACGGTATGTTCCAGATCGCGAAACCGCCGCCAGTCTCCGTCCATCCGGCGCAGAATCTCTGGAATCGGCAATCCGTCGTTTTCGTAGGAGATGAGCAGATCGGTAGAGAGCACCGGATAACGGATTTGACGGGCCAGGGCACGACTGACGCTCGACTTGCCCACGCCGCGCGGTCCGATCAGGACGACGTTCATTCCGGCTTGCGACCCGCAAAATGGCGCTGTGCCTTAAGAATCACCAGCACCTGTGGTGTTCCGTGCACAAAGAGATCAAAAATATCGATCGGACGGGAGAGCTCACCGGTAAAAAGCATGCGCAGCTTTTCAATCAGATGGGGTTCCGGGGCGATCGGCGCCACAGCGAGCCAGGCAGCCAGCATCAAAAGGATCGGCCAGGGGATCCGATCGAGCCAATGAGTGGGGGATTGGGTGGGAGGCACTGTGTTCATGGTCCTCATTTTTTACCATGGAGCTTTCGCTTTTGTAGTTCCACGGGTGGAGGGTGAGGGGGGTTCTCCCCATCATGCTCGTGAATCAACCAAGCTGATTTGACTGGTTGCAATGGGCTGGAACGCCAGTTGCTCAACCTTGAAGCCTCTGTCACGCGGCTTTGTTCTTGGGCCATGTTCGCGGGATTGTTTTGCAAAAGATGCAAAACAATCCCGCGAACATGGCGACGCGCGGCCTTCGTGAGAGTCGTTTCCGCTTTTTGGAAACGACTCTCACATCTTGCACGCAGCCATGCAAAAAACTACGCATCCCAAAATTGGGTGCGGTTTAAGTTTATTTGCATCCACCCGAAAAGAAAACCCTCTTTTCGACAAGGGGCAGAATTTCATATCCAGCTGTTCACCCACTCCACACACCTCGTTCATTCGTGCGTTCTGTCTTCGATCTGGTCAGACTCATGACCCGGAGAACAGGATAGAGGAAAATTGCTGTTGACCCCCTGGCCTGGATCGCCTAAAATTAGAGAAATAGGTCGTGTGGGTATCCGGTTTTTCCAAGCGCGGGTGTCGTCTAATGGTAGGGCCTAAGCTTCCCAAGCTTAAGGCGGGAGTTCGATTCTCCTCACCCGCTCCAACTTTTCTTCCGTTGCCCCCCTTCTCCCCGCCCCTGCCTTTGTGCGCGCATCATGACGGAATTGAAACAGTTTTTAAAGCACCATCCACTCACAGCACCGCTCTACCGCTGGCTCTATTACCTCTATTACAAATCCAAGGGATTCTCCTGGGCCCGTTTCCGTCGCGTGCTCACACCGTCCTATTGGATCAAATCTTGGCACAACCGCAAACAGTCGTTCGACCATCTCTACGGTGTCGATACCTCGGGCCGCATCGGGATGCTCGATCTTGAAATCGACTCCCCCAACCGCTTCAAAGGGGTCGAGTATCAAGGCACGCACGAACTGCTTTTCCGGGCGGTGATGGATCTGACCACCATCCCGAAAGAGGGAACGATTTTCATCGATCTGGGCGCCGGCAAGGGGCGTGCCCTGCTGTTGGCTTCCTTCTATCCTTTCCAGCGGATCATCGGTGTGGAGTTCGCCAAAAAGCTTTGCGACATCGCCAATCAAAACTTCCTGCGCTTTCGCAGTTCCCAGCAGCGCTGCACAGCTCTTTCCATCCTTCATTTGGATGTCACCGACTACACCATTCCGGATGAACCGGTCCTCATCTACATGTCCAACCCTTTCAACCGGGAGATCATGCAGTCGGTTCGGGTCCGCATCGAAGAGCGTATTCAGCGCTCATGCGAGTCTTTGATCATCGTCTACGGCAACCCCCGACAGGTTGAGGTACTCAATGACTCACCCTGGTTGATCGAGGATTCGCACGCCAGCCTCGCCGGTGCCTCTGACCCTCGCGTACACCAGATTTTTACCGTGCATCGGGTCCGTCATCATCCGGACAATGCGCACATGAATCCGGTTCACGCAGCCAACTCCGCATGAACGGACTCTTTTGCCAGTCGTGCCGGAAGTGATCCCACACCTTCTCCCCTGGCGATTTCTGCATCTGGCACGCGCGCTCCTCGCTTCCAACCTGCTGCGCACCCATCCCAAGCCCTACAAATTGACCTTTGCCATCACCAACCGCTGTAATGCCCAGTGCCGGCACTGCGACATCTGGCAGAAGGTCGAACCGGCCACACCTCTGCGTTTGGATGAGATCGAACGCTTTTTCTCGCGCTATCCGCACTGGGCCTGGATCGATTTGACCGGTGGCGAACCGTTTCTGCGGCCCGATCTACTCTTGCTGGTGGAGGCGATCTTAAAGCGTGTCAAAAGGCTCTATCATCTGCATCTGCCGACCAACGCGGTCTCGCCAACCTTGACCATCCAGCGGATCGAGGCGATCCTGGCGCTCAACCCGCCACGTCTGACCATCAGCCTGAGCCTCGACGGGCCACCCGATCAGCACGACCTCCTGCGCGGTGTATCCGGCAACTGGCATGGGGTGATGGAGGTCTGGGAGCACTTCAGACGCCATCCGGATCCGCGATTGCAGCTGTTCTTTGGCTTCACCCTGTCGGATCACACCCTCGGTACGCTGCCGATAACCATGCAATCCGTCAAAGAACGCTTTCCGGAAATCGATGCGCGCGCCTGGCATTTGAACATCGCCCACCATTCGGATCACTATTACGGCAATCCGAAAACCCGGCTGCGCTCCCTTGAAAGCACTGCAGCCTTCGAGGCCGAGATCTCCCGCTTGCATGCGCAAAAGATCATCCGCCGCTGGATCGATCCGGTCGCCTTTCTCGAGTGCCTCTACCTGTCGTATGCGCGGGCTTTCGTACGCGGCGTTACCCATCCCATGCCTTGTCGTGCTGTGGACGCCTCGCTCTTTTTGGCCTCGGATGGCACACTCTATCCGTGCAGCATCTGGAATCGTCCGCTCGGAAATCTGCGCGATCACGATTTCGATCTCATGCAACTGCTGGTTTCTCCGCTTGTCCAGTCAATCCGCGCCGAAATTCAGGCCAACCACTGTCCAGGCTGCTGGACTCCATGCGATGCCTACCCAACCATTCTGGGCAATCTTCTGCCCACTCTCTCCGGCCACACGATTCCTCCATGACGATCTCAGCCGATCCATCCACATTTACCATCGTCATTCCAACCCGACACGAGGCGGAAACCATTGCCGAGATGGTGCGCTGCTGTCTGAACCATTCACCTCATGTGCTGGTGGTCGATTCGCTCTCCTCCGATGGCACTCCGGAGTTGGCCGAAGCTGCCGGTGCCCGCGTGCTGCGCGTGCCTCGTCTGGGCAAGGGGTATGCGATTCGCGCCGCCATCCCCGAGATCCAGACTTCAATCGTGGTGTTCATCGATGCCGATGGCTCCCACGATGTGGCCGACATTCCCAAACTGGTGGCCCCGATCCAGGCAGACCGGGCCGATCATGTGCAGGCCTCTCGTTTGACCGGCGGATCAAGCGAACTGCACGGCTCGTTTCAGGAGTTCTGGCGTTTGGCTGGCAGCTCCTTTATCACCGCCTGTATCAACTGGCGTTTCCGGGTGGCGATCAGCGATTCGCAAAACGGCTTTCGCGCCCTGCGTCTCGAAGTGTTGAAGCGGCTCAACACGCGCGAGGAGATCACCACCATTGAGCAGGAGATGGTCATCCAAACGTTGAAAAAGGGGTTCCGACTGGCCGAAATTCCCAGCCACGAGCATGCCCGAATCTTCGGCACTTCGAAGATCCGGTTATCCAAAGTGTGGCTGCGTTATGGTTATGCCCTGCTGCGGGATCTGTTTTGGCAAGGATAATCCTGGTGGGTCGACAGAGCTGATTTGACAACTTAAACCGCAACCATCACGGGATGCGTAGTTCCATTAATAGGGGTCCAGGGGAATTATCCCCCTGGTGGGATCCAAGGGCAAAGCCCTTGGGACTTTGTTTTTGACTTTAGCGCGCTCTTCTCAAGAAGCATTTTTCGCGTTTTTTGCGAAAAATGCGCCGCGCGCCGCCTTGGATGCGGGATTGTTTTGCGCCTTTTGCAAAACAATCCCGCGAACATGACCCAAGATCCGAGCGGCCAAATTGCTGCGCAAGTTGGCAGGCCCTCCCTGGCCTGCACCGGCTGTTTGGCAATCGACAAACAGCCACTGAACTCAATACACCCCCCGACCATTCAAGAAGGCGCTGTACCTGCGATCTTCATTCAAGACGTGCTTGACCAACCACTCATCGAAGAACCCCTTGAAATCGATCCCCACCGGATCGTCGCTTTTGAGAAGGTGATCGCGGTACTCCTGCACCTGCTGTTCCAACTGACGATGGCTCTCCTTGTGCGATACCATCTCCGGATAGGCGTAACGCTCCATGAGCCGCTCCTCGGCGATGAAATGGTACTCGGTATAATTCACCAGCGCATTCAACGCCCCTTCCAGCGAGGCACGGCTTTCGTCGGAACGCAAGATGCCGATGATCGCATTGGCAATCTCCGTCAACCGCTTGTGGTGAATGTCCATCTCCAGGATCTGGATGTCAAAGGCACTGTTCCAGCGGAACAGGGCGTCATCCTCACTGGCGTGGATCATGCGCGCGGTGCGGGCGTGATCTCCCTCGAAAAGCTTCCAGCGCACGATCGGAATATCACGCAGCCGCGCAGCGGGAATCGGCAACAGTTCGGTCTCCTCCAGGGCCTGAAAACGGTACAGACATGGACGACCAAAGATGGCCGTCTCCTCGCCGAAGTGATCACGCGCCTCCAGAATCTCCATCCGTTCCCCCCCCAGAGTACGCTCCACGCGTCCCGAAACGATCAGGTTGAGTTCGGAGAGATCTTGACAGCCAATCACGCTGCCAGCGGGCCAATGGCGCGTCTGCAACCTGTCCGCCACACGGCTTAAAATCGGATCCGGCACCCCTTCGGCGAACAGCGCGCTCGATTGCAGAAACGCCCGCGCCTCGGCGGTCCTGACGATACGCGTCTTGAAGTCGTTGCGCCGTACCAGTTCGCGATACAAAAAGACCGGTATCTCCAACGCCTGGGCAAAACAGGCGGTACTGTAGGTATAGCTCGAAGGCTCCTCCTCCAGGGTGGCCACCTCACCGATCATGGTGCCGCTGTAAAGCCGGCCCAGATAGTTTTCGCTGGTACGAATTTTTTCCACCACGCCGGTGAGGATCAGGTAGATGTTCTTGGGCTGCTCCCCCTCCTTGAGCAGGATCATCCCGGGCTTGAAGTTGACGATCGGATTGTTGAGCAGAATGCGCAGTTGATGGATCGGGATGTCCGGCATGGCGGATTCGAGGAACGAAAAGGCGCTGCGGCGCGAAAAATCGGATTGGCCGGCGATCAGCACATCCATCATCCCGTGCGGGGCATTGGAGCCGATTTCACGCTCCTCGGGGGTCAATTCGCGCGCCAGATGGGCCAGCAGGATCCGATCCGAGGTGTCGCTCTTGAAATCCTTGGCCACGCCATGAATCATGCCGCCGCCGATGTCGAGTTTTTTCAACGTCGCGGGGGTGAGATACTCGTCGCGGATCCGCTCGAAGTAGGCGCGATCGATCCCCGGACGGCTCGGATCGTCGGTGATCATCTTTTCCAGTACGTCCAGGGCAACGATGTCGGCAAAGTGGGCGTAGCTGCGATAGCCATCCTGCCAGAGGGTTCTGAAGATGAAAATCGTGGTTTCGAGCGGATGGGGGGAGTTGATCGGACGCACCTCCAACCCATCGATGTTGTTCCAGGTTCCTGCTTCAAGATCGATGATTTCAAAGAATTCGCCGAATCGTTCCTCCTCGATGGAGAGCAGGGCGGCCAGTTTTTTCTCCGCGCTCGATCGGACCAGTGGTGTTGCGTAATAGCGGATTTTGCGGCCCGAGCGCATCAGCGTGGTGATGCCGGCGAAATGATCATCATGGGCATGGGTGTGGAAGACCCCCTCGATCTCGTCAATGCCGATGCCCAAAGCCAACAGATTGGCGAACAGATTGGGTCCGGCGTCGACCAGGTAGATCTTGCCGTGGAACATCAGGATGCTCGACATGCTCGGACGATTCACATCCCAGCCATCCCCCTCGCCGGATTGAACCACCGCGAAATATTCCCGGGACAGAGACTGGAATCCCAACGGATAGGCCGATTCGTAGCGTTCCCCAGGTGCGAGGTTGAGATCCACGCTCACCGTTTCGTCTCCATGGGAGAACTCGTAGACGTTCCGCGCCACCCGGCGGATGAAGGCACCATTGCGGATCTCGACCATCCCATCCCCGACCACACAGGTATCCAGGAGCGCATGGGTGGAGCGGATCGCGCCGAAAGCAAAGCGTAACTTGAGGCGCATCATCTGGCTGGCGGTCTCCGGATCAATACCGGCTGCCTCGATCTCCTCTTTGGAAACCAGACCGTAGTTGCCGCGATAAATGTACTGCATCTGGGCATTCACCTGCTCGGCCATGCCGATCAGCAGTGGTTTTTGTCCAGTGTTGTTGGGGTGATTGGGGATGATCAACCCCTGCTTGTAGAGCATCTGCAACACCGGAAACTCGCCCAGATTGGACAACTCACCATTCTGGAGCATGCGATCCGACAACAGGATGGCATTGGGCCCGGTTTCGCACGGCATCCCCCTCTTTTCGGTGGCAATGATCAATCCGCGTTTCATCAGGTGTTTGACGCTGTCCATCGGGCAGCCACACAGGACGCGCAATCCGGCCTGCGGGATCTCCACCCAGTAGATCCCTTTGGCCACGGCGATTTTGATGATTTCCACGGACTTAAGCTCCCTTGATCGATGGGTCAATCCTTTTGGTCCAAGCCGTGCGCTTGTCCGGATACTGGCCTATACAAGCCGTAAGCAGCGCAAAGGTGAATCATCATCAATCAATCGATGTGTTCTTACAAGTCATTTTTCAGAAAAATTTTGCTCCAAACAAAAACGGCGGGAGCCGAGACTCCCGCCGCGTTTTCTGCCCGATTTGGCGAGCGAAAACTTATTTGCACTTATTGAAGTCGGGTCGATCGCCAGCGCAGAAGTTGGGCCCCTTGGGATCCGCCGCACCGGCATCGTTGAAGCCGCCCATCAGCACCTCGCCCTTGAACTTGGCCTTGATCACCTTCGATTTGGTGATGTCGGTGCGGTCGTTCGGGCAGGCCTTCTTGGCGGCCTCGATGCAGGCATCCTTGCTGTCGGCGGCATTATCCTTGTCGCAATCCGTTTTGCCGTCGCATTTGGCATAGGAGGTGGCCTCCTGTCCGGTGCAGGCAACACGGTGGTAGCTGACAACGCAATCCGCAGCCATGGCACTGCCGACCATACCGAAAACAGCCAGGAACAGGGAAACAGCAATTTTTTTCATGATGGACTCCTTAACTGGGGTGGGCATGAATACTGTATCTGTCCATTTTGAAATATCAATTCAGCCGGTGCAAGCTTTTTTGTTGCGATCTCTACATTTATTTAACCGCACCCATTTTGGGATGCGTAGTGTTTCGCAAGGCCGCGTGCAAAATGCGGGAGTCGTTTCCAAAAGGCGGAAACGACTCCCGCGAAGGCGGCGCGCGGCGCATTTTTCGCAAAAAACGCGAAAAATGCTTCTTGAGAAGAGCGCGCTAAAGTCAAAAGCAAAACCCTGGGAGAGGAATCTCCCAGACCCGCTCTTTTTTTTCACCAGTCAAAACGACACATTCCAAGCCGGGTGCGGTTTAGAAATCCTTCATCGTCAACTTGACACGACCCTGACGGTCGATGTCCAACACCTTGACCTTGACCACATCCCCCTCCTTCAACACGTCCGAAACCTTGGCCACGCGCTGATTGGAGATCTGCGAGATGTGCACCAGACCATCCTTGTTGGGCAGAATGTTGACAAAAGCGCCAAAATCGGTGATACGCACCACCTTGCCCTCGTAGATCGCATCCTTCTCCACATCCGATACAATGCCACGAATGATCCGTTCGGCAGCCTTGGCACTCTCGCCATTGGCCGAAGAGATCGAAATCGTGCCATCGTCGGTGATGTCGATCTGACAGCCGGTCTCTTCGGTGATGCCGCGTATCACCTTGCCGCCCGAGCCGATCACATCGCGGATCTTGTCCGGATGGATCTTCATGGTGAAGATGCGCGGCGCATGCGGGGAGAGCTCGTCACGCGGGGTTTCGATGGTCTTTTGCATCTCGCCCAGGATGTGCAACCGTCCCTCGCGTGCCTGACGCAACGCCACAGCCATGATCTCGCGGGTGATACCGGTGATCTTGATGTCCATCTGCAAAGCGGTGATCCCCTGGGCATTGCCGGTCACCTTGAAATCCATGTCGCCGAAATGGTCCTCGTCACCGAGAATATCGGAGAGAATGGCAAACCGCTCCCCCTCCTTGACCAGACCCATGGCAATACCGGCCACCATTGATTTGACCGGCACGCCGGCATCCAGCATGGCCAGCACCGATCCGCACACCGTAGCCATCGACGAGGAGCCGTTGGATTCGGTGATCTCCGAAGTGACCCGCAGGGTATAGGGGAAGGCCTCCAGATCCGGGAGGATCGCCATCAACGCCCGCGCAGCCAGCTTGCCATGACCGATCTCGCGCCGACCCGGCGCACCCAGGCGTCCGGTCTCACCCACACAGTAGGGGGGGAAGGTGTAGTTGAGATAGAACCGCTCGCGGGACTCGCCGTGCAGGCTCTCGACAATCTGCTCGTCACGCTTGGAACCAAGGGTCACGGTAGACAGGGCCTGGGTTTCGCCGCGGGTGAAGAGCGCCGAACCGTGCACCCGCGGCAGCACCCCGACCTGACAGTCGATCGGACGGATCTGGGTCAAGGTGCGCCCGTCGATGCGCGTGCCACCCGATAAGATCCGCTCGCGGATCACCTCGGACTCCAGATGCTTGCAGACCATCTTGACCTCGGCAGCGCGCCCCTTGTCCCCTTCGCTCAAGGCTTCCGCAGCCTCCAGCTTGAGAGTGGCCGCACTCTTCTGCCGCTCCATCTTGTCGGCGATCTCGTAGACCGCACGCATCCGGTCGCGATAGCCGGCACGCAACGCCTCCAGCATGCTGGTATCCTCCGAGACCACCGGCAGCTCCATACGCGGCTTGCCGCACTCGGCAGCCAGCTCGCGGATCGCGCCGAGCACCGGTTGATACCCCTCGAAACCGAACATCACCGCGCCCAGCATCTCCTCTTCGGTGAGGAAGTTGGCCTCGGACTCGACCATGGTCACGGCATCGCCCGTTCCGGCCACCACCAGATCGAGCTGTGACTCGGCCATCTGCTCGGTGGTCGGATTGAGGATGTATTGACCATTGACAAAGGCCACGCGCGCACCACCCATCGGCCCCTCGAACGGCAGACCCGAGATCGCCAGGGCTGCCGAGGCGCCGATCATCGCCGGGATGTCGGCACTGTTCACGCCGTCAAACGACAACACCGTGGCCACCACCTGGGTATCCAGGGTGAAACCCTTGGGAAACAGCGGACGCAACGGACGATCGATCAGACGCGAGGTCAGGGTTTCGCGATCCGAAGGACGGGTCTCGCGTTTGATGAATCCGCCCGGAATGCGACCGGCAGCCCAATGTTTCTCCTGATAGTGGACGCCCAGCGGCAGGAAATCGATCCCCGGACGGGCCTCCTTTTCAGCGGTCACGGCGACCAAGACCATGGTCTCGCCATAGGTGACCAGTACCGCGCCGTCGGCCTGACGGGCGATGCGTCCGGTCTCCAGGGTGATCACCTCTGGACCGAACTGTACGCTCTTCTTGGAAATTTTGAACATGATGGCTCTGATATCCCTTCGATGGGGGTGGAGTCCAGCCGGATCATGCGCCGCGCGCGATCCGGTGGTTCACATGGGGTGGCGCATGTTTGGCCGGCATTCCGGGCAGCTTGCACCGGAATGCCGCGTCCAACCATGCGGACTACTTGCGCAGATTCAGCCGTTTGATCAACGTCTGATAACGATCGTTGCTCTGACCCTTCACATAGGTCAGCAGACGACGACGCAACCCCACCATTTTCAGCAGACCCCGCCGGGAGTGATGATCCTTGATGTTGCCGCGCAGATGCTCGGTCAAATTGTTGATCCGCTCGGTCAGCAGGGCGACCTGCACCTCGGGCGAACCGGTATCCCCCTCATGGATGGCGAACTCTAAAATGAGGGCCTGCTTGCGTTCCTGGGTGATCGACATCGGTTAGCTCCTTCTTACAAGTTGAAATGAACACACTTGGCCTTGAAGGGTCATGTCAGATGAAACAGTCGTTTGGGCGTGCAGGATCGCCGTCCCGAGGCATCGCTCCCCGGACCCAGCGTACCGATGGCCCCGAATTGACCCTCGGGCGAAAGCAGGCGTACCGGTCCCGGTTCCACCCCATCCGCATCGATCCACGCCACCTGACCGCTCATGACACGGCTCCAGGCCTCCAACCGCAATCGCAACGCCGGGATGTCGTCCAGCGCCCGATCCACGGGTAACAGCACTTCGGATGAACGTCCCTCGGCAACCGCGCGCGTCAATTCATCCAACGTCACGCATTCGTCCAGGGAAAAACCCAACGTCCGGGTACGCAGCAATCGTTCCAAATGGGCCAGACAGCCCCAGGCCCGACCCAGATCACGGGCCAGGGCACGCATGTAAGTCCCCTTGCCGCACCGCACGTCGAGGGTAATCACACCCTCCTGATACTCTACCAGATCCACCTGGTGAAACACCACCCGACGCGCCGGCAATTCAACCGTTTCGCCGCGCCGCGCCAGCTCATACGCCCGTTCGCCATCCACATGGATCGCCGAATAGATCGGCGGCACCTGGTCCATCTCGCCGTGAAATCGGGCAATCTCAGCAAGTACCGCGTCGCGATCCGGAAAATTCACGTTGCCGGTCGTAAAGGTGCCGGTCGGATCGCCGGTATCGGTCTCGGCACCCAGTCGTACCCAGCAGCGATACGCCTTGTCACCATCGAGCACCGAGGACAAGGTCTTGGTCGCCTCACCGAGCGCGATCGGCAACACCCCTTCGGAAAAAGGGTCCAATGTGCCACCATGTCCGGCCTTGCCGGCGCGGATGATCCGCTTGACCCGCTCCACCACCCGTGTGGAGGCTATCCCCGCCTCCTTGCGGATCGCCACCCAGCCGTGCGGACCGACGCTCCGTGAACGCTTTCCCTGCCCCATCGATCATGCCCCCGCTGCGGTCTGTCCCTCGCCCGCGTCATCCTTTGGAATCTGAATGGTTTTCAACAACCGCTCGATTGCGTCGGCCTGTTTGAAGGAGAGATCCGGCGCAAAGCGCAACTCGGGCGCCTGGCGCAACCCCAACGTACGCGCCACCCGGGCACGCATGAAACCGGAGGCGCGCTGCAATCCGGCCAGCACTGCGCCCATATCCTGGCCCATCACCGTGAAGTAGACCACCGCATAATGCAGATCACGGCTCAGCTCCACATCGGTGATCGAGATCATGCTCAACGCCAGACCCGGATCATGCACCTCGCCCCGTTGCAGCATGGCAGCCAGCTCTTTGCGGATCTGTCCCCGCACCCGATCCACCCGCACGCTCACGTCACGATCTCCAACCGATAATCGATCATCACGGTCTCACCCTCATCCTCGATGAAATTGGCGACCTTCTGCAACCGACTCTGCACCACCGCCACCTCGTTGCCCACCGCAGCAAAACCCAATCCGGCCCCATCCCAACGATCCAGCTCCCCCACCTCGGCGCAGGCCACCTCGAAACGGTGCCGGATCCGCTCCAGAAGGCTCTTGACGATGCCGCGTTTCTCCTTCAACGAACGCACGCCGGGCAGCTCCAGCCGCACCTCCAGCACCCCGACCCGCATCATGGGTACTTGTCCGCAGACAGGTGACGATGCACCCCCCAACGACGCGCCAAAGAGTCAAGCCCTGCCTTGGCGGCTCCACCATCAAACCACCACCGGGCAGTCTCGCTCCTCAATCCCTCTGCCACCCGGACGGCCCAGCTGATTGTCGATCCGATACCCATCACCTGCCCGCACCCACCGGTGGCGCCACTGTCTGCGAGGCGGGCGCGGGGAGTGCCTGGCTGACGGGTGGCCCGTTCGGTGGGAAGGAGGGTTGGGAAAACTTCATCACCGCGAACAAAGCACCGATGATCAACGCGGTCTGGGCCGCGAACATCCCTGCCGTCCATTTGATGGTATCGGTCTTGGCGGCTTCGATCTCCCGTTGCAATCCAACGCGCGTGGCCTCGATATCCCGTTGCAGTCCAACGCGCGTGGCCTCGATCTTGGAGTCCAGCTCCTTGATGTCGCGCTTCAGATCGACCCGGGTGATCTCAATTTCCCGCTGCAATTCGGCCTTGGTGGCCTCGATCTTGGAGTCCAGCTCCTTGATATCGCGCTTCAGATCGACCCGGGTGATCTCAATTTCCCGCTGCAATTCGGCCTTGGTGGCCTCGATCTTGGAGTCCAGCTCCTTGATGTCGCGCTGCACTTCGGCTTTGGCAACCTCGATCTTGGAGTCCAGCTCCTTGATGTCGCGCTGCACATCGGCCCGGGTGGCCTCGATCTTGGAGTCGATCTCCTTGATATCCCGCTTTAATTCGGCTTTGGTGACCTCGATCTTGGAGTCGATCTCCCGGATATCCCGCTGCAGCTCCAGCACATGCGTGTCCATCTGGAAGATGTCCGCCTTGGTGGAGAGTTGATAGCTGAGAATATCGGTCAACAACGCCACCTGGGTTTCGGCCTGCTCTTCCGTGAAACCCGTGGCAACCATCTGTTTAACGAACTTGTGGGTATCAAACGCGGCGACAAGAGCGGACATGGTGGCGTACTCCTTTGCAGTGTGATCTTCCCGAATACTCTAACCGATTCAGGCCGACCCCGTCCACCCAATCCGTATGGACGCGAGGGTCCGGATGATCCGCAACCCCCGCGATCAGGCAATCGCAACTTCAAACGCAGCTCACCCCGCCTCACTACCCGATGGTCGCCTTGACCTCCTCGCGTGTGAAGGCTTCCAACAGATCTCCCACCCTCAGATCGGTGAACTTCTCCAGACTGATGCCGCACTCCGTTCCCTCGCGCACCTCGCGTACATCGTCCTTGAAACGCTTCAAGGCGTGAATCGTACCGACGTAAATCACCACCTCATCGCGCAACAAGCGGATGTGATTGCTCTTATGGATGAGCCCGTCGAGCACCATACAGCCGGCCACCAGACCAACCTTGGAGATGCGGAAGAGTTCGCGCACCACCGCACGTCCCACCGACACCTCTTTGAGGATCGGCGAGAGTTTGCCCTCCATGGCGCTGGTGATATCGTCCACCAGATCGTAGATCACCGAATAAAAGCGCATGTCCGCCTGCTCGCGCTTGACCAGCTCGCGCGCCTTGGCATCGGCGCGCACGTTGAAGCCCACCACCAGCGCATGCGAGGCCACGGCCAGCATCACGTCCGACTCGGTGATGCCGCCCACGGCGGTATGGATGATATTGACGCGGATCTTGTCGTGGGTGATCTTGAGCAGCGCGTCGGAGACGGCTTCGAGCGAACCCTGCACATCGGCCTTGATCACCACTTTCACTTCGTCCATCTCGCCCTGCTTGATCTGATCGAACAGATCGTCGAGCTTGGCGGTCGGCACCTGCTTGGCCAGTTCCAACTCCTTGTTCTTGCGCATGCGGAAGGCGGCGATCTCCTTGGCGCGCCGCTCGTCCGGCACCGTGATCAGATCATCCCCGGCAGACGGCACGCCCGACAGACCGATCACCTCGACCGGCATGGCCGGCGGGGCCTCCATCACCGATAGCCCCTTGTCGTTGAGCAGCCCGCGGATCTTGCCCCATTCGGAGCCGACCACGAAGATGTCCCCGACCCGCAACACGCCATTGGCCACCAGACAGGTGGCCACTGCGCCCCGTCCCTTGTCGAGCTTGGCCTCGATGATGAAGCCGCGGGCCTTCTTGCCAAAGTTGGCGCGCAGATTGAGGATCTCGGCCTGCAACAGGATCATCTCCTTCAAGCTCTCGATGCCAATGCCCGCCTTGGCCGACACGTTCAAGAAAATCGTCTCACCGCCCCACGCCTCGGGAATCAACCCCTGATCCGCCAGCTGCTGCATCACGCGATCCGGATTGGAATTGGGACGGTCGATCTTGTTGATGGCCACGATGATCGGCACATTGGCCGCCTTGGCATGATTGAGCGCCTCCAGGGTCTGCGGCATCACACCATCGTCGGCTGCCACCACCAGCACCACGATGTCGGTCACCTTGGCACCACGGGCACGCATTGCCGTGAAGGCCGCATGACCAGGGGTATCCAGGAAGGTGATCAGGGAGCCGTTCTCCATGGTCACCTGATAGGCGCCGATGTGCTGGGTGATGCCGCCGAACTCGCGCGCCGCCACATCGGTCTTGCGAATGGCATCCAGCAGCGAGGTCTTGCCGTGGTCGACGTGACCCATGATGGTGACGACCGGAGCACGAATGGTGAGATCCTTGTCCAGATCGTTGCTGTCGGCCAACTCCGCCTCGATGGCGGCCCCCTCGGAGATGGTTTTGGGACGGTGTCCCAGCTCCTCGACCACCAACACTGCGGTGTCCTGATCGAGCACCTGGTTGATGGTCACCATCATCCCCTGGGCCATGAGCCGTTTGATCACCTCGGAAGATTTGATCGCCATGCGGCTGGCCAGCTCGCCCACGGTGATCACCTCGGGGATGATCACATCGCGCAACACCGGCTGTTGCACCGGCATGTCGAACCGTCCGCCCGCACCGCGTCGGGCCATTGGCTTGCCACTCGCCATGGGCGTGGTCTTGCCGCGCATGGGCAGCTGCTTCTCCTGCGGCATGGTCGGCACCGCCGCCTTTTTGCCGCTCTTGCGCTTGCCCTTGCTCTTCAAGGTGGTATCGCGCGCGGCGCTGTCGCCACTGCTGTCGGTGGTCTCCACGGCACGCCGCTCATCGATGCGCCGCTTCTGCTCGCGCAACTCATTGAGCTGCGTGAGTCGCTTGGCCACCAGTATTTCGGTCTTCTTGCGCGCCAAATCTTCACGCTGCGCACGGGTGAGATTTTTGGAAGTCTCCTCACGCGTCACACCAACCTTGGGTGGCTCGGCCACCATCTCCTCGGCCACATCGACTGCCGGAGGTGTCGAGCCAGCACCCGGCTGCACCACCGGACGCGGCGCGGTGGAACGGACCAGTGTCTCACGAGGCGAGGGTCGCGTACCCGTCGACGACGGTGCTGCCCCGCCCCCCGGACGATTTGCAGCCGGATCTGGCGAAGCCTTGGGCTGTTCTCGCGCCGGCTCGATACGCACTGAAGCGGCAACACCCGACGGTCTGGCCTCCGTCAGGCGTCCCTTGTCCGCCGCCGGTTTGACCACCAACCGCGC
>JAMOBI010000028.1:0-23194 GCA_039908105.1 Magnetococcus sp. YQC-9
CGGCCACCAAAGCCGACTACGAGGCCGCGCTGCGCTCGATCACCTACAAAAACTCAAACGATGACAACCCGAGCATTGCCATCCGCACCGTCACTTTCTCGGTGACCGACTCCAACTCCAACGGTGAGACCCCCGCAGGAGGCACCACTTCGGCAACGCGTGAAATCCACATCCAAGCCATCAACGACGCACCGACCTGGAACGGCACCACCCTCCCGGAGTCACGCGGACGCGAGGGGGATCCTTTACGCTTCCCGCTTGATCCAGTCACGCTCTTTGCCGATGTCGACACTCCGGTATTGACCTATACCTTCGAGAATCTGCCGGAATTTCTGCATTTCGATCCCGACACCCACACCTTGACCGGTACACCGGCCAAGGGGGATGAAGGGGGTTATGCAATCAACATCACCGCCACGGACGAAGCGGGTGCGACTGCGACCATGACCATGAAACTGGTGATCGATCCCGCACCACCGTTTGTCGCACCTCCGGAAGCACCGCAGGATGCAACGCCTGCTGCCGAACCGCTTCCACCCCGCGATGAGCCGCCCCCACTGCCCACGACTGTCGATCATGCGCTCAAAGAGCTGGATGAGGAGCGCCACTTGTCGATCGCACCTTTGCAAACGGAGTCACCATTTCACTTCTCGCCACTCCGCGACGCACGACATGAGTTGGAAGATGCCCATCTGTTCCCGGATCCGGCATTGGCAGCAACCGCACGCGCACCAAACCCGCCCCTGTCGGAGAGCACCTTGCAACTGGTGATGGAGCAACCATCCACAAACCTGGGTGAGGAGTCCGCGCACCTGGTCCATCGGGAACCTCTTGCACCCAACGCACAGGAGTCGGACACGCTCTCCAGATCGCATGCCGCGCTCTCCAGGCGCATGGATTTACAAATCGGGACCACCTTGCGCGAAACCGACGCACAGTCGTTCACCCCGCCGATGCGTGACGACGATCAGAAAAACCAACGTGGTGGCAAGGGCTACGGCGTCACGGAGGCGCAAAGCGAAGAGGGTGGCATGCCAGGCCTGACCCATCAATTGAACAAGCATGGCACCAAAGCGTTCCATTCCGCCTCACAGGAGTTGCTACGCCTGCTCAAGGGAGAAAATTAGGGGATGGCTTGAATCTTGCTTTTAAATACAAAACATCGGGATTTCTCTTTCAAGAAAACAGTGCCATGACCGTTTCTTGCCAGTCGAAGATGCCGCGTAAGCGCTTTGTTGGGGCTTGCCTCATCCTGGCCGCCTGCACGCTTCCCGGCTCTTCACTGGCCGCCAATACGGCAACCTCAACCCAGCGCAGCGAAGCAACCGAAATCCGGGCTTATCTGGTGCCGCGCACCCAGACCACACTCTCCGCGCACATTGATGCCGAAATCCAGACACTGCCCTTCAAGGAGGGCGACGCCTTCAACGCCGGGGCGACGCTGATCACCTTCGACTGCGCCACCCTGAACGCACAGCTCAACAAATCACGCGCCGCGCTGCAAGCCGCCAAGGATAAGAATCAGGTCATGCAGCGGTTGGCGGAACTCCACTCCGTTGGCACCCTGGAGGCCGATGCCAGCCGCTCCGAACAGGCCCAGGCCGAAGCGGACGTCAAATACCAGGAGTCCCGTCTGCGCGGCTGCCGCATCCAGGCCCCGTTTGCCGGACGCATGGCCTCACTCCAGGTCCGCGAGCATCAGTACGTCACTCCCGGACACAACCTGATGAAAATCCTCGACCACCGCCATCTGGAGATGGAGATGGTGGTCCCCTCGCGTTGGCTGGGATGGTTGAAAGCCAAAAATCGCTTCACCATCCAGATCGACGAAACCGGCAAAAGCTATCCGGCACGGGTGATCCGCCTGGGTGCGGAGGTCGATCCGGTCAGTCAGACGGTCAAAATCATCGGCGAACCGATCGGTGAACCCGACGAACTGGTGCCAGGCATGAGCGGTGTGGCACAATTCCCTTCACCGGAGGGTGCCTCGGCCCCCAAAGGCTCCACCGTCTCTTCCAAGAGCCCGGAATAAGAGATGCCTGTCCAGGGTGAAAAACTGATTCTCGGACTCAGCGCCCTGCTGCAGCTGAACAAACGGGCATTTGCCGCCGAAAGCGAAGCCGCACTCGGCTTTTTGATGGTCAACGAAACCCATCTGATGACCCCCTATCGCCAGGCAGTACTCTGGCGTCATGCCGACAAGGGCAGCGGAGCGGTACAGTCGGTCTCGGGTGCACCCGATCCGAATGCACGCGCCCCCTACATCGTCTGGCTGACACGCATCTTGAACGACAAACGCTGGCAGGAGCAAACCGCTCCTGTCGGCATGACGGCGACAGATCTCACCGGTGAGGATGCCAAGGAGTGGGAGCAGTGGTTGCCCACGCAGGCCATCTGGGTGCCGCTCATAACCGGCTCCGGCAGACGAATGGGTGGCCTGTTGCTGGTCAAGTCGGTTCCCTGGACCGATCCAGAGATCAAACTGCTCGCCAAACTGGCCGACGGTTATGCCAATGCCTGGGAGTTGATCCTGGAGCGCGCCCATGGGCCCGGTTGGAGTCTGACAGGGGTGTTCAACACCCTGCACAGCAGCAGAGTGCGGCTGCTGGCATTCATGGCACTGCTGCTGCTGTTTTTCCTGCCGGTGCGGCAATCGGTGCTGGCGCCTGCCACGGTGGTGGCCCTCGATCCGGCAGCGATTCGCGCCCCGCTGGATGGCGTGGTCGAACGGGTCCACGTACACCCCAACCAGCTGCTCAAACGCGGCACCCCGCTTTTCACCCTGGATGAGGCCCCGTTGCAGAACAAACTCGAGGTGGAAGAGCGCAACATCGCCATGCTCGAAGAGGAGTATCATCAGGTATTGAAACTCGCGGTGACCGATCCGGAGAGCCGCGCGCAGAAAAACATCCTGGAGAAACGGCTGGCCCGACAGCGCAGCGAGGCCAATGGCATCCGTCTTTTGTTGCAGCGCACGCGCATCGAGGCACCCCGGGATGGGATCGCCCTGTTCAACGACGTGCACGCCTGGCTCGGCAAACCGATACAGGTAGGCGAACGGGTGATGGAGATCGCCGATCCGGGTCTGGCGGAGTTGGAGATCCGCCTGCCGGTCGCCGATATCATGGCCATGGAGAACGAGGCCGCCGTCACCCTCTACCCCAACCTCGATCCGCTCGAAACCTGGCAGGCCAACGTGACACGCATCGCCTACGAGGCCAAAGAGCTCGAAGGGGTGCTGGCCTACGCCATTCGCGCCCGTTTCACCCCGGACAAAACCGTCCCGCGCATTGGTTTGAGAGGCACGGCCAAGATTCAGGGTGAACGCACCACGCTGTTTTATTACGTTTTCCGCCATCCCCTCACCCTGCTGCGACAACGGTTGGGGCTGTGAACGAGACAACCGCCGACGCCGGTCGTCCACCGCCGTTGCGCGAGGAGGTCCACCTGTTCCCCGGTCCGACCGCCCGGGACGGCTCGCCCACCTGGACCTTGCGCGATCCGGCGACCAATCAATTCTTCCGGCTCGGCTGGCGCGAATTCGAAATCCTCTGCCGCTGGCGCCGTGGCGGTCCGGCCCGCATCGCCGAACTGGTCTCCGAAGAGACCATGATCGACACCACCCCTGCCGATGTCTCCGAGCTGATCCGCTTTCTGTTGGGCGCCAATCTGTTGCGTCCGCAGGGTGAAGGGGGGGTGGCCCGCATGCAGCGCCATGTGGAAGCCGGCAAACGCTCCTGGTTCCAGCACATTCTGCACGCCTACCTCTTCTTTCGCATCCCGCTGGTCGATCCGGAACGGTGGCTTAAAAAAAGCCTCCCGTGGGTCGAATGGCTCTTCTCTGAAGCCTTCTTCCTGGCAAGCGCCTTGGCCGGATTGATCGGTCTGCATGCCATCTCCCGTCAATGGGAGGTAGCGATTGCCACCCTGGCCGAAACCGACTGGATGACCGAAGCGCTCTTCATCGCCCTGGCCATGGCGTTGACCAAGGCGATCCATGAATTGGGACATGCCTATGCCGCCATCCGCGCCGGATGCCGGGTGCCGACCATCGGTGTCGCCTTCCTGATGATGTTGCCGGTGCTCTACACCGATACCAGCGAGGTGTGGCAATTGGCGTCGCGCCGTAAACGTCTGCTGGTCGCCTCGGCGGGCATCCTCGCCGAACTGATCCTGACCGCCTGGGCCGCACTGCTCTGGGGCGTGCTGCCCACCGGAGCCACCAAGGATGCGCTGTTCTTCATCGCCACGGTGAGCTGGATTTCGACGCTGCTGATGAACGCCAGCCCCTTCCTGCGCTTCGACGGCTATTATCTGCTCTCCGACTGGCTCGATATCGAAAATCTCCACGAACGGGCCGGTCGTCTGGGACGCTGGAAGCTGCGCGAATGGCTGTGGGGGCTGAACGCCCCCTTTCCGGACGCAGCCCTGCACGATCGACGGAATTTTCTGATCCTTTTTGCCTGGGTGACCTGGGTCTATCGGTTCTTTCTCTATCTGGGCATCGCCCTGACGGTCTATCACCTCTTTTTCAAACTGCTCGGGATGCTGCTCATGTCGGTGGAAATCGGTTGGTTTCTGGTGCGACCGATCTGGGAGGAGTTCTCCATCTGGAGACGTCCTGAAACCAGAATCCGGCTCAATCGTCGTACCCTCTTCACGCTGGGACTCTTCATAACCCTGATCGCCGCAACGCTCATCCCCTGGAAAGGGACGATCCAGGCGCCGGCACTGCTGCAACGGGCTGGTCATACCACCCTGCACGCCCCCTCTGCCGCACGCGTCGTGGAACGCCGGGTCGAAGAGGGCGATACGGTTGAATCCGGTCAGGTGTTGTTGCGCCTGGAGTCCCCGGATCTGCTCAACCAACTGGAGATCGCCCGACAAAAAATCGATCTGGCACGCTGGAAAAGCGATTTTCGCGGCGGCACGCCGAATCTTCTGAAACGGTCGTTGATCAACGACCGGGAGTTGGAAGTGGAGTTGACCCGGCAGCGGGAATTGCAACGGCAAGAAAAACAATTGACCCTCACCGCGCCGTTCTCCGGTCGGATCGTCCGGTTCGACCGCATGCTTGCACCCGGTTTGTGGGTGGCGCATGGCGAGCCGCTCCTGGAGGTGACCCAGCCGAACGCCTGGCAGGTGACGGCCTATGTGCGCGAAATCGACCTGCCACGCATCTCCACCGGTTCCCATGGGATTTTCCTGTCCGAAGGGATCGACTGGCCGGCCCTGCCCGGCACGATCACCGACATCGCACCGGTGGGATCCTCTGCCATCGAGGAGTTGGCCCTCTTCTCCCAGCATGGCGGCAACGTGCCGGTCAAACGTGACCCGCAGGGGCAGTGGTTGCCGACCACCGCACTCTACCGCCTCGTCTGGCGACCGGAGTCGCTCCCCGCCCCGCTACCCCACACGTTGCGCGGCACGCTCTTTCTGGAGAATCAACGCGCCGAGAACCTGTTGACCCGCTTCCAACGGCTGGCGCTGGAAGTATTGATTCGCGAGACCGGGTTTTGATCGATTTTTGCAGCGCCACGAGACGAGATCAGCCATGAGTGACGAACCCTCCCCCTCTCCGGAAGCTGCCGACAAAACCCGCTGGCACTGCCTGCTCGGCAGGCTGCTCGAAGAGCCTTTGACCCGGCTCAACGTGGCGGTGCAGACCGAGGTGGATGTGGTCAGCGGTTCACCCAAGGCGGATATCATCCTGATCCGGCGAACCGGGGAGCGCTGGACCGAAGCGCAACGCGCCTGGCTGGCCGACGGCTTGCGCGACTCTTTGGCCCGCGAACTTTTGATCGAATTCAAATTCTCCGAGAGTCTCAACGATGACGCGCTGGCCCAACTGTGCGTCAACGATCACCTCTATCGCGCCAAGCAGCACCTGGAACCGGAGACGTTACAAAGTTTCCTGATCCTCTCCAAAACACCCCGCGCCGATCAACTCGCCCGTTATGCGTTTCACCCGCTCGGCTGGCCAGGCGTTTACGGGACCAATCTGCCACTCATCCACCGATTGCGATTGATGGTATTGAATGAACTGGCCGATTTGCCGCATAATGGACTCATGAAGTGTTTCGCCAGCCGCGCCACCGAATGGCGCAAAGGGTTCGTCACCCTGTTCGACTCCCGACCGGCAACGCTTTCTAACGATTTCGACTGGATTCTCTCAGGCATCCGGAGACTGCGCATGAAAGGAACTTCCGACAACACCGACTCCATGGGCTGGACCATCGAGGCGGTCATGGATCTGGGCCGTCTCGCTTGGTTCGAGGCGATGATGAACGACATGCCAGAAGAAGAGCTGTTCCGTTTTGACAAAATGGCCCGCATCCGTGAGGAGGGACGCGAGGCGGGACGCGGGGAGGGAGAAGCCAAAATCATCCTGCGTCAGTTGACCCGCCGTTTCGGCCCGCTGCCGGAGACGATCCGGACACGGATCAGCCAAGCCGATGACGACATGCTGGAACGTTGGGGCGATCGGCTGCTGGAAGCCCGCACGCTTGACGAGGTTTTCACCGGGGATCCCCTGCCCCCTGCGCCGATGCATTAAATCGCACCCATTTTGGGATGCGTAGTTTTTCGCAAGGCCGCGTGCAGCCAAGGCTGCGGGATTGTTTTGCGCCTTTTGCAAAACAATCCCGCGAACATGGCCCAAAAACCAAAACCGCGTGACAGAGGCTTTCAAGGTTTGAGTGACTGGCGTGCCAGCCCGTCGCAACCAGTCAAATCAGCCTGGTTGATCCACTACTCGCCATAAGTGCACAAATAGGCCGTATCCACCGCCACCTGTAGCTGAAATTTGGCGTTGGCCGGCACGATGAAGCTCTCGAACGGCTTGAAACTCCGCCAATCGGCCTCACCGGGCAATTTCACCGTCAACGAACCGCTGACCACGGTCATGGTTTCCAGCTGGCTGGTGCCGAATTCGTACTCACCCGGCACCATCACGCCAACCGTAGCCGGCAACGTGGCGGTCTGAAACGCGATCGACTTGACCGTGCCACCGAAATACTCATTCACTTTCAACATATTTCTCTCCACAAAAGATGGATGATCCTGTGATCATAACCGAAAAGAGCCATTTCAAGGAGATCCCATCCCTCCTCGTTAAAGGCCGTTTGATTCGACTTCATTGACGCCGCAAGCCTCTTACGGCACCGGCTGCAACACCACGCGCCGATTCCTGGCCCGTCCCTCCTCGGTATCGTTGGTTGCCACCGGCTGACGCAACCCAAGGCCAACGGCACGCAACCGTTCGGCCTTGACCCCCTTGCCGATCAAAAAGGCACGTACCGCCTCGGCGCGCTTTAACGACAACGTGTCGTTGAAACCAGCGGAGCCGACACTGTCCGTATGCCCCTGAATCTCGACGCGCACAGCGGAATTGTCCTTCAAGACGCGCACCACCTCATCGAGCATGCCATGCGAGCCGGTCTCGATCTCGTGCTGGTTGGATTTGAACAACAGATTCACCAGCACCCAGCACCCTTCGGTATTCACCTTGGCACCAGCCGGTGTATCCGGACAGCGATCCAGATCATCGGTCACCCCATCGCCATCCGCGTCAACCGGGCACCCCTGTTCATCCACCGACACACCGCGCGGCGTATTGGAACAGCGATCCAGATCGTCGGTCACCCCATCCCCATCCGAATCGAGCGGGCACCCCTGTGAATCAACCGCAATTCCCTTCGAGGTGCCCGGACAGTGATCCTTGATATCCGACACGCCATCGCTGTCGGCGTCGCTCAATTCCGCGCAGAAGTGGATCCCGCCCCGGAAATAGCAGGGCGCTCCCTTGGCCATCGACTCCAGCTCTTTCGGATCCGCGCCCGGCTCAGGGTCCGGTGCGATGAAACCGGAACAACCGCCAAGCAACTGCACACCCAACAGCACCCCCCACAATCGGCTGGACCGTACTACGAACCGGGTTGGATTCATGAATCGGAAACTCCCTGGCATCTGGCCATGCAACCGGATGGGTTGCACACATGACGAATGCATCATCATTCAGGATCTTCGCTCGACGACCCTGCCGGGGCACCATGCGGCGAAATCAACCATCCGCTCAACTCCAGGCAATCGATACGTCGGACAAAAAACGGTTTCATTCATACATGATCCGGTTCAATTACAGCCTCTGTCCATTCTCGTCAAGGGCATCCCTTCGACACCACCCAAGAGCCCTATCGAAATCCAGCCCCGCATGCCGCCGAACCATTCGATAATACGTTCAATAATGGCATCTTAACCAATTTGACACCCGTGGGCGCCCCCTTTCCAACGCCGTCAGCTTTCCACCATCCGATAACAGGGTGGCTCGCCGATCCGCTATTGCACCCATCTGCATGGCAAGTCATCTGAAAATCCGGACACATCAAAGAGTTCTCCAGGATGCAGACCCGAACCCATTCCATCCGAAATGCCGGCATGGCGTTTGCTAAAGTACCCGCAAACCAGAAAACATCACCAAAGAAACCGGATGCAAGGTTTGATTAACCAACTGATAAACAAGAATTCAATAAAGATTACGTTAAATTATTGTCACAGTTGGCAACACTTTTTGGCTAGAAGCCAAGGTCAAGCCCCCGACGCCTGCCCCTGCGCTTTAAAAGTCACGAAAAGGGAGATCGGATCATGTTGGAACGACGATTTGTTCTCAAAGCTCTGGCGCTTTCCATGGGTGGTTTGATGCTGCCGGCATCGATGGTGCATGCAGCCATGTCCAGACCGCGCATCACCGATGTGCGCTTCTCCAGCACGCCCAATCGGACCCGCATCATCTTCTCGTTGAACCAAGAGGTGAAGCACTCCCTGGCCACGCTGCAAAATCCGGATCGCGTGGTGCTGGATCTGCAGGACACCGAACTGTCATCCGATCTAAATCTGCTCTCCTTCTCCGATCCGATCGTGCGAAAAGTGCGTACCGACAGCCTGGGAAACGGCTCGATGCGCGCCGTCTTCGAGCTTCAAGAGGAGGCCACCAGCCGCATCTTTTTGCTCAAAGACAAAGAGAACAATCGTCCCCGTCTGGTGGTGGAATTCACCGCTTCCGAAAATGAAGAGGAGGCCAGCAACCAGGCTGAACAAGCGCCCGTCAAGACGGTCAAACCGGTAGCCGCCCGCAAGGGGAAACGAGACATCGTCATCGTGCTCGATCCGGGACATGGCGGCATTGATCCGGGTGCCATCGGCGCCGGCGGCGTCAAAGAGAAAGATGTCGCCCTGGCGGTCGCCAAGCAGGTAGCCCGCGAGATCAACGCCATGCCTGGCTACAAGGCGATCCTGACCCGCAGTGACGATCGTTTCGTCGGTTTGAACCGACGCACCGCCATTGCCCGCAACAACCAGGCTGACCTCTTCATCAGCCTGCACGCCGATGCCTTCCACATCCCCTCGGCGCGCGGCGCTTCGGTCTACTGCCTCTCCGAAAAAGGACGCCGCAACGCCATGCCAGCCAATCGCCGCTCGCTGATGCTTGGAAATACGGTGCTATCCGCCATTGCCAATACGCCGAGTCTCTCGCTGCACTTCAAAACCACCAAACAGGCCCGCTTCGCGGTGCTCAAAACCCAGGAAATCCCCTCGGTGCTGGTCGAGATGGCCTTCTTGAGCAATCGCCAGGAGGAGATGCTGCTCCGCAAAAGCTCCCACCAAGCTTCGCTGGCCAAGGCGGTCTCAACCGGTGCCAAAAACTTCATCCAGAAAACCGGACTGGCATGAGTCGATTGGATGGTTAATACAAGGATACCCCCCAATACAGCTGGATAACCGAAAAACCGCGCAGGTTGTAATAATTATAGAGCTATCAACAATTACTCTATTAATGCAACCGACTTGACCTGCAGCCACACCGGCTTGCCGGGGGTCAACTCCAGATATGCGGCGGAACGACGGGTGATGCGTGCCACGAAGGGCGTATCCCCCACCATCACCCGGACCAGAGAGTTGGCCGGATGCCGATCCCCTGCCAGGCCGCTCACCACGCCGGAGAGCGCATTCTGAATACTGGTGCGGGTTTGCGGATCCAACGCCAGGCTGACATCCCGTGCCAGGATGCGCACCCGCGCCGGCGTACCGATTTGAACCCCATGATCGCGAATCCAGAGGGATCCACCGGGAAAATCGGCCCGGCACAAATGCCACGCCGCATCGCGCGCACCGATCACCGTTTCCAGCACCACACCGCTCTCCTCGCCCAGCCGTACCGGGGTATCCAGACGCGCCAACGTGGTTTGCAGCGGCCCCTCGGCCACCACCCTGCCTGCTTCCAGGACCACCAGATGGTCGGCCAGACGGGCCACCTCGTCCGGGGAGTGGCTCACATAGACCACCGGCATGACCAACTCCCGGTGCAGCCGTTCCAGAAAAGGGAGAATCTCCCGTTTGCGTGCCGCATCCAGGGCTGCGAGCGGCTCATCCATCAGCAACAGTTCGGGACTGACCGCCAGGGCACGCGCGATCGCCACCCTCTGCCGCTCCCCGCCCGATAGCGTCACAACCCGTCGTTCCAACAACCCTCCGATGCCCAACAGCTCGATGGCCCGATCCAGAGGAACCCGTCGCAATGCTTCCGGCACCCGTTTCAGGCCGTAGATCAGATTCTCCTGGACATTCAGATGGGAAAAGAGCGCGGCATCCTGAAACACGTAGCCGATCGGGCGACGATGAGGCGGACAAAAAATTCCGCGCGCTTCATCCTGCCACACCTCCTTGCGCATGCGCACCACCCCTGCCGGCGGACGCTCCAGGCCAGCCAGGATGCGCAACAGGGTACTTTTGCCCGATCCGGAGGGACCGAACAGCGCCATCACCCCCCGATCGGGCCAGGTCAGATCCACCTCCAGGGAGAAATCCCGGCGGATCAGGCGGCAGGCAATATGAATCCGGTCGTTCATGCGCCGTCACGCCGTTTTTGCGCCCAGTGCATCACGAGCAACACCAGAAACGAAAAGAGCACCAATCCGCCGGCCAGACCGTGGGCCTGGGTGTACTCCAGGGCTTCGACGTGGGCGTAGATCCTGACCGAAACCACCTGTGTCGCATTGGGAATGTTGCCACCAATCATCAGCACCACGCCGAACTCGCCGATGGTGTGGGCAAAGCCGAGCACGGCGGCGGTGATGAAGCCGGGTTTGGCCTGAGGGATGGCCACGGTGAAGAAGGCATCGAGCGGTGAGGCGCGCAGCGTGGCCGCAGCCTCAAGCGGCCCGGAACCGATCGCCTCGAAGGCGTTCTGGATCGGCTGCACCACAAACGGCAGGGAGTAGATCACCGAAGCGACCACCAACCCGGCGAAGGTGAACGGCAGATGGCCCCACCCCAACGCGTGGGTCAAACGTCCCAACCACCCTTCCGGCCCCATGAAAAGCAATAAATAAAATCCCAACACCGTGGGCGGCAGGATGAGCGGCATGGCGACCAGGGCCGAGACCGGCCCTTTCCAGAACGAGCGGGTCCGGGCCAGCCACCAGGCCAGGGGCGTGCCGAGCACCAACAGCACGAGGGTCGTGACCGTGGCCAGTTTCGCAGTCAGCCAGAGGGCTGCCCAATCAGAGAAGTCGAGCATGTCGCCTTGTGATCGTGGAACTCTCGTCCGAGAGTTCCACGATTGGGGGGTGAGGGGGTTCTCCCCCCATGATGCAAATTTGCAGGATCATTCGTACCCAAAAGAGCGCAACACCGTTTGCGCTGCCTCACTTCGCAGATGGGTCAACCAGGCTGAAGCTGCCGGATTCTCCCGCCCTTTGGTCAACAGAATCGCCTCCTGCCGGATTGGACGGTGCAACGCAGCCGGCACCAGCCAACCGGATCCTTTGGCGATCACGCCGTCGCGCATCACCTGGGAGAGGGCCAGAAAACCGATCTCGGCATTGCCGGAGGCCACAAAGGGGTGAACCTGGGCAATATTCTCGCCCTGAACGAACCTGGGGCGCAACCGTTCGAGCAGACCCCGTTTTTCCAACACCTCGATAGCCGCCGCACCATACGGGGCCAGTTTCGGATCGGCAATCGCCAGATGAGCGAATGTGCCCTTGGCCAGCACCTCGCCCTGATCGTCCACCCAACCCGCGCGTTTGGACCAGAGGATCAACCGACCGGTCGCGTAAACGAAACGGCTGCCGGAGACCCCCAACCCCTCTTGTTCGAGCTTGGCCGGGGTCTCCTCATCGGCGGAGAGCAGCACCGCAAAAGGCGCACCGTTCTTGATCTGGGCATAGAGCTTGCCGGTCGAGGCGGCAGAAAACAGTACCGTGTGACCGGTCGCGGCAGTGAATCCTTCCGCAATCTTCTGCGCCGGCGCGCTGAAATTGGCCGCCACCGCCACTTGGATTTCGGCGGCGTGGAGCGGGCTGGTCATCAAACCGAACGCCACGAACAGCCTCAGAAACCAGATGAGACACGCTCCAGCAACACTCCCCCTCAAGATTGCCATGCTTTCTTCAGTTCTCTGGCCGCATGGATGATTCTCAAAATCACGATACCTTGGGAATCAAGTTGATACAAAATAAGATAACTCCCGAACGACAATCCTCGCACACCTGCCCCCAACATCGGATAGGCCTTCCCCATCCCAGGTTGCGTCGCAAGCAAAGCCAATAGACGTTCGATGTGATCGATCCAGCCATCCGCGCGGACGATGGAGTCTTGGGCAATATAGCGCCAAATATCCTCCAAATCCCGTTTGGCACGGACATCATACAGAATCCGACTCATACCGGATTGATCCGATCCGCTTCCCATTCGCGATGCAGCGCCTGCTTCAAGGATTGCAAATCCAAAGAGATCCGAGGCTCACCCTCACATTCGGCAAGTGCCTGACGCAACATTTCGATCCGGTTTTGGTCCTCCTGGTCTTCAATTGCGGTTTGCAGTTCTTGACTGGCCATTCCACGAATCGCCGCTTCGACAAACGCTTCCGGTGAATCGAATGCCGGCAAAAACGAACGAACAATGGTCGTAGCCTGTTCCGACAAGGTGATCGTCATGCTCATCGAGCTACCTTCAAGTCTTATAGAAAGTCATTCAATAGAAGCGTCATCCATTGAGCATCCATCAGGCTGCCACCGTTTTCCAAGATGCTGCGTCACCATGATAGCCTGTTCAATACCACGAACCCAAGAAAAATCGCCACACCCGGACCGACCCAACTGCCCATCACCCCAAAGCATGATGGAGGGGAGAACCCCCTCACCCCCGACCGTGGAACTCATAAAGCACGAGTTCCACGGTAAATAAATACCCGATCAACCTGACTGCCAGAACTCTCCAATCCATCGCCAGGACCGGGCTTTCTGACCGACAGATTGGTCTTGAAAGGACAATCCCTTTGCGCCCCAGCGAGCGTGGAGTATGGTAGAGTGGAGATGAACCGCAACAAATCCGGAGTCTGTGCCTTATCATGCTGCGACAACTGATCATCGAGAACATCGCGCTCATCGAGCGGCTGGAGTTGGAGTTCAATGCCGGTCTGACCATTCTGACCGGCGAGACCGGTGCGGGCAAATCGATCGTCATCGACGCCCTGGCACTCACCTTGGGTGCGCGCGCGGACAACAGCCTGATTCGCACCGGCGCATCATCGGCCATGGCCGCAGCCCACTTCATTCTGCCTCCGGCCCACCCGGCGCGCCTCTGGCTGCAAGAACAGGCTCTGGCCAGCGCGGGGGAGGAGGATCTCTTCCTGCGCCGGACCCTTTCGGCCAACGGTCGCGGCAAGGCGTTCATCAACGAAATCCCGGTGCCGGTCGCGGTGCTGGCGCAACTCGGGGATGGACTGGTCGACATCCACGGTCAGCACGATCACCAGTCGCTGCTCAATCCAGCAACCCACCTGGAGATCCTCGACAGCTTCGCCTGCCACGAGACGCTCGCCGCACGCACGGCCCAGGAGGCGCGTGCCTGGCAGGCGCTGAACAGATCCCTGGAAGCGGTGCGTCAGAAGGCGCGTGATGCCGAACAACGCCGTGCCTTTCTCACCCATCAGCTCGACGAGATCGAATCCGCCGCACCGCGTGCCGGGGAGTGGGCACAGCTCGAAGGGCGGCGCTTGCGACTGGCCCATGTGGTCAAACTGGGCGAGGCAGCCTCGGCCAGCCTGGAACTCTTGAGCGGCGAATCCTTGACCGACGGCTCTGGCGTGGGACAACTGCTCTCCCGGGCTGCCGGTGAACTGGAAGAAGGGGCGCGGCTCGATCCGGATCTGGCACCGCTTGCCGAGCAGTTGCGCTCGCTGCAATACGAAATCGAGGATGCCGGTGATCGGATCCGTCACTATGCCGACTCCTTGGAGAGCGATCCGGAGGAGCTGGCCGAACTGGAGGAGCGGTTGGCGCTGTTGCGCAATCTGGCGCGCAAGCACCGCCGCACGCCCGACGAGTTGCCGGAGTTGGCTTCAGGATGGCGCACGGAACTCGATGCCTTGGACGGGCTCGACCACGATGAACAGCAACTGATCGCCGCGCTCGACAAAACCCGCACGGAGTACGAACGCCAGGCCACCCAGCTGACCGCCTCGCGCAGGCAGGCAGCGACACGTCTGACCAAAGAGACCGAAGGCCATCTGGCACAGCTGGGCATGCAGGCCCGTTTCGCCACCGCCTTGCGCCCGATGCGGGATGAACCGCGTGCCACGGGCATGGAGGAGGCGGAGTTCCAGATCAGCGCCAATCCGGGCGAGCCGTTGAAACCATTAAAGAGTGTCGCCTCCGGTGGCGAGATCGCCCGTATCATGCTGGCCTTGAAAACCGCTCTGGCCGAGGCGGTGACGATTCCCACCCTGATCTTCGATGAGGTGGATGTTGGCGTGGGTGGACGCACCGCCGCAGCCATTGGTGCCAAGCTGGCCGAGGTTGCAGCCAAACGACAAACCCTGGCCGTCACCCACTCCCCGCAAGTCGCCGCCTGGGGGGCACGCCACTTCAAGGTGATCAAACGGGCGATTGAAGGGCGCATGCGGGTGGAGGTTCTGCCTCTGGATCACCCGGCACGAATCGAGGAGCTGGCGCGCATGCTGGCCGGCGACCAGATCACCCCTGCCGCGCGTGACAATGCCTTGGCCCTGCTACAGGGGAGCACGCCGAACGGCTCGGGCGGAGGTGATTGATGACACGAAAACAGCCGTACGCCATTTTCCGTTTGCCCTGAAGAGCGAATCGGCTAAAATGAATCCGGATCGAAAACGATCCTTATGGCACTCGTACTCCACAAACCTGAAGCTGACCGTAATCGATCCAGAATGAATGCCTTTGAACCTGGAGTGTTGACCCGATGAGTCCAGCCGATTTCAGCACGGATACCCTGCTCCACTCCGGCACCCTCGACCACTCGGAAGAGCCGCCGCTGTTCAAGGTGATCCTGCTCAACGACGACTTCACCCCCATGGAGTTCGTGATCGACATCCTGATCCGTTTTTTCGACAAGGGGATCGACGAGGCCACACAGGTGATGCTGAATGTCCATCACAAGGGTTTCGGCGTTTGCGGTCTGTTCACCCGTGACATCGCCGAAACCAAGGTCATGCAGGTCAACCGTCATGCCCGCATGCACCAGCATCCCCTGAAATGCCGGATGGAAAAAAATTGACTCTTCATCTCCTGACAAACAGGATCCCATGATCAGCAAGCACCTGGAAATTTCTTTGAATCGTGCCATCCGCGCCGCCAAGCTGCGCCGGCATCAATACGCAACTGTCGAGCACCTGCTGCTCGCCCTGACAGAAAATCCCGAGGTCACCGAGGTCTTGTTGCAGTGCGGCTGCAATCTTCGCCAGCTCTCTCACGATCTCGAAAGCCACTTGAAGGTACACGTCCCCTCCATTCCGGACGATCTCGACTCGATGGAAATCACGCCGACAGTCGGATTCCAGCGGGTGATCCAGCGAGCCGTCTATCAGGTGCAGGCCTCGGGACGTGAACTGGTCACTGGCGCCTATGTCTTGGAAGCAATTTTCAGCGAGCAGCAATCGCATGCGGTCCATTTCTTGAGTCGGCAGAACATCAGCCGGCTTGACGTACAGGCAGCCATTGCCCACGGCATGGAAGGCAAGGGTACGGACGACTCCGAGGAGGATGGATCCGAGGAGCCACGCACACATGGCAAGAGTCATGAGCACGCCCCGGCCAAGAGCGATGATCCTTTGGCCCTCTACGCCACCAATCTGACCCAACTGGCGCTCGACGGCAAGATTGATCCCTTGATCGGTCGCGAGGCGGAGTTGACCCGCACCTTCCAGATCCTGAGCCGCCGCCGCAAGAACAATCCGCTCTACGTGGGCGATGCCGGCGTGGGCAAGACCCATCTGGCCGAGGGGCTGGCGTTGCGCATCGCGCAAGGCGAGGCGCCGGAACTGCTCGCCGACAGCATCCTCTTCTCTCTGGACATGGGCTCTTTGGTCGCGGGAACCAAGTTTCGCGGCGATTTCGAGGCCCGTCTGAAGGCGGTATTGAAAAAACTGACCGAAACCCCTGGCGCAATTTTGTTCATTGACGAAATCCACACGGTGATCGGCGCCGGTGCCACCAGCGGCGGCACCATGGACGCCTCCAACCTGTTGAAGCCACTGTTGGCCAATGGTGAATTGCGCTGCATCGGCTCGACCACCCACGAGGAGTTTCGCGGGGTGTTTGAAAAAGACAAGGCTCTGGCGCGCCGCTTCCAGAAGATCGATCTGGCCGAGCCGTCGATCGAGGAGACCATCCTGATCCTAAAGGGTCTCAAGGCCCGTTACGAAAACCATCACAGCATCCGTTACTCGGCCCCGGCAATCCGCGTGGCCGCCGAGTTGTCACACCGTCACATCCACGACCGCAAGCATCCGGACTCAGCCATCGACGTAATCGACGAGGCCGGTGCCGCCGCACGCATCACCTCTGGATCCCGACGCAAAAAGGTGATCGGCGTGCGCGAAATCGAGGAGGTGGTCGCCCGCATCGCCCGCATCCCGTCACGTACCGTCTCCCACGACGACCGCGAGCTGTTGAAAAGTCTCGAAACCAACATCCTCTTGAGCCTGTTCGGCCAGGACAAGGCGGTTGCCCAGGTGTGTCAGGCGATCAAGCTGTCACGCGCCGGTCTCGGCAATCCGCTCAAGCCGATCGGCGCCTTCCTTCTGGCCGGTCCCACCGGCGTGGGCAAAACCGAGTTGGCCAAACTGCTGGCACGCGAACTGGCGGTGGAATTGATCCGCTTCGACATGAGCGAATACATGGAACGGCATACCGTATCCCGCCTCATCGGCGCTCCACCCGGTTATGTCGGTTTCGAGCAGTCCGGCCTGCTCACCGAGGCGGTCACCAAGAATCCGCATGCCGTACTGCTGCTCGACGAGGTGGAAAAGGCCCATCCGGATGTCTTCAACCTGCTGCTGCAGGTGATGGATCACGGCAGCCTCACCGACAACAACGGTCGACGCGCCGATTTCCGCAACGTCATCCTGATCATGACCACCAATGCCGGCACCCACGATCTGGAGCGCTCCTCGATCGGCTTCGTCTCCCAGGATCACCACGGAGACGAGATGAAGGAGATCAGGCGACTCTTCTCCCCGGAGTTCCGCAACCGATTGGATGCCATCGTCCCCTTTGCCCATCTGGAGATGCCGATCATTTTGCAGGTGACCGAGAAGTTCTTAACCGCCCTGGATCGCGATCTGTTCCAGCAGCAGGTAACGCTGTCGGTGGACGACGAGGGACGGCGTTGGCTGGCCGATCACGGGTACGACCGCAAAAACGGCGCCCGTCCGATGGAACGGCTGATCAAGGAGAAGATCCGTCAACCATTGGCCGACGAATTGTTGTTCGGTCAGCTGCGTCAGGGCGGCAAGGTGATGGTACGGGTGGTGGAAGGAAAACTGGATCTGGCAATCGAGCCGGCGGGTCAAGGTGCAGGTGCGAGAGCGGACGCTGAAAACGAGTGATGCTGGGGGTCAAGGGGCGACCACCGCCCCCGGCAGAGATTATTGGTACAGGGGGGTCCGGGAACCTGAACCCCCCGGACCCTGTACCCATCAAACCTTACACACCTCTTCACACCCACACACCTTTGAGCGGCAATTCAACACCCACCCGAAAACCGCCCAACGCCTCGGATCGACCCAATTCAATCCGCCCGCTGTAATCGATCGCGATCTCCTGTACCACCGCCAGACCGATCCCCTGCCCTGGCCCGTTCCCATCCACCCGACCGCCGCGACTCAAGATGCGCTCGAACAGCTCCGACGGACAGCCCGGACCATCATCCTCGACGACCAGCGACCACCCACCCGCCGCATCCACCGTCATGCTCAGACGCACCACGCCATGCGCCCACTTGCAGGCATTATCGAGCAGATTGCCGGCCAACTCCAACAGATCCTCGCGATCGATCAACGCCGAGAGGGCATCCGGCAAATGCGATTCAAACCGCAACGCCCGCGCGGCATGCACCCGGCGCATCACGTCCACCAACACACGCAATTCGGCGCACATCTCCACACGTCCAGCCGGGGTCTCGGCACCAGCCAGACGAACCTTTTTCAACTCCCGTCCGGTGAGTGCACGGATCGTTTCGATCTGTCGGACCATCCGTCCGCGCAACTCCGGATGCGCCTGCAATTCGCCCCCGTCGATCAGCTGCATCAACACCGTCAGCGGAGTCTTGATGGCGTGCGCCATATTGCCCGCTGCCTGACGGGAGCGTGTCAGACGGCCATGCAAGAGTGCCAACAACCGATTGATCGCTGTCACGAACGGCAGAATCTCGACAAACACCCCCTCGGTGCGCATGGCCAGCGCCTCGCCCTGTTCCAGCTCGCCCAGCGCCTCGCTTGCCACATCCAAAGGTGCCAACGCGCGGCGCAACGCACGGCGCTGCCACACCAGCAACACCCCAATGGCCAAAAGCGAAATCCCCGCATGACCGATCCGCACCAGCAGGATGATGCGCTCCAGGTGACTCATCTCCTCGGCCACGATCATCACCACCGAATGGCCTTGCTTGTAATAATAGCGGGTGATGCGCCACAAGGAGGGTGCCCAGGGCCGGGTCTCGATCGTCACGCTGTGACTGCCCTCTGGGCCATCTGTCCCGATGTTCAGCTCCGCATCCCACAGGGAGCGGGAACGCAGCGCGTTTTCAACCACCTGAATCTGAAAATAGTGTCCGGACCACGGTTGGGTATAGATCGGATCAACGCGCCCCGGCAGGAGTTCCGGGCCATCCGGTGTGGAGAGATCCAGATTGGCCAGCAGATTCTCCGCATCGTGCTCCAAACGCGAGACCACATACGCAGCCACCACCTCTTGTACCGCCAGGCTGACCAGCAGCCATTGGCAGACCATCACCACCACCAGTGCCATGGCCAGGCCGAAAGCCAGATCCCGTTGCAACGAGACCGAAGAGGGTGACTCTTTTGTGCCGATACTTCGCATCCGCTGCCAGATCGAAATCACCCCAACCCCCGCCCACCATCGACATGCAGCACCTCTCCCGTCACGTAGTCGGCTCCCAGCAGATAACGCACCGCCATGACCACCGCCTCGGGTCCGGCCTGCCCGGCCAGAGGGGTGCGCTCCAGCATCCGTTGATAGCCGGGATCCATCCCATCTTCGGGCGGCAGGATCGCGCCGGGCGCAATGGCATTCACCCGCACCTGCGGGGCCAGATCGCGCGCCAGGACGCGCGTGGCCATCAACAATCCGGCCTTGGCAGCCCCATAAACCGCATGCCCGGCTAAAGGACGCTCGCCCCACAGATCGGCAATCTGCACGATCACCCCGTTGCCGTGCGCCTTCATGCGTTGTGCCGCCTGCAACGACCACCAGAGCGGTCCTTGCAGATTGACCTGCAACAAGACGCTCATCGCCTGCCAGCTGCCACCATCCGGAGGGGTCGCCTCGAACATTCCGGCACTGTTCACCAACACCGCAAGCTTGCGTCCGAAATCCCGCTCCACGGCGGTCAACAGCGCTTCCACGCCATCGGGTGTGGTCAGATCCAACCGATACCCACCCCCGATTCCACCCTTGGCCTGAATTTCGGCCACCACCGCTTCGGCGGCCTGTTGGTCGCGATGATAACCCACTGCCACGGCATACCCCAGGCGCGCCAGATCCCGGCAGATCGCCGCGCCCAAACGACGATTGCCGCCCGTCACCAGCGCCACGCCCCGTGCCGCACGTTTTCCCGGCTCGTCGACCGTCCGTTCAAAATCCGACCGTGACTCCGGGGGAGGGGGGATGTGTTTTGCAGGGGCGTCGGGTGATTCCGAAAACTCAAATCCGGTCGCAGCGGAACGAGGCACCACATCTTGTTTCCCGGATGCCATTCCCCGTTGTTCAGCCCATGGCAACGGGGGCGGCTCACGTCCCAAACGGCGTTCGTTCCAGCGATAAAGCCCCCACATCGGCAACAACACCACCCAGAATGGCGCGCTCAACACCACGGCGACAGCCCATTTGAATCCGCGCCACATCGCCCACCGCCCGTCAGGCACCAACAGAGGCGTGCAGAACATATCCCTGTCCGCGCCGGGTTTCGATCCGCTCCCGACCGACGATATCCCGCAACCGCTTGATGTACACCTCGATCACGTTGCTGTCCTTATCCTCGTCGTACTCGTAGACATGTTCGGTCAAACGGCTTTTGGAGAGCACCTGCCCCGGATGGAGCAGAAAATAGCGCAACAGACGAAACTCGGTGCCGGTCAGACTCCGTCGCTCCCCTGAATCCAGAATCACCTCCTGACGCGCCTCATCCAGACAGAGTCCACAAACCCGCAATTCGGCTCCCAAGGGACGTCCCGAACCGCGCCGCAACAAGGCGTTCAGACGGGCGATCAACTCCTCGGTGTGAAACGGCTTGCCCAGATAATCATCCGCTCCGGCCTTGAAGCCATCCACCCGCTCATGCCAGGCATCCCAGGCGGTCAGAATCAGCACCGGCACATTGTTGCCCCGATCACGCCAACGCCGCAACACCTCCAGACCATGCCGTCCGGGCAAGCCCAAATCGAGCACCACCGCGTCGTAAGGCTCCTCGTTGCCAAGGTATTCCGCCTCCACGCCATCGGCAGCCACATCCACGGCAAATCCGGCACGTCCCAAATCCTTTTTCAAGGAGCCCGCCAGCTCCGCCTCATCTTCCACCACCAGCAGTCGCACGTTTGCGCATCTCCTCGTGTTCCCGAATGAACCGTCCGGTGCGGGCATCATACTCCAACTCCCGCACCCGGCCCTGTTCGTCCTTGACCTCGATCTCGTAAATCCACTCACCACGATGCGACTCCAACCGCACTTCCAATAGCCGTCGACCGCGCAGATGTGCATCGTTTTCCAGAATCCGCTCCAACGGCAGGATATCCCCGGCCCGCACCAGGCGTCGGGCGCGTTCGTGATCGTGTTCGACGCGACCATCGTCATGATCCGCCCGTACCGACCCGCTGCTCAACCCGAACAGAGCACAGAGCAGCAGAAACCGGCCCACCCCACGTTTCATCCGATCAACTCCCGTGCTGAAGCGATGAATCCGTTTGCGACTTTTTGACCCAGAATCTGAACATGGCCGTCAAGCTGCCGTGTCCGGCCAGTTGATGCAGGATCCCCATGCCGGCATGCAGCCCGAGATAGCCCCACATGGCCACACCCAACCCTTCGTGCAACTCCTTGATGGCATGCAGCCAACCCGCCGGACGCACATTCGGTTCCACATAAATCAGAAAAATCGTACCGGTAATCCCCAACAAGGTCGCCACCAGCACTCCCAAACCTTGCACCGCGCACACCAGCGCCCCGGGAGTGGTTTCGTTCGGCAGGCGCAACTGTTGGATATGCGCCAGATGGTGTTGTCCATCGGCCCACACGGCGCGCCATCCCTCAAGAGAAAACCATGGGAAGAATCGCTTGAACGGCACCGGGCTGGTTTGAATCAAACGCCAGATCCAGTGGATGACCAGCAATCCCAGCAGAATCACGCCCCAGCTCTCATGAACGGCGTAAAAGGCATCCCCAGGGCGTCCGGGTTTCGGGTGGATCATCACCAATGAGACCGCCAACTGCCCCACGATCCCCACCGCGATCAGCGCGTGCAACAAACGGGTGAAACGATCATAATACATGTCTCTCTCCTTTTTGGAATGTGAAAGATGGATCATTCCATCAAAAATTGAATGATCTCCTTTAGGAGCGAGAGATTAAGGGAACAAGGTGAATTGACCCTGAAAAAGCGTTCATGAATGCAAAAAAAAATCCCCCTGGAGCATTCGGGCGGATTCTTCCGTGCCCCAGAGGGATCGTGAATTCAAATACTCTCTTAAAGATCAGGCGTTTTCCAATACAGCCACCCGTTCGATCAACACCTGATGACGGGCATGCAGCTCCTGTAGAGCCTTGATCAGGATCGGCACGAAAACATCTTGACTCACCGCTCTGTAATACTCTCCGGTTTCGTATGCCTCGTTTGGACGATCGGCTTCGGTCTGGGCTGGACAAGGCTGCCAATCCTCGGGAGCATTTTCAGGTCGGTCACTCCATGTCTCCCCAGGGAACGGCGTCCACTCCACAACCGGACGGTAAGCGATCGTTGGGACCAGACGAATCAATCCAGGAAAAACCGTTTCGACCTGTTGAGCAATCATCCCCAAATTCTTTTTGCCGGACTGATCGCCTTTCCAGGTATAATTGACGATCTCAATTTTCATGAGATCGTCCAATTTGGGCGTTGCCGGAAGGATCTGATCCTTCAAGGAGCGGTCGGACAATTTCACCAAATCCCCATCGGAATCCATCGTGGCAACCGTGGTATTGGTCCCCCCAACATTCGACACCCACGATTGAATCACGATATCGGATGTGCTGGTCGCCCGTTTGACACGGACCCCCAAGAGATCTCCACCGGTATCGACATCCAATTGAGCAGCCGGGGCTTGCGCACCGATACCGACTTTTCTTGCGGTTGTCCCGTATAATCCTGTGGCGAAGAGGACTCCTCCGATATTAAGCTCGTTACTGGCGCTCGTTGCCGAGGGGGCGATACTGTCTCCAATGACGATGTTGTAGGATCCTGACTGGTTTGCAAGCGCCGTAACACCGACACCAATGTTGTGATCTCCGGCAGCCCCCCCCAATGCACCATACCCGAGACCACTGCAATACGATAGTGCGGATCCGTAAGTCAATCCTCCAGAGCAACCAACAATGGAATTTCTGGTTCC
>JAMOBI010000029.1:0-41237 GCA_039908105.1 Magnetococcus sp. YQC-9
AAAACCAACTTATTGTTTTTTCTGGTTTCCATTGCCTTACTATCTATTTGATTCGCATGCGATTTTAAATAAAAATAACTCGCATTAAAAACTTTTTGATAGGTTTTGCAACTACCTCTCTGGTGAAAAAATAGAGCGGGTCTGGGAAATTCCTCTCCCAGGGTTGTGCTTTTGGCGCGCTCTTCTCAAGAAGCAGTTCTTGCCGGAATGTGTGCAGAGAACGGGCGTTGCAACGTCTTTTCCAGGCTGACGTCTAGACAGGCTTTAGGGCTTCTGCGACGACCTTTTGGGTGATATGATTCAATCAAGGTGGAGAACGGTTCGGGTTTGTCTTTCGCAGGCCATCAGTCTGCCAATGCTCGAACTTGACTTTGCGAGGCACTTTGGGCGTAGTGATGGGCATGAACATCAACGCCTTCGTTGATCGGGTGGCATGCGTGACACGTGGTGATTGGGGAGGGTTTTCGGGTGAAACACCCGGGTCGGGCGATCCGATCCGAGCGAACATGGTCGTTATGCGCACTGTTCTGATTTTTTTATTGTTTTTTTTGTTGGTTTCCGTGGGGATCCGCCAGGGCCTGGAGATGGTCGGGTTCCAACCGTATATTGGACTGATTTCCGAGAAGCTGGACCATCTCGAGCGCAATCACGATCAGGTCGATATCGTGTTTCTCGGTGCCAGTGATTACGGTGCTGCCATCGATCCGGTCGAGTTGGATGCAGCCATGGCTGCATCTGGCTGTCAGGAGCGGTCTTTCAATTTTGGCATCGATGGATTGAATGCCGTAGAGTTCCGCTGGCTCATGGAGCAGCTTCAGGCAAAGTTTGCCAATAAGTTGCCACGCCTGATCATCGGTATTCCGTCGCATAATTATCAGTTGAGCGAGGGTCGATCCACCAGAACCCAATTTTTTTTAAATTTTTCCAATCTCTATTATTATCTATATGATATCTGGAATTTGCCGCGACAAAAAATGGCGCGTGCGCGGATGTTGATGGATTTGGCTTTGAAATATGGGCGTGAAGCAGGTCAAGGTGGAGAGCTGTATGAATGGCTCTTCGATGGTCAGAGGGGTTCCTCCGACAATAGCGCGCGCATCGCACGCATCGATGCCAGACGTGGCTATCTGGCGGATGCCACGGTCAACACGCCGCAAGAGTTGCAGCAGCTTGCGGAGCGGGTCGGGCAGATTGTTCAGGAGGTCGATACGCAATATCGAAGCGACTATTACGATCGACTCTACGGGGAGGGCACCCAGAGGCGCATGACCCCTTTGATCGACACGGCAAGGCGTTTGGGGTTTGATGTGGGCGTTCTGTTTGGACCATCTTTGAGTCATTATCTCGCATCGGCAACCGTACAACGTCATTTGCGGGGTGCTTATCCCGAGATTCCGGTGTGGCATTACAACGATCCCAAGCAGTGGCCCGAACTGTTTGATGCCGCCAACCTGGCCAATGCGACCCACTTGAATGCATCCGGCGCCAAGGCGTTTTCTCAACGATTGGCGCCGGATTTGTGTGCCTGGGTGCGCGGTCGTCGTGTACCTGTTACATCTGGAGTGGAGTTGTCCTCATCATGACCGCACATTTGCTGACGATTCAGACCGGATGTGGCGTTCCGGATTTCCTGTTGAAGGAAGTGCGATCCAAATTGGCCTATGTTGATCCTGCCGTGGTGCGGGTGGCGCTCTCGATGGATGGGGAGGTGCGCCTCCATTTGGATCCGGTGCCGGATGAATCCGCGCTGGCGCGCATGGAACAGACGGTTCGCGGTTTGGTTGCAGGGTTGGTCTCGGCAACGCGCCAGCCGACGATTCGGGTGTATGAGGATCATCTCTCCACCCCGGTGCCGTTCCGGGCCAATCCGATGGCAATTCTGGAGAGTGCCGGAGAGGTGATTCGCGAGGGGCCGGGGAGTTACTCCCTGGGTCCGATGATGACGCGCATCTTGCGGTTTTTGCAGAATCAATTGGATCGGATTGCCTTTGAGTCAGGGGCCCAGCCGCGCCATTTCCCGGCGATGATTCCGGCCTCCATGATGCAGAAGATCCGATATTTCCGGAGTTTCCCGCATTCGCTGACCTTTGTTTCCCACATCCGGGAGGAGATGGGGACCATCGAGCGCTTCGCCAAAGAGGCCCATTGTCCGGGGGAGGTGCTACAGATGCCGGACCATTCGTTGGCCTCTGTGCGCAATCTGCTCTCCCCGGCGATCTGCTATCACAACTATCTGGCCATGGCGGACCGGACGTTGCCGCACGATCCGGTGATCACCACGGCCACGGGGCCCTGTTTTCGTTTCGAGGCGGCCAATATGGAGGGGCTGGAGCGGTTGTGGAATTTCACCATGTGGGAAGTGATTTTCGTTGGTACGGAATCCGGGGTCATGGAGGGGATCACCCGAGTGTTGCAGCTGTGCAGTCGGTTGTTGCAGCGGTTGGGTGTGGCGTTTCGCATCGAGAATGCCAACGATCCGTTTTTCGTCGGCGAGTTCGCCACGCAGGCGGGCTTTCAGTATGCCTATGATCTGAAATACGAGTTTCTGGCGTGGTTGCCGTATCGCGACGGTCTGTTTGCCGTGGGATCGCGCAATTATCATCGGGATTTCTTCGGACGGGCATTGCGGATTCGTACCGTCGATGGGGGGACGGCCCATAGTGGTTGCGTGGGATTCGGGTTGGAGCGTCTGGCCTATGCGTTGGTTGCGCAATACGGCATGGATCCGACCCAATGGCCTGAAGCCCTGCAACGGGCCTGGCAGGCGCCGCTCACCGATCCGATCGGCTCCATTCTGTCCGAATGGTCTTAAACCGCACCCAACTTGGAATGTATGGTTTTTACTGGTAAAAAAAGAGAGGGTCTGGGAGATTCCTCTCCCAGGGTTTTGCCTTTGACTTTAGCGCGCTCTTCAAAAGAAGCATTTTTCGCGCCTTTTAGCGAAAAATGCGCCGCGCGCGGCCAACGCGAGCGTCGTTTCCGCCTTTTGGAAACGACGCTCGCATCTTGCACGCAGCCTTGCGAAAAACCACGCATCCCGTAATGGTTGCGGTCTGGCGAAAAGGAGTTTCCAGCATGACTGAAGAAGAAATTTTGTCGATTCTGACCGGCATCCTGCATCGCGTGTTCGAGAACAATCGCATTCAGGTGACGCCGGAACTCACCGCAGATGATCTGGTGGAGTGGGACAGCGTGGGTCACATGGGGTTGATCCTGGCGGTCGAAAAGGCGTTTGCGATCCGGTTTGATATCGGGGAGATCGGTCGGGTCAATTCCGTGGCCAAATTGATCCAGGTGATTCATGCCAAACGCGCTTCGTCCGCCGGTTGAGCAGGCTCCCCAGTGCGTGAGATCGGCACCGGAGCGTCAATGATCGGACTCAAAGGGGTGGGCTTTTGTCTGCCGGGAGCGCCGATTCCGCTGACCTCTTTGTCGCTTGCGCCGGAGGAGGTCTCACGCTTGCAGCCGTTGGGACAGGAGTTCTTTCACCGTGCCGAAGGTGGATCCACGGAGTTGATGATCGAGGCGAGCCGGTCGGTGCTGGAGGGTTGCGGTTTGCCTCCTGACCGGATCGGTATGGTGATCAGTGCCCCCTCGCTGCTCACCGCCCATGGTCTGGAGATCCCAGCCATCGAGATCCGCAATGGTCTCGGACTGTTCCGGGCGGAGTGTCTGAATCTGGGACAAGGGTGTGTCGGATTGCTGCGTGCCATGCAGTTGGCGGGCGATCGGCTGCAACTCAAGCCGGAGACGGGCGCGGTGCTGGTGGTGGCGGGCACGGTGGCCTCCAACCTGGTGCGCAATCAGACGCACGGGAGTTTTTTTTGGGGGGATGGGGCGGTGGCCGTGTGGATGGAGCGGGCGGAGGCGGGGCAGGGCGGTTTGTCGTATCACGGCTATGCGGAGTGCTCGGTGGAGCGCAACGCCTCGGCGATGCGGATCGGTTTTGGGGATGCGGGTGCGATCGAGCGGTATGTTCTGGATCGGGACTTTTCTATCCGGGTGGAATTTCCCTCGGATCGCGAGCAGTTGGAGTATATCGAGGGGGAACGCGGACGCTTGTTGGCAGTGGTCGAGGGGCTGACCCGGCAGGCGGGCATTCCGGTGGAGGCGTTGAGCGGTGTGGCCATGCCCTCCCTGGGACGGAATCGTCTGCGCTTTTTGTTGCCCGCCGATCATCCGCTGCGCGCGCGGGTGATTTGCGATTTCCGCTATGCGCACATGGGTGCGGTCGACTCTTTGTTGTTTTTACAGAATCATCTGGAGGCGCAACCGCAAGCGGTCGCACCGGAGTGGTATATCGTTTTGACCCCGGCCTTCACCGCTCAATGGGGGGGTGTTCTGCTGCGCCGCGATCCACCCCCGATTCCCGGACAGGTTGGCTGATGTTATTCACGGATCGGCAATTTTTTGTATTTTATCTGGCGATCTTGCTGTTTTACTGGCTGTTGCGCTCCAATGGGGCGCGCAAGCTGTTGCTGCTGGTTGGCAGTTATCTGTTCTACGCGGCTTGGGATTATCGTTTTTTGTCGTTGATCGTGTTATCCACGATCGTCAATCACGAATCCGCTCTGCGCATTCATGCGACCAACGATCGGCGCAAACGGCTGCTCTGGCTGGTCGGGGTGGTGGTTTACAATATAGGAATTTTATTCTATTTTAAATATTTAAATTTTTTTATCGAGGCCTTTGTCGAGCTGTTCGGCACGCTTGGAATGTCGGTTCACCGTCCGGTGTGGGAGATCATTCTGCCGGTGGGGATCAGTTTTTACACCTTCCACGGCATGGGCTATCCCCTGGATGTCTATCACAAGAATCTCGAACCCAGGCGACGCTGGCTCGATTTCGCCCTGTTCATGAGTTTTTTTCCGCAGATGCTCGCAGGACCGATCGTGCGTGCCCAGGAGTTTTTGCCGCAGTTGGAAGAGCGCCGTTCCTGGAAGGATGTCAATGCCGCTTTGTGTCTGGTGTGGTTTGTCATCGGGTTTACCAAAAAGGCGGCGATCTCCGACCCGATCGCCATGCAGGTGGATCAGATTTTCGCCAACCCTCATGCCTACGCGACCTGGGATATCGTACAGGGTCAGATACTCTACGCCGTTCAGATCTATTGTGACTTCTCCGGCTACTCGGACATGGCCCTGGCCACGGCGGGTCTGTTGGGATACACTCTGCCGCGCAATTTCAATTTCCCCTATTTTGCTGCGAACATCTCCGAATTCTGGCGGCGCTGGCACATGAGTCTGTCGCGCTGGCTGCACGATTATCTCTATCTGCCTTTGTATTTTCTGGGCAAGAGCCGCAGTCAGCTGATGATCTATCGAAACCTCATTCTCACCATGCTGGTGTGTGGATTCTGGCATGGGGCGGCGTGGGGCTACGTGGTGTTCGGCATTCTGCATGGAGGTGGTCTGATCGTGCATCAGGAGTGGCAGAAGTTCTGCCGCCGTCGTGGCATTGTGCTGCCATTCTGGCGTCCGTTCGCCGTTTTGATCACCTTCATCTGGGTCTGTTGGACGCTGGTCTATTTCCGTGCGCCGGATGTTCGGGTGTCGTGGTATATGACCGTGGGCACCTTCTTCTCCCAGGATGTTGCGCAGGCGTCGTTGTGGTTCAACGGACCTCTGGTCGTGGGCGTCTTGGCGATGATCCACGGTTTTTTTTATCGCTGGCAGCTGGATCGATGGCTGGCGCAGCGCTCGCCGGGTACGCTGGCAATGATTCTGGGGGCCTGGATGGCGGTGAGCACCGCATGCATGCCAACCGAGTACCGTCCTTTCATTTACTTCCAGTTCTGACCGGGTGGATTCCGAATCATTCCGGGAAACGGGTTGCGTTTTGGGTCGTATGCGGGTAGCATTATTGCGATGCGGTATCATTGAACCCCCGTATTCTGACCCCCTCGGAAATTCCTAGCAGATCAAGGGATCGATAACAGTGAAAAAACGGATGATCTTTTTCTTCGGCAACGGCGAAGCGGATGGCAAGGTCACCATGAAGCCCATTCTGGGTGGTAAAGGTGCCAATCTTGCTGAAATGTCCAGAATCGGCATTCCGGTCCCGGCGGGATTTACCATCAGTACCGAGGTGTGTACCTATTTTTTTCATCACGACGGCGCCTATCCGGAGAAGTTGCACGAGCAGGTGGACAAGATGCTCGCCAAGGTCGGCAAAGCGATGGGCAATCGCTTCGGTGATGCGAAGAATCCCCTGTTGTTGTCGGTGCGCTCCGGTGCGCGCGTTTCGATGCCTGGCATGATGGACACGGTGTTGAATCTGGGATTGAATCAGGAGACGCTGCAAGGCTTGCTGAAACAGTCCGGGGATGAGCGGTTCGTGTACGATTGCTACCGACGCTTCATCCACATGTACTCCAACGTGGTGCTTGACCTGCCGCACGAGCGGTTCGAGGAGACGTTGACCCACTTGAAGAAGAGTCTGGGCAAACAGCAGGACATGGAGGTCACCGCCGAGGAGTGGAAGGGGCTGGCCGAGCAGTACAAGGCCATTGTGCAAGAGGAGACCGGCAAACCGTTCCCCGAGGATCCGCTTGAGCAGTTGTGGGGTGCCATTGGCGCGGTGTTCCACTCCTGGAACTCCGATCGGGCCAACACCTACCGTCGTTTGAACAACATCCCGGATGACTGGGGCACGGCGGTCAACGTGCAGGCCATGGTGTTTGGCAACATGGGATCGGACAGCGCCACGGGTGTGGCCTTCACGCGCGATCCGGCCACGGGGGACAACCGTTTCTTTGGTGAATTCCTCATCAACGCCCAGGGCGAGGATGTGGTGGCCGGCACGCGCACCCCGCAGGAGATCACCCTGGATGGCAAAAATCGTGCGAACTCCTCCCATCCGGCCATGGAAGAGGTGATGCCCGAGCTTTATCAAGAGTTGGTGGTGGTTTACAAGAGGCTGGAAAGCCATTTCCGCGACATGCAGGATCTGGAGTTCACCATTCAGAAGGGCAAACTCTGGCTGTTGCAGACCCGCAACGGCAAGCGCACTGTGCAGGCCGCGCTGCGCATCGCCCTGGATATGGTCAAGGAGGGGTTGATCACCGCTCGCGAAGCGGTCGGGCGTGTCAAGCCCGAGGATCTCAATCAGTTGTTGCACCCGATGCTCGATGGCAAGGCGGCGCGCAACGTCATTGCCACGGGGGTGCCGGCCTCGCCGGGTGGTGCGGTGGGCGAGGTGGTCTTCACCCCCGAGGATGCGGTTTTGTGGGTGGCCGAGGGGCACAAGGTGATCCTGATGCGTGAGGAGACCAGCCCGGAGGATATCCACGGCATGCATGCGGCCCAGGGGATCGTCACTGCGCGCGGTGGTGCCACCTCGCACGCTGCCGTGGTGGCGCGTGGCATGGGGCGTCCGTGCGTCTCCGGCTGTCATGATCTGGAGATCGATCAGAAGAGCCAGACCTGCACGGTCAAGGGGCAGGTGATCAAAAAAGGGGATTGGATCACCATCGATGGCGACCAGGGACAGGTGATCCTGGGTCGCATCCCGATGATCGAGCCGCAGTTGACCGGCGATTTCGACAAGTTCATGAAGATGGCTGATGCGATGCGCCACATGAAGGTGCGCGCCAATGCCGACACCCCGACCGATGCCGAGAACGCGGTCCGTTTCGGGGCCGAGGGGATCGGGTTGTGTCGCACCGAGCACATGTTCTTCAAGGACAACCGCATCCTGGCGGTGCGCGAGATGATCCTGGCCTGCGACGAGGCCGGGCGTCGGGCTGCGCTCGACAAGATCATGCCGATGCAGCGTTCCGACTTCGAGGAGATCTTCCGGGTGATGAAGGGTCGTCCGGTGACGATTCGTCTGCTCGATCCGCCGTTGCACGAGTTTTTGCCGCACGAGGTCAAGGAGCAGACCGATGTGGCCCAGGTGATGGGTGTGGAGTTGAAGGAGATCCAGGCGCGTGTGGGTGCGCTCAAGGAGTTCAACCCCATGCTCGGCCATCGTGGTTGCCGGTTGGGTATCACCTTCCCGGAGATCTACGAGATGCAGGTGCGGGCCATCATGGAGGCGGCCTGCAATCTGGTCAAGAACGAGGGGTTCACCATCATTCCGGAGATCATGATTCCTCTGGTGGGTTTGCCGCAGGAGTTGAAATTTTTAAAAGAGCGGTGTTTGAAGGTGTGCGAGGCGGTGATGGACGCCTTCGGGGTGAAGATCGATCTGTTGATCGGCACGATGATCGAGTTGCCGCGTGCTGCGTTGGTGGCCGATGTGTTGGCCGAGGATGCGGAGTTCTTCTCCTTTGGCACCAACGATTTGACCCAGACCACGTTGGGCATTTCGCGCGATGATGCCACGCCGTTCATCACCGCCTATCTGGAGAAGGGGTTAGTGGCGGTGGATCCGTTCGTGTCGCTCGATCAGAGCGGTGTGGGTCAGTTGGTCGAGATGGGGGTCAAGAAGGGGCGTGCCACGCGCAAGACGATCAAGGTGGGCGTGTGTGGTGAGCATGGCGGGGATCCGGCCTCGATTGGTTTTTTTGAGAAGGTGGGTTTGGATTATGTCTCCTGTTCGCCCTTCCGGGTGCCGGTGGCGAGGTTGGCGGCGGCGCAGGCGGCGATCAATGTCTGACTGTACTGGTGAAAAAAAAGAGCGGGTCTGGGAGATTCCTCTCCCAGGGTTTTGCCTTTGCCTTTGACTTTAGCGCGCTCTTCAAAAGAAGCATTTTTCGCGCCTTTTGCGAAAAATGCGCCGCGCGCGGCCTTGGCGAGCTTCGTTTCTGTTTTTTAGAAACGAAGCTCGCATCTTGCACACAGCCTTGCAGGGAATAACGACTCTCAATTTGATTGCGCTATAAGTATGACGGGGTAGGGCGATAATCGCCCCCGGACCCCGTAATGATTTTCACCAAATTACTTACCTTCGCCCGACCGGGAGAGCGGACTTGGGCACCTTTGAATACACGGCTCTCGATGGCCAGGGCCGCAGCAAGAAAGGGGTCGAGGAGGGGGATTCGGCCCGCGAGGTGCGCGACCGCCTGCGCGAGCAGGGGTTGACCCCCCTCACCATGCAGGAGATCCGTCAGGGTGCATCCCGGACGCAAGCCGGCCTGATCTCCCCGACGCGCGGCATCGGCAGCGCGGAGTTGACCTTGGCCACCCGCCAGCTGGCCACGCTCTTGAAGGCCGCACTGCCGGTCGAAGAGGCGCTGAATACCGTCTCCCAACAAACCGATCACAAAAAACTGCGCGTCATTCTACTCGCCGTGCGCGCCCGTGTGCTTGAAGGGCGATCATTCGCCACGGCGCTGGGGGAGTATCCCACCCTGTTCAATGACCTCTACCGCGAGACCATCGCGGCAGGGGAGAGCTCCGGACATCTCGACCAGGTGCTTGAACGGCTCGCCGATTACCTGGAAAAAAGCCGCAAACTCAAATCCGGCGTCGGGCTGGCGCTGATCTATCCAGCGGTGGTGGTGTTCTTCTCCCTGCTGGTGGCCGGGGCGCTGGTCACCTACGTGGTGCCGGAGATCACCCGCGTCTTCGAGGATTTTGGTCAGGATCTGCCTCCCTTGACGCGCGGGTTGATCGCGCTGTCCGACTTTTTGCGCCACCAGGGGGGGTGGCTGTTCGTCGGGGTGGTGGGCGGGGTGATCCTGACACGTCTGATGATGCGCCGCGAGGCGGTGCGCCGGGGGTGGCATCGGCTGATGCTGCGTCTGCCGCTGGTCGCTGCCCTGACGCGCGGCATTCATACGGCACGGTTTGCTCGCACGCTGGGGATTCTGACCGGCAGCGGCGTGCCGATTTTAGAGGGGTTGCGCATCGCGGCGCGCGGGGTGGGGAACCTGCCGATGCGCGAGGCGGTCAATCGCGCTGCCGAACGGGTGCGCGAAGGGGGTACGGTGCATCAGTCGCTGGCCGAGAGCCGCATTTTTTCGCCGATCGTGGTCCATCTGATCGCCAGCGGGGAGGCGAGCGGCAATCTGGCCAACATGCTCGATCGCGCTGCGGAGGCCCAGGAACAGGAGGTGGAGAGCCTGGTCGGGGTGTTGACCGGCATGCTCGAACCGTTGTTGATTTTCCTGATGGGCGGTATGGTGTTGACCATCGTGGTGGCGATCCTGCTGCCGATTTTCAATCTGAACCAGTTGATCCAGTGAGGTTGAAGGGAATGAGCAGACCAACGATCCGAAACATCCGGTCTGGTGAGGCCGGTTTCACGCTGATCGAAATCATGGTGGTGGTGGTGATTCTGGCGGTGCTGGCGACACTGGTGGCACCCAAGATCATGAGTCGTCCGGGCGAGGCGCGGCTGGTGAAGGCCAAGCAGGATATCCTGGCGTTGGAAGCGGCGATGAATCTCTATAAACTGGATAATTTCGTCTATCCGACCACGGATCAGGGGCTGGATGCGTTGATCAGGAAACCGACCCAGGAGCCGCTGCCACCCAATTGGCGTGATGGCGGCTATCTGGCGCGTCCGCCGAAGGATCCGTGGGGACGTTCGTATCTGTATTTGCGTCCGGGGGCGCATGGGGAGTTCGATCTGTATACCCTGGGTGCGGACGGTGTCGAGGGGGGTGAGGATGTCAATGCCGACATCGGCAACTGGAATCTGGAGGGTGGACAGCGTGAGCCGGGAAGGCGGTGAGGCGTGCGGCTTCACGCTGTTGGAGATTCTGGCCGTATTGCTGATCATCGGGGTGATGATGGGCATGGCGGTGTTGTCGGTGGCACCCCGGGATACCGGGAAGCTGGCCCATGAGGAGTTGACCCGGTTCAAGGGGGTGTTGGAGCTGGTGTCGCGGGAGGCGGTGGTGGAGGCGCGCGAGTGGGGGATCAGGTTTTCGGCGCGCGGTTATGAGTTTCTGGTGCAGGATGATCAAAAAAAGTGGCAGCCTCCGCCCTCCGGGGATCGGTTGTTGCAGGCGCGGAGTCTGCCCGAGGGGTGGCCGGTCGAGTGGAGCGTGGAGGGGGAGAAGCGCGAGAGGCCGGACAAGGAGAACAAACCGGAGGATCCACCGCAGATTTTGATCACCTCCGATGGCGAGATGACACCGTTTGAAGTGGAAGTGGCGGTGGAGGGGCGAGGAAGGGAGTTGGTGCGTTATCGATTGAGTGCCGGGATGACCGGTCGGGTACGGGTCGAGCGGGTGGAGAAGCGATGAACGCGCGCGGATTTTCGTTGTTGGAGACCGTGGCGGCGTTGGCGGTATTGGCATTGGCATTGACAGCGTCGATGCGGGTGGTGGGGGAGTATACGCGCAATGCCAGCCATTTGAAGGATCGCACCTTGGCACATTGGGTGGCGATGAATCAGGCCGCAGAGCGGCGGTTGCGTCACGAGTGGCCGGAGCCGGGGATGCAGCGCGGGGTGGAGCGGCTGGCGGACCGGGATTGGCACTGGAGTGTGTTGATTTCCACCACGCCGGAGGAGACGGTGCGGCGCATGGAGATCCTGGTACGGTCAGAGGCCGGAGAGGGGGTGGGGCCGGTGGCAAAGTTGGAGTCCTATTTGGCCAAGCCGGTGGAGGTGAGGAAGTAGTGGACCGACAAAACTGATTTGACGGGTTGCGACGGGCCGTGGGCTGGCACGCCAGTCACTCAACCTTAAAGCCTTTAGTCACGCGGCTTTGTTCTTGGGCCATGTTCGCGGGATTGTTTTGCAAAAGGCGCAAAACAATCCCGCATCCAAGGCGGCGCGCGGCGCATTTTTCGCAAAAGGACACATTCCAAGCTGGTTGCGGTTTAATTGAGGTTGATACCATGATGAAACATCCTGGCCACCTTGCACCGTGATCGGGCGTTCGAGGGAGTGACGATCCAACTTTTACCGTGGAACGCGTGCTTTTGGAGTTCCACGGTCGGGGGGCGAGGGGGTTCTCCCCCCAGCATGCAAGTTTGGATGATCGTTGGCTGGTCAAGAGAGCGAACCCGAATCCATGTGTATAGTGGGGAGGCTGAATCATTACCTGTTTTTTCAACCACGCCAAGGGGATCTTAAGCATGTCCGGCGCATCGGAAGTCGACACTCTCAAGGAGACGTTGCGCATGCCCCAAGAGCAGCTGGAGCGTCTCCGCGATGAACGCGATGCGCTGCACCATCAGCTCGCGCTGCGTCATCGGGAGATCGAACAGGTGCGTTACGATCTGCAGCAGTTCGCCTATGCCGCCTCTCACGACCTTCAGGAACCGCTCCGACTGGTCTCCGGTTTCGTACAACTGTTGCAAAGCCGTTATCACGGCATCATCGATGACAAGGCCGATGGATACATCGACCACATCACCAGTGCCGTTGGCCAGATGCAGAAGATGTTGCAAGGACTGACGGAGTTTTCACGGGTGGAAACCCATGGCGCACCCCCGGTTTTCACCTCCCTGGACGAGGCCCTGGATCAGGCTCTCAGCCATCTGGGCGCCGAGTTGCAGCTGTCCGGGGCGCAGATCGTTCGGGACACCCTGCCCACCATTCCGGCGGATCCGGCCCAGATGCGGCAGCTGTTCAGGCATCTCATCGGCAATGCCATCCGTTTCCGGGGGGAGATGCCCTTGCAGATCCAGGTCAAGGTTTGCCGGGAGACGGAGTTCTGGATCGTTTCGATCGCCGATAACGGCATCGGCATCCCGGTCAAATTTGTCGAAAGGGTCTTCATCGTCTTTCAGAGACTCCATCCGCGTGGTGAATATCCGGGGATCGGCATGGGCCTGGCGGTGTGCAAAAGGATCGTGGAGCGTCACGGTGGCCGCATCTGGGTGGAGCCGCGCCTTAAGCCGGGCACCCTGGTACGATTTGCACTTCCCGTCTCTCCAGAGGGGATGGGGAGACCACCATGACCCGGTTCGGAAGAACCCCGGAAACCGCGCGCATGCTGCTGCTGATGGTCATCATGGCTGCGGTGGGGATGATCATGAGCGGAGTCGCCATCGCCATCCTCTACCACACCGCCTTCACGCAGTCCGGGCAGCGTCTGAGGCAGTCCGTGGAGAGCCATGCCCGCCTGATCGAGGCGATCGCCAACAATGAAATCACCCACCTGTCCCATCAGGGAGAGGTTCCCCACGGCACGTTGGTGGAGGCGGTGATGCAACAGGTGCGCGAGGCCCATCATCGGTTCCAGGGGTTCGGGGAGAGCGGCGAGTTCACCATGGGGCGCCTGGAAGGGGAGAACATCCTCTTCGTGTTGCGGCATCGTCACGCCGATCAGGATGAACCCTTGCCGGTGCCCATGCAAGCCGCCCGCGCCGAGCCGATGCGCCGGGCGTTGCGAGGGGAATCCGGGGTGCTGGTCGGCCTGGATTACCGGGGGGTCCGGGTGTTGGCCGCTCACGAACCGGTGGCGATTCTCAATCTGGGCGTGGTGGCCAAGATCGATCTGGCAGAGATCCGCCGGCCTTTCATCCGCGCCGGTTTGCTGGTGATGGGCATCGGGTTTTTGGTCATCACGGCGGGAACCGCTCTGTTCTACCGCATCGGACGCCCCATGGTGCAGCAACTCATGGAAACCGTCGCCCTGCGGGAGAATCGCCTCGCCTTGGAGGAGATCAAGCTCGCCTTTCAGGAAACAGCGCTGCATCTGGACAACATGCTGCGTTCCACCGGCGATCTGGCCATCGTGGCCATGGATCTGAACTTCCGGGTGAAGTATTTCAATCCCGAGGCCGAACGCCTCTTCGGATACTCCATCGGACGGGTGCTGGATCAACCGGTCGGCATGCTGCACCCCGCGTTCCGGGAGGAGTCCCTGGTTCAGGTTCTTCCACGCATTCAACGGCACGAAGAGCACACCTTCGAGTTGAACCGGAAGATTGCCGAACGGGATTGTCTGCTGGAGGCCCGGTTTTCCGGCATTCTGGATCGCGTTGGCGCGGTGAATGGTTTTTTGTTGATGATTCGGGATGTTACCGAGACCCGCAACGCCCTGGAGTTTCTGGTGCGTTCCGAACGGCGTTATCGTCTGCTCATCGAGTCGGCCAACGACGCCATTTTTATCGCGGATGTCGAGAGCGGCCTGATTCTGGACGCCAATCCCATGGCCGGGGAGTTGCTGGGCCGCCCGGTTGAGGAAGTGATCGGGCTGCATCAAAGAGAACTGCATCCCGTCGCAGAGAATGAACGCTACCAGGAGTTGTTCCGCAAACAGGTGATGCTGGGCAATGGCCTGCTGACCGGGGTCGATGTGATGCGCAAGGATGGGACGCGGGTGCCGGTGGAGATCCGCGCCAGCGTGACCGATCTCGGGGATCGCCAGGTGATATTGGGGATTTTTCGGGATGTGACCGAGCGTCGGCGGATTGAGGAGCGGCAGCAGGCGCTCAATCAGGAGTTGGAGCAGCGCGTGGCGGAGCGCACCCGGGAGCTGGCCCGTTCCAACAAGGATCTGCAACAGTTCGCCTATGTGGCCAGTCATGATCTGCAAGAGCCGTTGCGGCTGATCAGCGGTTATGTGCAACTGTTGCAAAAACGGTATGCTGGCCAGTTGGATGAGCAGGCGGACAAATACATCGCCAACGCCATCGACGGCGTCAACCACATGCAGAGCCTGATCAACAACCTGTTGAGTTATGCGCGCATCGGCAACAGCGAAGTCGAGCGGGTCGCCATGGATATGAATGAGGTGCTGGAGCGTGTCTTGAGCCATCTGGAGCCGCTCATCCGCGAGACCGGGGCGGAAATCACCTCCGATCCGCTGCCCTCCTTGCGGGCCAATCCGGTGATGATGGGGCAACTGTTGCAGAACCTGATCGGCAACGCCCTGAAGTTTCACGGCAACGCCCCGCCCCGCATCCATCTGAGCGCCAGCCGGGAAGCAGGCGCCCGGGTGATGGCGATCCAGGACAATGGCATCGGCATCGATGCGCATCATCAGGAGCGTATCTTCCTGATTTTCCAGAAACTCCACTCCAGGATGCGTTACGAGGGTACCGGCATCGGACTGGCCATCTGCAAGCGGATCATCGAGTACCACAGAGGTCGCATTTGGGTGGAATCCGTGCCGGGTCAAGGCAGCACCTTCTTCTTTTCCATCCCGGATGCCGATTTTGGGATATGAATGTTTGTATGGACAGCACAAGCGCTATGCTGATAGGATTGATCTGACTCTTTCGTCGTTTGGACTGGCAGCGCCGGAAAGGTTTCTCTTTGGCTCCCGTTCGCCTGTCCGTCCCAAGACCATCCGAAAGGTGAAAAAACGATGAATCCAGCCGATGCCCATTTCGTGGAGATCCTGCTGGTCGAAGACAGCCCCGGGGACGTGGAATTGACCCGCGAGGCGCTGGCCGACAGCAAGATGCTCAACCGGTTGAACGTGGTGGAGGATGGCGAGGAGGCGATGGCCTACCTGCGGCAACAGGGCCGCTATGCCCATGCCACCCGTCCGGATGTGGTGCTGCTCGATCTCAACCTGCCCCGCAAGGATGGCCGGGAGGTGTTGGAGGAGATCAAGGCGGATCCGGAGTTGAAGGCCATTCCGGTGGTGGTGCTGACCACCTCCCAGGCCGAGGAGGACATCCTGCGCACCTATCAGCTGCACGCCAACTGCTACATCACCAAGCCGGTGGATCTGCATCAATTCTTCGCCGTGGTCAAATCGGTGGAAAATTTCTGGTTTTCCGTGGTGAAACTGCCGCCCAAGAACGGCGACTCCTTTTGAATCGGGACGCTTTTGGCATGGTGGAACAGACCGTTGTCCGGGTACTGCTGGTGGAGGATGACCTGGGGTTTGCCACGCTGCTCGATGAGTGGCTGGCGGACATGGACAGACGTCAGGCCTCATTTCCCGCTTCCCACCTCATTTTGACCACGGTAACGCGGCTCTCCGACGCCTTGCGCGAGCTGGAAAGCGATGCATTCGACATCCTGCTCATTGATCTGAATCTTCCCGACTCCGTGGGGCTGGAGACCTTTGAGCGGATTCGCCACCACGCGATCTCCTATCCGGTGATCGTGCTCTCCGGGCTGGACGACGAATCCCTGGCGGTTCAGGCGGTGCGAGGTGGCGCCCAGGACTACCTGGTCAAAAACACCATCGACGGTAATCTGCTGTTTCGTTCCATCCGCTACGCCCTGGAACGCCACGCCATGAATCTGGCCTTGGAGCGGGTGCGGGAAGATGAGCGGCGCCAGCGGGAACAAGGTTCGCTGGAACGGCTCTCCGAACGGAATCTGAGTCGGGTCGCGGCGCAGATGCTGGGCATCCAGGAGCTGAAAAGGGATTATCAGGAGCGATTTTCCAGTCTGGTCTCTCGGTTTGGCACGGTGCTCGACCGGCAGATCCAGATGCGCACCCACAAGGTGGTCTACAACATCTCCGACGAAGTCAAACAGATCGCCGCTGAACTCGGATTTCTGCGTTGCGGACCCAGGGATGTGGTGGACATCTATTTGTCCACCCTGGAGCAGCGTGAACAACCCGTCAATCCCGTTAAAAACGAGGCGATCCACGAGGAGTGCCGTTATCTGGCTTTCGAGCTGATGGGGCATCTGGTATCGTTTTATCGTCCTTACGCCATGGGCGGCGATGGATGAATGCCCCGCCAAGTATCGCGGGATCACTGACCCGGAGGGAATTTCAGGCATGACCGTAAATGAGAAATTCTTGCTGAAACTGTATATCACCGGTCACACCCCCCGTTCGGAACGGGCCATCAAGAATCTGCGGCGCATCTGTGAACTGGACCTGGAAGGCCGCTACGAGATGCGGGTCATCGACATCCTGGAGCAGCCGCAACTGGCCGAGGATGAAAAAATTCTGGCCACCCCGACCTTGATCAAGGTGCTGCCCCCGCCGTTGCGACGCATCATCGGCGATCTGTCGGACACGGAAAAGGTGTTGGTGGGACTGGATCTGCTCCCGGTTGAATTGAAGCTGTAACAACGATCCGCTTTTCAAATTGCGCACGAGGTTGGCAAGATCATGACCAAGGAAAATTCCAAGATACCCGTTGAGAAACTCGGCACCGGCATCGAAGGGTTCGATCTCATCTCCCAGGGCGGGCTGCCCATAGGACGCACCACCCTGGTCACCGGTACCGCCGGCAGCGCCAAGACCGTCTTTGCGGCCCAGTTTCTCGCCGAGGGGATCCGCAAATCCAACGAACCAGGGGTTTTCGTGACCTTCGAGGAGCACCCTTCGGAGATTCGCAAGAATCTGCTCTCCATGAGTTGGCACATCCAGGAATGGGAGGAGCGGGATCTGTGGCGTTTCGTGGACGCCTCTCCCCAGCCGGGCCACGAAACCATCGAATCGGGTGAGTTCGATCTGGGCGCGCTGTTGGCCCGCATCGAATACGCCGTGCGCTCCATTGGCGCGAAACGCATCTCCATCGACTCTTTGGGTGCGGTGTTCACCCTGTTCAACAACGCCACGCTGGTCCGCGCGGAGTTGCGGCGTTTGAGCGCGGCGTTGAAGGGCATGGGGGTCACGGCGCTGATGACCGCTGAGCGCACCCAGGAGTTCGGCGAAATCGCCCGCTTCGGGGTTGAGGAGTTCGTGGCCGACAACGTGATCATCCTTCGCAACGTGCTGGAGGCGGAGAAACGGCGCCGGACCATCGAGATCCTCAAATTCCGTGGCACCACCCATCAAAAGGGGGAGTACCCGTTCACGGTGCTGCCGGATCAGGGGATCATCATCATTCCGCTGTCGGCCATCGAGCTCAAGCAACGCTCCTCGGGCTTGCGGGTTCCCTCCGGCAGTCCGGAGATGGATCGGATGTGCGGCGGCGGCTTCTTCCGGGACTCTCTGATCCTGGTCTCTGGCGCCACCGGGTGCGGCAAGACCCTGATGACCGCCGAATTCATCCACGGCGGCGCCAAGAAGGGCGAGAAGTGTCTGCTGTTCGCCTACGAGGAGAGCCGGGAACAACTGCTGCGCAACGCCAGTGGCTGGGGCATCGATTTCGAGTCGCTGGAACGCAACAATCAACTGCGGGTGGTCTGCGCCTACCCGGAAAGCGCCGGACTGGAGGACCATCTGATCGCCATCAAACAGGAGATCGACTCGTTCAAACCGGACCGGGTGGCGGTGGACAGCGTTTCGGCCATGGAACGGGTGGGAAGCAATCGGGGATTCCGGGAGTTCATGATCAGCCTGGCCTCGTTCGTCAAACACCGGGAGATTCCGGGCATGTTCACGGCCACCACCGCCACGCTCATGGGCGGACCATCGGTGACCGAGTCCCACTTCTCCTCCATCACCGACACCATCATCCTGCTGCGCTACGTGGAGATGCTCGGCGAAATGCGCCGCGGGGTGACGGTGCTGAAAATGCGCGGCTCCATGCACGAAAAGGATATCCGCGAATTCACCATCGATCATCAGGGCATGCACATCGGCAAAGCATCTGGATCGCATTTCGGGCATGTTCCAGAATTGACGCGGCTGTCGGTGGATGCGGTCTGTGTGCGAGAGGATCTCTCAGGTGACTTGGATGGGATGGATGGGACATCCCACGGATTCCGAATAGGGAGTGCGTCCAAAAGGCGCAACCGGTCGGCATGAACGAGGCGAGTTTGTACCAATTCAGGCTCTACGTGGTGGGTGATACCCCCTCCGGTCGGAAGGCACGGGACAACTTCAAGAAAATTCGGGAGTATCTGCGCCCGGATGAAGTACAACTGGAGGTGGTGGATATCCTGCAGGCTCCGGAACGGGCCGAGATGGATCGCATCATCGCGGTTCCGACGCTGGTGCGGATCTCTCCACCACCCAATTTCCGGATCATCGGGGATCTCTCCGACAGCGCCCATCTGCGAACTTTTTTCGCCATCCCCGAAGATGGCAACAACAAGTTGGAGGTGCGGCCATGATCGGCTGCCGTCAGGAGGTGCCGGCTTGAACGTCAGGTTGCTCATCAGACCGTTCCCCCGAATCCGGCAGACCCCTCCGTCTCCCTTTTTTCAATGAACCACAAGGTTTTTCGACCGTAACGGCATGGATATTCAGGAAGTGAGTGTATCGATCCCGGCTGGACACCTGGACCGGATCGTGGCCACGATGGCCAACTCCATGGCGGACAGGGATGCCTTGCAGGTGATCCTGGATGTCATGGTCAACTCGGTGATCGTGATCGACGCTGCGGGACGCATCAGCAAGGTCAACCAGGCCGCCTGCGAACTGTTGGGTCGCCCCTGGCAAGAACTGGTCGGCGTAAGCGTGGAGGTGATTCTGGCGGAAGGCAGCCAATGGTTGGATGCCTGCATGTTGACGGTCTCGCATCAGGGGGCGATTCGCAATCTGGAAAGCTGGTTTGTCTCCAGCCTGGGGGAGAAGATTCCCGTGTTGTTTTCGGTCTCGGCGCTGCGCTCCCGCGATGGTCGGATCGATGGCTATGTTTGTGCTGCCCAGGACATCTCCGAATATCAGCGTCTGCAGGAGGCGCTGCACGCCAGCGTGAAGAGCTTTCAGTCCATTGTCGAGAAGAGCGTGGATGGCATCCTGATTCTGGGGGAGGAGAGTCGGGTGGACTTTGTCAATCACGCCGCCACCCAGTTGCTGGGGCGGACCCGGGAGGAGATGATCGGTTTGCCGTTTGGATTTCCCGTGGTCTCCGGCAGCGTCACCGAACTGGACGTGGTGCGCAAGAATGGCGAATTGGGGATCGCGGAAATGCGTACGGTGCCCACCCGTTGGCAGGAACAAGAGGCCCTGTTGGTCTCCCTGCGGGATGTGACCGAGAATGTCCGGCTGCGGGACCAGTTGCGGCACCTCTCCATGGAAGATGAGTTGACCGGTTTGAACAACCGGCGTGGATTCTTTTTGCTCGCCTCCCAGGAGTTGACCATCACCGAGCGCAGCAACGCCCGATTTGTATTGTTTTTCATCGACCTGGATGGCATGAAGCCGATCAACGACCAGTTGGGACATCAGTTTGGCGACCAGGCCTTGAAAGAGACCGCCACGCTCATGCGGCGGGCCTTTCGCAAGTCGGACATCCTGGCGCGGCTGGGTGGAGACGAGTTCCTGGCCCTCTCCTTGCGCATGGAGGAGAGCAGTCCGATCGGCAATATTCTCGCCAGGATGGAGGCGGAGATCGCACGGCTGAATGGCCAATCCGGGCGCCTCTTCCGTTTGTCGTTAAGCATCGGCCATGTGGAAGTGGATAAAAATTCGGTACATGATCTGGAGCAGCTGATCCGCCAGGCGGACGCGCAGATGTATCGCGTCAAGATGGCCAAGAAGCAGAAACAGGAAAACTGACCATGTCGTCGTCACCCGCCATTGCCATTCTGTTGATCGAGGACCACCCGTCCGAAGCACAGTTGATTCGGGAGTTGCTTGAGGAGAACCCCCAGGATTGCTATCGGGTGACGCATGTCGACACCTTGAGTCATGGGTTGCTGGCGCTCTCCAGGGGCCATTTTCAGGTCGTCCTGCTGGATCTGAATCTTCCGGACAGCCTGGGAATGGAGACCTTGCACGCGATACGGGAACACCATCCCCAGCTGCCCATCGTCATTTTGACCAACCTGGATGACAAGGAGCTCGCCTTGGAAGGGGTGCGCCGTGGCGCCCAGGATTTTCTGGTCAAGTCCGTGTTGCAGCTGAATCCGAGTGATTTTCTCTCCCGTTCGGTGCGGTATGCCATCGAACGCCAGCGCACCCACGTGCAATTGGAAGAGAGCCAGTCGGGCTTCCGTCATCTGGTGGAGAAGGTTGTTGATGGCATGCTGGTGGTGGACAAGGCCGGGATGGTACGGTTTTGCAATCCTGCGGTGGATGAAATCTTCGGCAGGAGTGCCCTGCGCGTGGGGGATGAGTTCGGCTTTCTGGTGGTAACCGGCCAGACCACCGAACTGGATATCCTGCCGCCAGGCCAAACCGAGTGCCGCGTGGTTGAAATGCGGGTTGCCGAGATCCAATGGGAGGGGGAGACGGCCTATCTGGCCTCTTTGCGCGACATCACCCAGCGCAAGCGGGTGGAAGAGGAGTTGCGCCGGGCCAAGATCGCCGCAGAGCAGGCCAATCAGGCCAAAAGCCAGTTTTTCGCCATGATGAGCCATGAGATCCGCACCCCGATGAATGCCATCATCGGCATGGCGGATCTGATGAGCCAGGAGAGTCTTACCGAAGAGCAGAGCCAAGCCACGCGGGTGATCATCGATTCCGGGCGGGCACTGCTCATCCTGATCAACGACATTCTGGATCTGGCCAAGATCGAGTCGGGCGAATTCACCACCCAGGCGGAACTTTTTTCGCCGCGGGATCTGATGGAGAGCGTCTACAGCATCATGCAGGTGCCTGCCGAGCGGCAGAAGGGACTGGCACTCTCCTGTCGCGTGGATGCGAAGGTGCCGATGGCGGTGCAAGCCGATTATCGCCGCATCCGGCAGGTGATGATCAATCTGGTGGGCAATGCCATCAAGTTCACCGATCAGGGTTCGATCCGGATTGTCCTGGAGATGAGTTTTGCGGATGCGGAACCTCGATTGTTGTTTTCGGTCGCGGATACCGGGATTGGCATCGCGGCGGATAAACTGGGTGCCATTTTCGGGATCTTTGCGCAGGCGGACGACACGATCTACAATCGATATGGTGGAACCGGACTGGGCCTGGCCATCAGCAAGCGACTGGTGGAGATCATGCGGGGAACCATTTGGGCCGAGAGCACGCCGGGAGAGGGGAGTGTTTTTTATTTCTCCCTGCCCGCGCAGGTGCTGGAGCTCGGGTCAACCGGTGGTGAGGCGTGCCCGGCTGATCCGTCCAAGGATGCGTCGGATCGTGACATGAACCGGACCTTTACCGGGATTGGTTCAGAGACGCGGCAACGGCTGACCGGTATGCCGGTGCTGGTGGTTGAGGATGATCCCTTGAATCAACTGGTCATCTTGAAAATGCTCAAAAAAATCGGGGTTGAGCCGGAGTTGGCGGTCAATGGTCGAGAAGCCTTGCAGATGACCGCCACCAAACCTTATGCCCTGGTATTGATGGATGTCCATATGCCCGAGATGGACGGGATCAGCGCGGTTCGTTTGTTAAGAGAGCGCGAAGCGGAGTCGGATCTGCCGCATGCGAACGTGGTGGCCATGACCGCGTTTGCGATGGAGGAGGACAAGCAGCGTTGTCTGGATGCCGGTATGGATGATTATCTGTGCAAACCCATCCGTCATGCTGAGCTGATCAACCTGGTGCTGCGTTGTTTTTGATGGCCAGCTTGGAATGTGTAGTTTTTATTAGTGAAAAAAAAAGAGAGGGTCTGGGAGATTCATCTCCCAGGGTTTTGACTTTGACTTTAGCGCGCTTTTTAAAAGAAGCATTTTTCGCGCCTTTTCTAGAAAAATGCGCCGCGCGCCGCCTTGGATGCGGGATTGTTTTGCGTCTTTTGCAAAACAATCCCGCGAACATGGCCCAAGAACAAAGCCGCGTGACTAAAGGCTTTAAGGGTTGGTGACTGACGTGCCAGACCATCGCAATCAGTCAAATCAGCTTGGTTGATCCGCCAGGTTAACGTAAGGCACCACCGGAGATTCATCTCCCAGGGTTATGCTTTTGACTTTCGCGCGCTCTTATCGTGAGAAAGCGCGCGAAAGGATAAAGTCAAAAGCGAAATCTTGGAGGCTCCGTCTCCAAACCAAAGCCGGGGACCGTGCCGGTCCCCGGCCCCCTGCAATCGTGGGGTGCTGAATGGTTACCTGTGCTCAAAAATGGCTCGTATCATCCGCTGCGGTCATGCCCTTTGGCAATGCGTGCGCAATCCCCTTGTGACAGTCGATGCAGGTCTTACCCTTCGAGAAACCCCGCTCGTGGAAATCAAAGGCCCGCGACCCCTGCCGCGTGAAGTCCATGGACTTGAAATCATGACAGTTGCGACACTCGCGCGAATCGGTGGTTTTCATGGTGTTCCAGACGTTGCGGGCCAACTCCAACCGCTTGCCCTCGAACTTCTCCGGCGTGTCGATTGTCCCCTTGAACTTGTGCCACAACTCGTTGCTCGCCTGGATCTTGCGCACGATCATGTGCTGCCAGGCCTTGGGCACATGACAATCCGGACAGGTGGCACGCACCCCGCTCGGATTGTAGTAGTGCACGGTCTCGCGATACTCTTTGTAAACATTATCCTTCATCTCGTGACACGAAATGCAGAACGTCTCGTTGTTGGTGGTGGCCAGCGCCCAGTGGAAACCACCCCAAAACAAGACACCAAGAAAGAAAAATCCCCCCAGGATTTTCCAGTGACTCTTCAAACTCCACGACGCGCGCTCCTGATCTTGACTCATGGCTGCTCCCTTTCCTCAAATGGCGTGGTTTCGGCTTGCTCAAGATGCGACAACGTCACCGCACCGCGTCCACGGGCTTGAAAGCGTTTTCGACCAGAGGCTTGGCATCCTTCTGCGGCACATGACACTGCGTGCAGAAATAGCGTTGCGGCGAGACATCCGACAACTCAGTGCCGAAACGGTTGCGGAAGTGGGTCAGGCTCACCTTGGTGGCGTGGGTCTCCTTGGCCTTGCTCCAGCTGTGGCAGGTCATGCACTTGTTATGGCGCAGATCGATCTTGTACCCTTCGATCTGATGCGGAATCAGCGGCGGCTGCTGCAGATAGTTGCGCGGCAGGCCGTGACTGTCCGGCATCCATTTGGCCATCTCCGGTGCCTGATCCGCCCCATCCAGGGGCACGGCCCCACGCAGCGTTTGCACCTCACCGCCCCCCTGGGCCATGGCCGCGCCGCTCCACGCCCCGACGGCCACGATCACCCACACCGCCCACATGATCATCCACAACCGATTTTTCATGGCACCACCCTCGAAATGTTGGGTAAATGAAAGTCGAATTCAAAAACTTCGTCCGGGCAGACATCGATGCAGCGACCACAGCGCGTGCAATCGATCCCGGTGATGCGCGGTCCGACCCCTTTGGCCGCCCCCTTGAGCGCCGGATCGATCACCGCCGCCTCGGGACAGACCTGGTGACAGGCCCGACAATCGCTGCAGGCCTCCCGCCGGACGGCACTCACCGCCAACGGGGTGGCATGTCCCAGCTGGGCATACAACGCCCCGGTCGGACACAACCGCCCGCACCAGCCGTGCGGGGAGAGGAGCAGATCAAACAGCAAGATCCCCACCACCGCCAGCCAGCCGCTCCAAACCCCGAAGATCAAACCCCGATGGAGCAGACTCACCGGATTGACCCACTCCCAGACCATCAGACCACTGGCCGCTGCAATGCCGATCACCAGGACCAACACCGCGTAGCGGATCCGGCGATCGCCGCGCCAACCGCCTGAGATTCCCAGCCGGCGCCTCATCCAGGCGGCCAGATCGGTGATCGGATTGACCGGACAGACCCAGGAACAAAACAGTCGTCCGCCCAACAGGCCGTAGAGCACCAATACCACCCCGACACCGAGGATCGCCTGAGTGGCAGGCATGCCTGAGGCCACCAGCAGCTGCAAAAAGAGCAGCGGATCGGTCATCGGCACGACATCGAGAAACAGACTCGATGCGAGATTGCCGCGAATCAGCCAGAGATCGAACGCCGGCCCGAGTAAAAACAGCCCCAGCACGCCCGCCTGAGAGATGCGCCGCCACACCAGCCAGCGATGGGCCGGCCACCACCCCTTCTTCTCGACCGCCTCTTCACCGGGTGGACGTTTCATGATCCGTCTCCGGGCCGGCGTACCGGCAGGCTCAAAGGTTCGGGAATCAGGGCATGCCCGGCCTTTTTCTTCTCTTCCCACCCCACCCGGTAGTGCTTGCCGAGCGCGCCCTTCACCGCAGCGCGCGGCAATACCCGGATGGCCGCCTCCTCCAATACACACCCCTTCTCACACTTGCCGCACCCGGTGCAGTGCTCCGAGTGGACCGTGGGCAGAAAGTGCACATGCTTGCCACTGCGCGTGTTGAGGCGCATCTCCAGGGTGATGGCCTTGTTCATCACCGGGCAGACCTCAAAACAGACCTCGCAACGCAATCCCAGGAAAGCCAGACAGTTCTCCTGGTCAGCCAGCACCGCCAGACCCATGCGCGCCTTGGCAATGTCGGTGAGCCCGTGATCAAGTGCCCCGGACGGACAGGCCGCAACGCACGGAATCTCCGGACACATCTCACAAGGCGCCTTGCGGGGGGTGAAGAAGGGGGTACCCGGTGCCACCCCGCTCCCGGTTTCGGCCAGAGAGAGGATGTCATAGGGACAGGCCCGCACGCACAACCCGCAACGCAGACACTTGCCGAGAAAATCCGGTTCCGGCAAGGCACCTGGGGGACGCACGGCCCACAAAGGCACCGCATCGGCGGATCGCACCCCCACCCAGGTCAAAAATCCGATCAAACTCAATCCGACCGCGGCCCCCCCGCCTTTTTGCAACAGGCCACGCCGCGTTATGGCGGTCGCAGGGGACCGCCCAGCGGAAGTTTCGTCCATCTTCTTATGCCTTCAACCTTCTATACCGTAACCATCTTGAGAAGCGTTATTTTCTTGAAATCTGTGTGCAAGATGCGGGAGTCGTTTCCAAAAGGCGGAAACGACTCCCGCGAAGGCGGCGCGCGGCGCATTTTTCGCAAAAGGCGCGAAAAATGCTTTTTTTGAGGAGCGCGCTAAAATCTTAAAGTCAAAACCCTGGGAGATGAATCTCCCAGACCCTCTCTTTTTTTTTACCAGTAAAAGCGACACATCCCAAGTTTCTCAATGGTTTAAGCTTTTACCACCTTGACCGCACACTTCTTGTAGTCGGTCTCCTTCGAGATCGGACAGGTGGCATCGAGCGTCAGCTTGTTGACCAGACGCGACTCGTCGAAAAACGGAATATAAACCAATCCCGCCGGCGGACGGTTGCGACCCAGGGTTTCGACGCGCGCCACCACTTCGCCACGCCGGGAGATGATCTTGGCCACCATGCCGCGCTTCAGGCCGCGCTTTTCGGCATCATCCGGATGCATGAAGAGTTGGGCATCCGGCACCGCACGATGGAGTTCGGGAACGCGGCGGGTCATGGAGCCGGAGTGCCAATGCTCAAGCACGCGACCGGTGGAGAGCCACAGATCGTACTCCCCATCCGGGGCCTCTGCCGGCGGCTGATAGGGCAGCGCGAAGATCCACGCCTTGCCGTCCGGCTTGCCGTAAAAACGGACCTTCTCCCCGGCTTTGACATAGGGATCATACCCCTCGCGGAAACGCCACAGGGTCTCCTTGCCCCCCACCACCGGCCAGCGTAGACCGCGCGCCTTGTGATAGGTGTCGAAATCGGCCAGGTCGTGCGCATGGCCACGTCCGAAGGCGGCATACTCCTCGAACAGCCCCTTTTGCGCATAGAATCCGAAATGACGCGACTCGTCGTTGAGCTGATCCTTCTGCAACTCGTCAACCGGGAACTTGTTCACCTGGCTATTGGCATAAAGCACGTCGAAAAGGGTCTTGCCGGCAACCTCCGGCTTCTTGGCGATCAGTTCGGCAGGCCACACCTCCTCGACCTTGAACCGCTTGGAGAACTCCATCAACTGCCACAGATCGGATTTGGCCTCGCCCGGCGCCTTGATCTGCTGACGCCAGAACTGGGTGCGCCGCTCGGCATTGCCGTAGGCCCCCTCCTTCTCCACCCACATCGCCGTGGGCAGGATCAGATCCGCTGCCATGGCCGTGACCGTGGGGTAGGGGTCGGAGACCACCACGAAGTTCTTGGGATTGCGATAACCCGGATACCCCTCTTCGTTCATGTTAGGGGCGGTCTGCATGTTGTTGGTGCACATCACCCAGTAGGCGTTGAGCTTGCCATCCTTGAGCATGCGATGGTGCACCACCGCGTGATAACCGGGCTTGTCCGGCAGGGTTCCCTCGGGCAAAAGCCAGAGCTTTTCGGTCAGGTCGCGGTGCTCCTTCTTCATCACCACCATGTCGGCGGGCAGACGGTGCGAGAAGGTGCCCACCTCGCGCGCCGTGCCGCAGGCCGAAGGCTGACCGGTGAGCGAGAAGGGCGAGTTGCCCGGCTCGGCGATCTTGCCGGTCAGAAGGTGCATGTTGTAAATCATGTTGTTCATCCAGGTGCCGCGGGTGTGTTGATTGACACCCATGGTCCAGAGTGACATCACTTTCAACTTTGGATCGGCATACATCTCGGCCAAGGCTTCGAGATCCTTTTTCGCCACTCCGGTCAGCTGGCTGGTCATCTCTGCGCTGTACTCGGCCACAAAGGCTTTGAAATCATCGAAGGTGATCGGCGAAGAGACGTTGGGATCCTTGGCATCGGCGGCATCCTTCTCCAGGCCGTGGGTGGGACGCAGGCCATAACCGATGTTGGTCACCCCCTTGTGGAAGGCGACGTGATTCTTGACGAACTCCTCGTTGACCTTGCCGCTCTGGATGATGTGGTTGGCGATGTAATTGGCAATCGCCAGATCGGTCTGCGGCTTGAAGATCAGACCCATGTCGGCCAGATCGAAGCTGCGGTGCTGGTATGTCGAGAGCACCACCACCTTGGCGTTGGGATTGCTCAACCGGGTGTTGGCCAGACGCGACCAGAGGATTGGATGCATCTCCGCCATGTTGGAGCCCCACAGCACGAAGACATCGGCGTGCTCCAGATCGTCGTAGCAGCCCATGGGCTCGTCGATGCCGAAGGTGCGCATGAAACCGGCCACAGCCGAGGCCATGCAGTGACGGGCATTCGGATCGATGTTGTTGGAGCGGAAGCCGGCCTTGAACAGCTTGACCGCAGCCACCCCTTCCCAGATGGTCCACTGACCAGAGCCGAACATCCCCACGGTGGTGGGACCGCCCTCTTTGAGCGCGGCCTTGTACTTGGCGGCCATGATGTCGAACGCTTCGTCCCAGGAGACCGGGGTGAAGTCGCCGTTCTTGTCGTATTTGCCGTCTTTTTTGCGCAACAGCGGGGTGGTGAGGCGATCGGCCCCGTAGGGGATCTTGGAGAGGAAATACCCTTTGATGCAGTTGAGACCCTTGTTGACCGGTGCATCCGGATCGCCCTGGGTGGCCACGATGCGGCCATCCTTGACGCCCACCAGCACGCTGCACCCGGTGCCGCAGTAACGGCAGGGCGCCTTGTCCCAACGGATGTCGCCCTCGTCGCTCTGGGCCTGGGCCAGGTCGGGCAGGCTCATGCCGGCAGCCGCAGCCGCGGCGGCAATGGCGTTGGCCTTGATGAATTCGCGTCGGGTTACTTTCACGGTGCGGTCTCCTTGCTCATGCTTTAAGGGTCGGAACTCTCTTCGGAGTGCTGATAAATCAAATCGGCGCTCAAAACGCCGTCGAGGTTGCGGATCAAATCAAACTGTTGCACCAAAATTTCGGTGCTCCGATCTTCCAGGGTGATCACCATCTTCCCTTGTGCGCTCGTCGCATGGATCGCCGCTCCCGGCAGAGCGGAGATATCTGCCGCGACCGCCTGCAACCGCTCTGGCTGAACCAGGATCACAGCGCTTGCCAAGGCAAAGGGGGTGTTGTCACGAGCCATCGGGGAACTTTTTTTAAGGGTTTATAAGTCTGTTGCAACGTATTTTCCACGTTAACATGAATTCAGGTTGAAATACAGTGTTCGTACTGGATATACATTGACATATATCAATTTTTGATAAGTTTTTGTAGCGAGCGGGCATGTCAGGCGACATGAGAAACTGCCCCCCTGACGACACGAAGAATTGACCCCTTCTCCGGGAATGAGGAGAGATGACATGAACGAAAGATTCGGTTTCAATCCTTGGAAACGTTAACCAAGAAGGAAACCCAATGTTACAAGCAGATGATGTCCGTGAGATGCTGCGGCTGCGTCGACTTGGTTGGGGCAAGCGACGCATCCCAAAATGGGTGCGGTTCAGTTTTTATTGGTGAAAAAAAAGAGAGGGTCTGGGAGATTCCTCTCCCAGGGTTTTGCTTTTGACTTTGGCGTGCTCTTTATAAAGAAGCATTTTTCGTGCCTTTTGCGAAAAATGCGCTGCGCGCCGCCTTTGCGGGAGTCGTTTTTTGTTTTTTGGAAACGACTCCCGCATCTTGCACGCAGTCTTGCGAAAAAAACTACGCATCCCAAAATGGGTGCGATTTGGCTTCTGGAGTGCCACGGATGGGGGTGAGGGGGTTCTCCCCCCATCCTGCAAGTTTGGAAACGACGCGCGCATCTTGCAGACGGCCTTTGAGAAAATGACGCTTCTCAAAATGGGTGCGCTATCGTGCGACGCTCAATCCCGGTCGAGCACGAACTGCTCTTTGCTGCTGTCGCAATCCGGGCACTCCCACTCATCCGGCAGATCCTGGAAGCTGGTCGATGCCGGGATTTTCAATCGTGGCAATCCGATGCGCTCGTCGAAGAGGAAGTTGCAGACCTGGCAGCGCCATTTGCGCATGCCGGGCTGTTTCTTCATCGCCTTGCGCACCAGGTCAACGACCTGGTTACGCAGTGCGGTGTATTGTTGTGGGGCTGCGGCCTCGATGGCCTTCAAGCTGGATTTGTAGTCGGCGGTGAGGCGCTGGGACTCCTGGATCAGGGCTTCGGCTTCGGGGGAGCGGATCTTGTTGGCCAGCAGCGCGGCAGCACGGGGTGTGGCCAGGGAGGATTGCAAGCCAAGATCAACGGCACGGGCAACAAGGGTTTCGAGAGAGGTTGTCATGGTGACGGCGGCTCAAGGTGATGGGCGATGGATGCTGAGGTTGGGTGTGGAGATCGGCTCTGGATGGAGCGTGCGCAGCGGTTGGAACCGATGCGTGCTCGTTTAATGAGGAGGATTTCAAGCAAGAGATGGGCCAGAAAATGATCAACAGGCGGCTTTAAAGAGTCGGTGAAACGGGCCCAAAGCGTGCCCGCGCGTGGTGAAATGGGTGCCCGCGCGCGGCAGGTGGCGTTGAATCGCGGCGGGATCAGTGAAAGAGTTCGGTCAACGATTCACTCTTGAGACTGTTTTTCAGCCAAGTTTCCAGGGTATCCAGTTCGGCTTCGGCCAACCGTTGTCCGACCCAATCCGGCAGAGGTCCGAAGCGTTCGCGCAACAAGAGGGTGAGCGTGCGTTGCACCCCTTCCCGCACACCCTGGAAAATTCCCTCCTTGCGTCCCTCCTTGAGCCCTTCCGTACGCCCCTTATGTTCGCCTTCCAGCTCTCCGCGCAGGAAGATATCCCGCAGGAATTCGTTTTCCATCACATCGATGGTAATGGCCATCGTATCGATCTCCTCCTTGATTTGACAGACCAGGCGTCGCAGCCCGGACAGGATCATCAATTTTTTCAGCGCATCGGCCCTGGGTTTTGTGGGGAGTCGGGCGATGCGGGACAAGAGTGCGCGAATGGTCTCCTGTTCATTTTCCATACCGCACAGGATGGCCAGCAGATTTTCTTCCAGCGAGTCGCTGGACAGGATGGCGCGGCAGTCGATCTCCCGGATGTCGACCAGGCGGTAGGAGAACCGGAAGGTCGGTTCTTCGCTGCTGGTTGGAAAAGTCGCGGCACCGGGACCGACGAACAAGACGATCTGCGTCAAGTGCGCATCGGGATGCTCCTGCCGTATCATACCAAAATACTCGACCATGCGCCACACCATGGTTCTGTCCACATCGCTTTGCAGCTCCATGTGAAGCTAAAGAGCCATCCTTGAGCCTCACCAGCAGATCCGGCACCCGTTTTCGGACCGAGGCAAATTCGCACGGCAGCCGTTCGCTGGCCTGTTGACCCACGAGCAGGGTGAAGAGCGTCTGGGGCAGGGTTTGGAACAGCTCCTTCAAGGTGGTGTCATAGCGCATGCCTTACTCACCGATCATCATGAAGGCTGCCCAGATGTACGGATGGTGCCACTCATTGGATTCGAGCAGATCCAGTTGCGCCTCGCGCAGTGCCCGGTGGGGGTGCATGCCTTCGCTCAGACGGGCGTAAAGGCTGGTCATCAGGGCCTGCGTGCCCGCATCGCTGACCTCCCAGAGCGACGCGATCACGGTACGTGCTCCAGCCTCCTGAAAGGCGCGGCGCAGACCGTAGACCCCTTCGCCCTCATGCACCTCCCCCAGACCGGTTTCGCAGGCCGACAGGACCGCCAGGCGCGTGCCGGTCAGATCGAGATTGAGTACCTCCTGGGCGGTGAGAACGCCATCGTTGTCGGTATCGATCTCGCCCAATCGTTTGGCATTGGCGTTGATGCCGGAAAAGGCGAGTCCGGCGCGCAACAGGGGGTTGTCGCCCGGGGGGGGCAGCAGCTGCTCGCCACCGCGGATCAGTTTCAACAGGCGTTTCTGGAGGTTCTCATCCGGCTTCAAGAAGAATCCGTGCGTGGCGATATGCAGAATCTCCGGCGGCTTGGGCTGGGTGAACAGAGAGAGCTCCTGGGCCTGTTGTTTGATCAGGATGGTATTGGCTTTTTTCTTTTCGGAAGCCTGAGTGGCGATCAGACGGCCCTCTTTTTCCGCACCGGGCAGGGCCGTGAAGTTCAGCCCGCGCATGCCTGAACCCAGGGCGCGCAGCTCCTGCTTCAGATCGCTGGCGCGTTGTTTGGAGGCGTCGTCAGAAAGAGCGGTCGAAGTTCTGGTATTGGCCGGTTGACCGTTGTCGTAATCCGGTCCGGCCAGAATCAGATAGTTCCCCTTGGCCTCGGGCAGATTGACTGGTACCAGGTCACGGCTCGAGGAGAGCAGGTGCAGATCCGTACTGCGGGTCAGATAATCCCCTTCCGGGTCGACCAGGGCCGGAAACGGCAGGATGTTGAGCAGACCGTCCGGAACCACATGAACCTGTTCCCGCTTGCCGATCCGCTCGCGAATCGGCGCCCAGATGCGATCATAGGCCTGACGTCCGATCTTTTTGAGGCTCTCTTCGTCGGCATCCTCATCCTGGATGATGGTCCGGTACTCGATGATCACTTTCTGGATCCCTTCCGGATCTGGATAGACCACCAGATCGAAGAGGGGCTTGCCCTGTTCTTTGCGCAGGATGGCGGCCAGCAGACCGGAACGCTCCCCATCCTTGTAAAAAAGAAATTCTGTGAGCGCTGACTGTTCCGGCACATGTTTGACCAGATCGTCGATGGTGACGGGCATCACACTCTTTTGGAACCGCTTGCTGGCCTGACCGAGTTCGAGTTGCAACCGTTCCACCTCGCCCTCCAAGGTATGGATTTCCTTGAGATGGGAATTGGCGCTTTCCGGGGTTGGACCCGCCAGGGTGAGCGAAGCCAGTTTTTTGCGGGTGGTGGTCAATTTGTCGCTGAGTGTCTTGAGCTTCGGATCGTTGCCGAGGCGCACGATCTGGCGGATCTCCGAGGTGGTTTTGAGCAGCAATCCCTTGCGACGCAGACCGACCTCCAGTGTCTCGCGTCCGGCGATGGCCGGGTTCATGCCGGCGAGGATCGACAGATGGGTGTTGAGCTCTGGCGCGTGCAACCGGATATACCCCTCGCGGGCGTTATCCGAGGTGGCCCAGAGCATGCGGTCGAGAAAATCGGAGCGTCGTACGAACAGCTCCTTGCGCAATTTGAAGGCATCGGGGTGTTTGCCCTTCTCAAGAATCCGTGCCAGGATCTCGATGGTCTCGAAAAGATACGGATGCAAAGGGCTTAAGACCTTCTCTCCCAGCGCGCGCGCCTGACGGGCCATCTCCTCGGCCTCCTTGGCGCGGCCCATGTCGTGCAGCAGGCGGCTTGAATCGATCATCGATCGGATCACGTCCGGATGGCGTTCGCCGAATACCTTTTTGCGCAGCTCAAGCGCACGTTGGAACCGTTTCAAGGCTTCGTCGTGCTCTCCGAGATGGTGCAGCACGCGACCTGAATTGTTGAGCGCCTTGAGCGTGCGGGGGTGTTGCTCGCCCAACGTGCTGTTCCAACTGTCGAACACCTGTTGGAACAATGGCTTGGCCTTGGCATATTCACGTTTCAACAGATACAGATAAGCCAGATTGTTGACCACGGCTAACGTGTCGACATGTTTCTCTCCGAGACGTTTGCGATAAATCGCGATTGCGCTTTGATAGAGTGGTTCAGCTTTATCAAAATTGCCTTGGCTTTCATGCAGCAGGGCGAGATTGTTCATGGTGGTCAAGGTGGAAGGGCGATCGATGCCGAGTTTGGTTTGGGCCTTTTCCAGCGCCTGACGCAACAGGGGTTCGGCATCGTCGTAGAGCCCGGCCTCCTCAAGCAGTTGACCCAAATTGTTCATCGCCGTGATCGTGGTGGGATGATCTTCGCCCAGGGATTGGGTGAGGCGACTGAGGGTCTGTTTCAATCCGCTTTCTGCCTCGGCGAGGTGGCCCTGCTTCTCTTGTATGCTTGCCAATTCTACATTCATCGCCAGGGTGTTCGGGTGGTCGATACCAAGATTGGCGGTGAGTTGTTTTTGAAGCTTGCGTGCCAGAGTCTCAGCTGCGGACAGCTCCCCCTGATCGGCCAACAGATGCAGCTGGGCGGTGAACGCCTCGATGGCCAAAGGATCGTGTCCGCTACCGGTCGGCCATTTGGACAATACCGGTTTCAAGTATTCATCGGCCCGTTTCAGCTCGCCCAGACGGCGGTTTGCTTCGGCGGCGCCAATTCGCATCGGGAGTATGGTGGGGTCATCGACGAGCGTGATCCCATCTGCGATGGTCACGGCTTGCTCGAAGGATTCGCGTGCCTCGGGAAAAGCTTCGCGAGCCATTTTGAGTTGCGCGAACCGCTCCAGACATTTGGCTGTTTCCAGGTGGTGATACCCGTGGAGGGCGCTGGTGCGCTGACAGCTTTCTTTCAACAGGGCGTCCGCCTCATCGAAGCGTCCCTGTTCTTTGAAAATCCCGGCCAGGGCCAAATCGGTTTCGATGGTGAGCGGGTGTTCGAGACCGAGCTTGGCCTGCAACACGGAACGGGTATTCTGATGCAGCTTGGTGGCCTCGGGGAGTTTGCCCTGTTGCTCGAACAGTTCGGCCAAGGCTTTGTCGCAGGCGAGTTTTTCCGGATGTTCGGCGCCCAACGCCTGACGCGCATGGCCGGCTGCCTGATTCAAGAGCGCTTCGGCCTCGACCAGTTTTCCGGCCATGGTCAAGAGCGTCCCGAATTCGCGTTCACTCATGAACGTGGTGGCATGTTTGGGACCGAAGTTTTCTTGGGCCAGATCGACCGCCTGTCTGGCCAGACGCAACGCGCTACCCAGATCCCCCTTTTCAGCCGCAGCCGACGATGCTTCGCGACTTTTGGCCCAGACCTTGGCTGCGCCAACCTTTTCGGAGGGGATGGCTCCAGCCTTCTGAAGAGTCTCGTCGACCCAGGCCGGGAGTGCATTCACCCATTGCGAGATGAGTTCATTGGCTTGCGAGGCGGTCTGGAGATCTTTGGCGTGTGCGGCCAGAGTGGCGGCTTGCCGCAATTGTTGCAACGCCACGTCGTTCTTGCCAGCCTCAAGCGACTGCTGGCCCTGACGTAGCAGATCGGTTGCCGTGGTGGCAGCGGTTTTGGCTTCCATGGCCGGAGGGGTCAGCAGTGGCGAGCCGATGGCTGTCCCAGGGGGGTACAGGCTCAAGAGTGCGGCGAGCGTCAGTAGCCAACGACCGGGACGGATGAGAGAGGAAGCGAACGTATCGTGTGTGTGCATCATGGGCGTCTCTTGGTCGGTGGGGGAGATGGATCCGGTGATGAGGAAGCATGGTAACCGATTGGCTTGGTGTTTTCATCCAATTCCCATGGCAAGGATCGTTTTTATCTTCCAAAGGGGAGGTTTTCAGACGCGGAAATGACGCACAATGTGGTTCATGGCCTCGGCAACCCGGGGTGCCATTTCGGTCAACCGTTGCAGCTGTCGGGGATCGGGCAGGATGCCGGTTTTGGCGCGGGCTTCCAAATGGGCACACAACGCCCCCATCCGTTCTGCGCCGAGTGTGGCGGCAGCCCCTTTCAGACGGTGGGCCTCGATGGTGAAGTTGACCGTATCCCCGGCGGCATGATACGCCCTGAGGGTTTGCAGGCGAATGGGCAGGATTTCGAGAAATTTGTCGACGATCAAGCGGATCTCATCCCCGACCTCATCGTGCAGCAGGCGTAGTTTGAGGCCGTGGTCAAGCAGAGAAATATTATCTAAGTCATGGGTCGGGTCGTCTGACATGGTGAGTGGGTGTGTGGAGGGGGTCAACCTTTTTTGCCAACGTACCAGACCGCGAAGGTCTCCATGGCGCCGCGCAGGGTTTTGTAGGCATCGCTCTCCGGTAGGTTTTCGCTGCGCGAGGCGTCCAGGTTGAAATCGGTGGTCAGATTTTCGGCGAACTCGATCAGGGTATCGCTGATCAGGTCGTGGGAGTCGTTGAGGATTTCGTCGACACGGCAGGTCATGGTGGTTTCCTTGCTTTAAGAATGGCGAATCGGCCCCGGAAAGCGGCTGATTTTTTGCCAGGGGCCACTTTTCAAGTTTAACGTGAGCGGAGGGGAGAAAGCCAGAAGATTTTTGGTCGGCGATAAAGGTTGCCGATTGGAGATGCGCGCAGAAGGGTGGGGTAACGATTTCACCGGTTTTTCTCATTGGCACAGAGGGTGTCGGTCTTCCATCTACTTGGCGCTCTCGAAGGTGATGCGCGGATCGGCGACCACATAGGTCAGATCGGTGATCAATTTGGTGAGCAGTCCCAAGAGGGTATAGAAGTAGAGCGTGGCCAGCACCACCGGATAGTCGCGGTTGATCACCGACTCGTAGCCGAGCAGTCCGAGGCCATCCAAGGTGAAGATGGTTTCGATCAGCAGACTGCCGCTGAAAAAGGCGGCGACAAAGGCACCGGGAAAGCCGGTGACCAGGGGGATCAATGCGTTGCGGAAGATGTGGCGGTAGAGCACGGCGTTTTCGGTGATCCCCTTGGCGCGGGCGGTGAGGACGTACTGTTTGGAAATCTCCTCCAAAAAGCTGTTCTTGGTCAGCATGGTCATGACCGCAAACGAGCCGACCACCGATGCGGTGACTGGCAGCACCATGTGCCAGAGGTAATCGGTGATGCGGCCCCACAAGGAGAGTTCCGTCCAGTTATCCGAGACCAGCCCGCGGATCGGGAAAAGATCGAGGAAGCTGCCGCCACCGAACAGCACGATCAACAGCACCCCGAGCACGAAGCCGGGGATTGAATAACCCGCCAGGATCAGCACGGAGGTCACGGCATCGAAGCGGTCGCCATGTTGCACCGCCTTGCGGATGCCCAACGGGATGCTGACCAGATAGGTCAGAAGAAAGGTCCACATGCCAAGCGAGATCGAAACCGGCATTTTATCGAGCACCAGATCCACCACCTTGCGATGGTGGTAGTAGGAGTCGCCGAACTCGAAGGTCAGGTAATTGCGCATCATCAACAAAAAACGCTCGTGGGCCGGGAGATCAAAGCCGTAGAGGCGGTTGAGTGCGGCCAGTTGCTCCCGGGTCAACCCTTTGGCCCCGCGATAGAGTCCGCCACCCGAAGAGGTGGAGGCCACTTCGCCGCCGCCATGTCCGCCGGCCTGGCCCGCCTCCATCAGGGCGATCATCTGTTCCACCGGTCCGCCGGGCACGAACTGGATCACCAGAAAGGTGAGCGCCATGATGCCGAACAGGGTCGGAATCATCAAAAGCAGGCGTCTTAAGATGTAGGCGCCCATGTCACTTCATCCACCAGGAGAACAGCCAATCCTCGGGCTGGTAGAAGAGCGGCGGATTGGCCGGGCGACCAAAGCGGTCCCAGTAGGCGATGCGGTGGTAGTTGAGGTGCCAGTTGGGCACCAGGTAGTGTCCGGCCAACAGCACCCGGTCGAGGGCGCGACAGGCGGTGACCAGTTCCTGGCGGTTGTTGGCATAGATGATTTTTTCCACCAGGGCGTCGACCGCCGGATCCTGGATGCCAATGCGGTTGTGGCTGCCCTGGATCTTGGCGCTTTCGGAGTGCCACATGTCGCGCTGTTCGTTGCCTGGGGATTGCGATTGACCAAAGCCGTTGACGATCATGTCGTAATCGAAATCGTGCACGCGGCTCTGGTAGAGCGAGGTGTCCACGGTGCGATACTTGAGCACGATGCCGAGTTTTTCCAGATTGGCGGCATAGGGGGCCAGGATGCGCTCGAAGGCGGGCGAGGCGAGCAGGATTTCGATCTCCAGGCGGTTGCCCTTGCCATCGGTGAGGATCTTGTCCGGCCCGAGGGTCCAACCGGTTTCTTTCAACAGTTTGGAGGCTTCGCGCAGATTCTGGCGCAACGAGTTGGGGGGGGTGGTTGATGCCGGCAGCGGCACCGGGCCAAAGACCGCTGGATCGAGTTTGTCGCGCAGCGGTTCGAGCAGGGCCAGCTCCTCGGGCGAAGGGGTGCCGGTCGCCGCCATTTCGGAGTTGGAGAAATAACTGGTCGAGCGGGTGTATTGGCCGTGAAAGAGGTTTTCGTTGCTCCATTCAAAGTCGAAGGCGAGACTTATCGCCTTGCGTACGCGGATATCCTGGAAAAAGGGGCGGCGCAGATTGAAGATCAACCCCTGCATGCCGGCGGTCCGTTTGTGGGGCAGGGTCTCTTTTTTGATCAGCTTTTGGGTGAATTTCGGCCCCTCGTAGTCGCGCGCCCACTGTTTGGAGTTGTTTTCGTGCATGAAATCGAATTCGCCGGCCTTGAACCCTTCGAGGGCTACCACCGGATCCTTGTAGAATTTCAATACGATGCGCTCGAATGAATAGAGTCCGCGATTGACCGGACGGTCGTTGCCCCAGTACTTGGGGTTGCGGCGATAGGTGACGATTTTGCCGGGTTTGAAATCCTCGACCACGTAGGGGCCGGAGCCGAGCGGAGCGATCAGGTTCTCCTCGTCAAACGGGTGTTTGGCAAAGAAGGCGCGCGAGAAGACCGGGATCTCGCCGGCGATTAACGGCAGTTCGCGGTTGGCCTGGCGGAATTTGAAGCGGATCGCATGGGGTGAGAGCACTTCAGCGGCGATGATATCGCGCCAGTAGGATTGATGGAACGGGTGGGCCTTGGCCGATTGCAGGGTTTCGAGCGAGAACTTGACATCTTCGGCGGTCAGCGGCGCATCGTCGGAGAATCGGGCTTTCGGGTCGAGATGGTAGGTGACCGAGAGTTTGTCCTCGGCCACCTCGACCGATTGGACCAACAGGCCATATTGGGAGAAAGGCTCGTCCTGCGACTGGACCATCAGGTGCTCGAAGACCAGCGGGGAGAGAAAATCCGGTGCCGAGCCCTTGAGGGTGAAGGGATTCATTTTATCAAAGCTGCCGATGGCGTGCAGGTTCAAGGTGCCGCCCGGTTTGGTCTCGGCGCTGGTATAGTCGAACCCCTTGAAATCGGCTGGATATTTGAGGGTGCCATCCAGGCTGATGCCGTGAGCGGCCAACGCCTGGGAGGTGAGCGGGAAGAGCAGACAGAGGATAAGCAACAGGTGACGCATGGTGATTGATCGAAAACCTCGCAAAAAGCTTCAAGGTGGCTTGCCATCCGGTATGGATTGCACGCAAACTTTTTTACCGTGGAACGCTCTCTTTTGGAGTGCCACAGGTGGGGGGTGAGGAACTTCTCCCCCCATCATGCTTTATTTTACCGTGGAACTGTCGCTGTTGGAGTTCCACGGGTGGGGGGATGAGGGGGTTCTCCCCCCATCATGCAAGTTTGTCAGTTTAGCCTTCGGATCTGGTGTTTGACCAGATTTTTCGCGTAAGTCAGATGGCTGTGCACGGTTTTTTGCAAAGGAGGTGGTGATGAACAGCGAACGGGTGCGTCAACCGGCGGTGGCCGGCATGTTCTATCCCCAGGAAGCCAAGGCACTGCGCGGCATGGTCGAGGGGTTGCTGGATCAGGCGCCGATGCCGGCGCGGGAACCGTTGGCCGTGATCGCTCCGCATGCCGGCTTCATCTACTCGGGCTTGACCGCTGCCCACGCCTACAAGGCGCTTGCCCGTGCGCCGACGCATGCGCCGCGTCGGGTCTTTCTGATCGGGCCCAGCCATCGGGTGTGGCTCGACGGGGCCTCGGTGGGCGACTACGACGCCTATCTCACCCCGTTGGGACGGATCCCGGTGGATCGCGACGGGGTGGAGTGTCTGGCCAAACGCCCGGACATCAGCCGCGACGAGGCCCCGCATCGTCTGGAACACGCGCTGGAGACGCAGTTGCCCTTCCTGCAGGTGACACTGGTCAATTTCCGCATCGTGCCGATTGTTTACGGCGAGATCAGCGGCGGTCATCTGGCCGATTTGCTGGAGTTGTGCGTCAAATCGGACGATTTGATCGTGATTTCCACCGATCTCTCCCACTACCACCCTTATGATGAGGCGCGTCGTCTGGATGCCATCAGCCATCAGGCGGTACTGGCGCGCGATCCCAAGAGTATGTCCGGCTGCGAGGCGTGCGGGCGTACCGGCGTGAGCGCCATGCTGGAGACCGCACGTCGTCGTCGTTGGTATCCGGTGTTGGCCGATCTGCGCAACTCCGGGGATACGGCAGGCGACAAGAACCGGGTGGTGGGGTATGCCAGCTATCTTTTTTATGCGGATGGAGAGTCGAAGCGGGGCACGCTGGCCTCTCCGGGGAGTGGATCCCGGGCGGATCCGGGAGGGGTGGCAAACAATGGGCCGAACGCCAGCGTGAACACCTGCGTGAATGTCAGCCCGAACGGCGCATCGAACGGCGCATCGAACGGCGCATCGAACGGCGCATCGAACAGTCTGCCGGAGTTGGTGCGTGCCCATCTGAGTGCCACGCTGACGGGCCGGCCAGGACTTTCTGCCAGCCGATTGGGCGCCGAGGCCCCGGAGTTGGCCCGATCCGGCGCCTGTTTCGTCACCCTGACGCAACGCGGAGCGCTGCGTGGCTGCATCGGCTCGTTGGTTGCGCACCGCTCGTTGGCCGAGGATCTGTTGGAGAACGGCGTTTCGGCGGCGATCCGCGACCCGCGTTTTCCACCGCTCTCGGTCTCGGAGTTGGCGGATACCGACATCGAGGTGTCACTGTTGACCCCGCCCGAACCGTTTCCCTACCGTGACGGACCGGATCTGCTCGCCCGTTTGCAGCCGGGAGTGCACGGGGTGATTCTCTCCAAACAGGGACGCCGCGCCACCTTCCTGCCGCAGGTGTGGGAGCAGCTGCCCGATCCGGTCGAATTTTTAAGTCACCTCTGCCGCAAGGCTGGTCTGGAGGGTGGCTGCTGGCGCGAGGGGGCGCAGATTCAGGTCTATACCGTGGAAAAGCGGCTCGAAAAACGGCGGGACGGCTGACATGGCCGATTTCAACACCCATTTGGCTGTTGCAGCTGTTGCGGGTGGCGTGGTGGTGACCTCTTTGATGGTCGTGGGGGTGATCCATGCGCAGGCCGGATTGAGCTGTTTTTTTGCGGCGATGGTCGGCGGCGTGCTGCCGGATGTCGATGCCGAGGAGTCCTGGACCCTGGATCTGACCTTTTCGATTTTCGCGCTACTGGGGTCGTTTCTGATCATGTTCAGCCAGGTGCGCGTGTATACCATTGGCGAGTTGATCGTGCTCTGGCTGGTGAGTTTTCTGTTCATCAAGTATGCGGTTTGCGAGATGTTCATCCGCTGCACCGTGCATCGCGGGATCTTTCACTCGCTCCCGGCAGCCGTTTTCTTTGGCGGGGCGAGCGCCGCGCTGCTGTTTCATTTGTTTCATCAGTCAGAACGGTTTGCCTGGATTATCGGGCTATTCATGTTTTTCGGCGTCCTGGTTCATCTGGTGCTCGACGAGATTTACAGTCTGAACCTGATGGGCGAGGGCGGGGTGGCCCGTTCGTTCGGCAGCGCCTTGAAACTCTGGTCGTCCGACCCCTGGGCCTCCTTCACCATGTATTTGGCTGCCGGCATGGTGGTGCTCTCCACCCCCGGCCTGCCGGCGGTACTCAAGGAGCTTTTCGACCGTCGCATCCTGGAGGCCATGCTGCCAAAGTTGTTTCCCTCCGAAGTGTGGTTTGGCATTCCTTATTTCACCACGATTCACTGAGTGTGCCCGATCCGCGCACTTTGTTGTTGACATGGACCCGAAAAAAACGCTATCCTGTCTTCTCAAGCCCAGATGGCGGAATTGGTAGACGCGCTAGATTCAGGTTCTAGTGGCCGCAAGGTCATGGGAGTTCGACTCTCCCTTTGGGCACCACATTCGATTCCAAAGAGTTCCAAGACTCTCCAAAAAGCCAGCAAAATTAAACAGTTGCTGGCTTTTTTGTTTCCAAGGGGTTCCCAGGATGCGTATAGACATCCAGGATTGGTGTGTGTAGGATCGTGCGTAGATCGGTGGTTTTGGTAACCCACTACACACATTCGCCGCAAACCAAGGAATCACGCCATGTCGCTGACCGATACCCAATTGCCAACATGAGAATCGAACCAACGTCCGCCCCCAAGAGCATCGCGGATGGGCGGGGCTTGTCCATTCTGGTGCAAC
>JAMOBI010000030.1:0-47928 GCA_039908105.1 Magnetococcus sp. YQC-9
GATGGCCTGCCGTTCGGAGATGTTTTATCGTCCGGCTTCATCCTCCAAATTTTGGAAGAGCAGAAAGCAGTCTTTCGTGACCGGGTATTTTCCCCGATTGTGACTCTGTCTGCTTTCATTGCCCAGGTCTTCAGTGAGGATCATTCTTGCCGAGGGGCTGTTGCTCGTGTGATTGCTGAACGGGTCGAACAAGGTCAGCCGGCCTGTTCTCCTGGAACCGGCGCCTACTGTCAAGCGCGTCAACGGCTACCGATTGAGTTGATATTACGGATATTACGAGCAGTTGGAATCAAATTGCACCGGGAGACCCCCTCCGCTTGGCAGTGGAAGGGACGGAGAGTTCTGGTGGCCGATGGTACGACAGTCTCAATGCCTGATACGGCTGCAAATCAGACCGATTTTCCGCAACCGGCCAGCCAAAAATCCGGGCTTGGATTTCCTTTGGCGCGTTTGGTGGTTTTGATTTTTTTGGCCACCGGTGCTGTTCTGGATATGGCGGTGGGGCCGAACAAGGGAAAGACAACCGGTGAGCATGCGTTGCTTAGACAGATTCCGGGTGGATTGGATTCCGGCGATGTTTTAATTGCAGACCGCTATTATTGTTCATATTTTCTGATTGCAATGCTGCTTCGGATGGGAGTGGATGCGGTTTTCCAGGTTCACGCCAGTCGCAAGGTGGATTTTCGCAAAGGCCAGAGACTTGGAAAGCGTGATCATGTGGTCGCATGGAACAAACCAGCACGACCTGCCTGGATGGACAAGACCACCTATATGTCCATGCCCACCACGTTGCCGATTCGCGAAACCCGAGTTGGCGGTTTGGTGTTGGTATCCACTTTTCTCGATCCGAAGGCAGTGACCAGGGAAGAGCTTGGTAGCCTGTACAAGTCACGGTGGTCTGTGGAAGTGAACTTGTTGTTCATAAAAGAGATCATGCAGATGGGAGTTTTAAGGGGTCGCAGTCCGGATATGGTACGCAAAGAGATAGGCGTCCACCTGCTGACGTACAATTTGATACGGACCGTTATGGCTCAGGCTGCTGACCGGGCGGGAATTATGCCCAACATGATCAGCTTCAAAGGGGCAGTGCAACAGATGGATGCTTTTGCGGACCGAATCGTCTGCTCAACCGGAGATAAACAAGTTCGTCTCATGGATGAAATGCTGCGAGCCATTGCCTGTCACCGGATTGGCAATCGACCTGGTAGAGCGGAACCACGAGCAGTGAAACGCCGCCCAAAAGGCTATTGCCGATTGAGCCAACCGAGAGACGTGGCCAGATTACCTTTGAAAAAATATGATGTTACGGCTATCTAGGCGCCATTGGCCTTTAAGCGGTTGGTCGCGGTGACCTTGGTTGGCTCGCACATACTGCAGCATTTAAGGTGAGAAGTCAAAGTGAGCTGTTGTTGTATAGAGCATCTTTCTGGCATGCTCTTGCGAGATCTGCAAAACTGCCCTGAAGACAAAAAGAGCTGATATTCTAAAGCGTGTGACAGGAAATTCGAAAGTGCCAGATAGAAATACAAAGTTGTTACATGATGCTTTTAATAAAGTCTGTTAGGCGATGAAATTAGTTAAGGTTAACACTCAATGACAAGTTCTGTTGCTTGAGATTGATTCCCGGTGAACCAAGACCTGTCAGATAATGGCTAATCACTAAAAATATCTTGAATTGTTCATTTCAGGGTTAAACAAAATGTTCTGAGTGGTGGTGATTTTTTTGCTACGGCGAAGAAATGCGATTGACAATATATTCAGATTAGAACATATTCGAATTAACAGATATGAGGTGCTTATGTTGACTCCCGAAATCCTGATGAAATCCCTGGTGGACGAGACCCGGCTGAGGTGTGTGATGCTGTTGTTGGTGGAGAGCGAATTGTGCGTGTGCGAATTTGGTTATGCACTGGGGGAGGCGCAACCAAAGATTTCCCGTCATCTTGCGCTGTTGCGCGAAAGCCATGTGATGCAGGACCGGCGTGCCGGACAGTGGGTGTACTACAGTCTCCATCCAGACCTGCCGCCGTGGGCCGAAATCCTGATCCAGGCGGTTTCCCAGGGTCTCGAAGGGGTGACGATTCACCATGAGGATCGGGAACGCTTGACCACCATGCCGAATCGACCGGGACGGTGCCCTGGAACCGCCTGTAGTGAAACCGACTGACTGGGATTAAGCATCATGCTGGAGATTTTTGATAAACTTGCGGATACCCTGATCGACTCCTGGTTGGGGTTTGCGACCAACTCCGCTTTGGGTCGGTCATTTCCCCTGTTGGTTGCCATTGGACCATGGCGTTTCTGATCAGCTCCCTACTGGTGAACTGAGGTTGCCGTCGGCAACCGGATTCCCATCCCGGAGTCTTCGTTGTCGAATCCGTACATAGGAGAGTCATGATATGAGTCAGCAATGCGCAACCACCGCCCAAAAGGAGAGCGGCGCCTCGTTGGGATTTTTCGAACGCCACCTATCCATCTGGGTGGCGCTCTGTATCGGCGTTGGCATTTTTCTCGGACATGCCTTGCCCGGACCGTTCCAGGCCGTCGGCGGGATGGAGATCGCTCGCGTCAACCTGCCCGTGGCCTTGCTTATCTGGCTGATGATCATCCCGATGCTCCTTAAGATCGACTTCGGATCGCTCTCTCAGGTGCGGACTCACTGGAAGGGGATCGGAGTCACCCTGTTCATCAACTGGTGCGTCAAGCCCTTCTCCATGGCCGTGCTGGGGTGGATTTTCGTCCGGCATCTGTTTCATGCCTGGTTGCCCACCGAACAGATCGACTCGTATATCGCCGGGTTGATCATTCTGGCCGCAGCTCCCTGTACCGCCATGGTTTTTGTCTGGAGCCAGCTTTCCGATGGGGAACCTCATTTTACTTTGAGTCAGGTAGCCCTCAATGACCTGATCATGATCGTCGCCTTCGCGCCCATTGTGGGGTTTCTGCTGGGACTGTCCAACATCGCCGTGCCTTGGGAGACGCTGATTCTCTCCGTGGTATTGTTCATCGTGGTGCCGGTGATCGTGGCTCAGGGGTGGCGCGTGCGGTTGCTGGCCTCTGGTGGACAACCGGCCCTCGACGACCTGCTCGTCCGCCTGCATCCCGTCTCCCTGACCGCGCTGCTCGCCACCCTGGTGCTGCTGTTCGGATTTCAGGGGGAACAGATCCTGGCGCAACCCCTGGTTATTCTGCTGTTGGCCGTACCGATCCTGATCCAGGTTTATGGCAATGCCGGTCTGGCCTATCTGCTCTCCCGGCAGTTGCGGGTGGCCCACTGCGTGGCCGCGCCTTCCGCTTTGATCGGCGCGAGCAACTTTTTTGAACTGGCGGTGGCCACGGCCATCGGGCTGTTCGGATTCGAGTCCGGCGCAGCCTTGGCCACGGTGGTCGGCGTGCTGGTGGAGGTTCCGGTCATGTTGTCGGTGGTGCGCATCACGCAACGCACCCGGCATTGGTATGAATCCGTTACTTGATTATTACTTGCAAATCGACAGGAGAACGCAATCCATGGCAATTCGTGTGGGTATCAACGGTTTTGGTCGGATGGGACGTCTGGGTCTGCGAGCGGCATGGGGACGCCTGCCGGAGCTGGAGTTCGTGCATGTCAACGAAATTCTGGGAGACGCCACCTGCGCGGCCCATTTGTTGAAATACGATTCGGTCCATGGTCGTTGGGACCATGAGGTCTCCTCGGACGGTGCCGGGATCGTGGTGGAGGGCAAGCGTTTGAGCTATTCCAATTCGCCTGCCAATGGTGGTGTGGACTGGCAGGGAGTCGGCGTGGATCTGGTGTTGGAGTGTACCGGCAAGTTCAAGACCATGCCGGCCTTGCAACCCTATTTCGAGGGCGGGGTCAAGAAGGTGGTCGTGGCCTGCCCGGTCAAGGATGCCCAGGCCTTCAATGTGGTGGTGGGGGTGAACAATCATCTCTATGATCCGGCCAGGCATCAGGTGGTGACCGCTGCCTCCTGCACCACCAACTGTCTGGCCCCGGTGGTCAAGGTGATGCTGGAGACCATCGGCATCGTGCGCGGCTCAATGACCACCATCCACAACATCACCAACACCCAGACCATCATCGATCTCGGGCACAAGGATCTGCGCCGGGCGCGTGCCAATTCGCTGTCGCTGATCCCTACCACCACCGGTTCGGCCAAAGCGATCACCCAAATTTTTCCCGAACTCACCGGCAAGATCAACGGCACAGCGGTGCGAGTACCACTGCTTAACGCTTCGCTCACCGACATGGTGTTCGAGACTCCCCGGCCCACCACGGTGGAGGAGGTCAACGCCCATCTCAAGGAGGCGGCCAACGGACCCTTGAAGGGAATCCTTGGCTACGAGGAGTTGCCACTGGTCTCCATCGATTACAACAACGATACCCGCTCTTCCATCGTCGATGCGCTCTCGACCATGGTGATCGATGGCACCCACGTCAAGATCCTCTCCTGGTACGACAATGAGGTGGGGTACGCCAACCGGATGGTCGAACTGGCGGCCCAGGTCGCCCGCTCCCTGTAGGCGTTTTGGTTTTGACAGGGCGGGGGGGAGATCTCTCCCCCTGCCTCACTTTTCAAGGATCTGGAGAGAACCATGTCCACCGATACCGACAAAAGCGACAGCCTGGGATTCAAGCTCTACATCGTGATCACCCTGGCCTACTGGGCCTTCACGCTCACCGATGGCGCGATTCACATGTTGGTGGTGCTCCATTTCCACAACCTGGGCTTCAGCCCCATCGCCATCGCCTTTCTGTTTCTCTTCTATGAGATCTTCGGCATCATCACCAACGGCTTCGGCGGGTGGATCGCCAGTCGCATCGGTTTGAACCGCACCATGGTGATCGGTGGATTCCTGCAGGTTTTTGCGTTGGGGATGCTGGCCATGGATCCCTCCTGGCTGACGGTTGCCTACGTTATGACCGCCATGGCCCTTTCCGGCATCGCCAAAGACTTGAACAAAATGAGCGCCAAGTCCGGAGTCAAGCTGGTCACCCCCAAGGGGGCTGACGCAGAATCCCGGTTGTTCCGCTGGGCGGCACTTCTTACCGGATCCAAGAACACGCTCAAGGGTGCAGGTTTCTTTCTCGGTGCGTTGCTTTTGCAGGTGCTGGGTTTTCAGCACACCCTGATGGCCATGTCCGCAACTTTGTTCCTGGTCTATCTGCTGACCTGGTGGGCACTGCCCGGCAGCATGGGAATCTCCAAGACCAAGTCCAAAATCTCGCAGATCTTTTCCAACAGCCGGGAGATCAATCTGCTCTCCGCAGCACGTTTTTTTCTGTTCGGCTCCCGGGACGTATGGTTTGTGGTGGGCTTGCCGGTCTTCCTGCAATCGGTGGTGGGTTGGAATCATGTGTATGTCGGCAGTTTTCTGGCTCTGTGGGTGGTCTGCTATGGATTTGTCCAGGCCGGGGCGCCGTTGCTCTTGAGAGGCAAGTGGCATCCGACCGGATCCACGGCTCGCAACGTCGCGTTTTTGTTGAGCGCCTCCCCAGCCGGCATCGCCCTGGCCCTGCTTCAGGGGTATGATCCGGCCCTGTCGCTGATCGTCGGATTGGCTGTTTTTGGCGTCCTTTTCGCCATCAACTCCTCAGTCCACTCCTACCTGATTCTTTCGTATTCCGACAACGAAAAAGTGGCCATGAACGTCGGGTTCTATTACAGCGCCAACGCGGCGGGACGACTTGCCGGCACCCTGCTGTCGGGTTGGGCCTTCCAGACATATGGTCTGACGGGTTGTCTGTGGTGGTCCACCGGCTTTGTGCTCGCTGCGGCCCTGCTTTCCATATTGCTGCCAGGAGTGAAAAATCCTCCGATGCACGCTGCTGCATGAGTGTTCAGGTCGTGATGGGGCGGTAGCTGTCAACATTTAATGATTTATATTTCATCGTCCTGCATGATGCAATCGGCCAGATGGATGTTTCCTGAGACCGTCTGGAAGGCCGTCCTCTGACAATCGGGATGCTCGGGATCGAAAGCTTACTTCATGGCGGTCAGTAACGCGACGCAAGCAAAATATGTTTTTTTTATGGCCCGGTTACAGCCTCTGATGATAGGAAGAACGTCGTTGTTTGCTTTTTTCGGTATCCCATTCACGCTGAACCAAAAACATCTATCAGGTCAACAGAACGGATTTGACAGCTTGGAGGTTTCGCTTTATAGTGGTAAAAAAAAGAGATGGTCTGGGAGATTCCTCTCCCAGGGTTTTGACTTTGACTATTAGCGCGCTCTTCAAAAGAAGCATTTTTCGCCCCATATGCGAAAAATCCGCCGCGCGCCGCCTTGGCTCAAGAACAAAGCCGCGTGACAGAGGCTTTAAAGGTTGAGTGACGGGCTGCCAGCCCATCGCAATCAGTCAAATCAACCTGGTTGATCCACCAGATTAACGTAAGACTCTACCTGTTTTTGTAAGGTATAATACTGCTCGGACTTGTATAAGGAAGGAACCATGTGGGTTGCTCAATTTTACGCAATAGAATCTTTGATTCTTGTGGTGGCGTCAATTTCAGCTTATTCTTATAAAAGATGGTCGATTATTCTATCGACATTGATAATCGTTGAAGCTGCAAAATTGATTATTTTTACAATTAATTGGTTATTGACGGCGCTTTTCAGTAAGAGTTTGTTCTATGACGTGAGGTTAAGTGATGGGAGGTTGGTTACATTCCGGGGTTTCTTCTTTATTGTTGGATTGTTAGGCTTGTTATGGTATATTTATTACTATTTGCCAAGTGTTAATGATTTTAAAGCTTTTGATTTGGTGCTTAAGCTGTTTTTGGGGTTGTTATTGTTGTTGTGGGAAAAGATGATGGTGTTTGTGAATGGTAAAAATCACTGATCGTGTTGGAGATGTTAAACCGCAGCCATTTTTGGGTGCGGTAGCATAAAAACTAGTGGATCAACCAAGCTGATTTGACGGGTTGCGTCGGGCTGGTACGCCAGTCACTCAACCTTAAAGCCTCTGTCACGCGGCTTTGTTCTTGGGCCATGTTCGCGGGATTGTTTTGCAAAAGGGGCAAAACAATCCCACAAGCCTTGGCGGCGCGCGGCGCATTTTTCGCAAAAAACGCGAAAAATGGTTCTTTTGAAGAGTGCGCTAAAAGCAAAGGCAAAACCCTGGGAGAGGAATCTCCCAGACCATCTCTTTTTTTTCATCAGAAAAAACTGCATATCCCAAACTGGGCGCGGCTTGGATGGATTGACAGTGCCAAGCGGGGTGCGGTTCAATCAGGATTCATCCAATCGCAACCGACTTGACAGCGGCCCTTGTTGCCCGTGATATTTGGCGCCATGTTTTTTGCCATAGGGGCGTGTGGTTGGCGAAGAGAGGGTTTCAAACGAGATTGCACCAATCCGTAAACCTGGATGCAAAGCCAATGGCAAGCGACCGGCGTTGAAAAACTCGAAGGTGATGTGTCCATCCCAACCCGGATCGATCGAATGGGCGGTGATGTGTACCATCAAACCCACCCGCGCCAGACTGCTGCGTCCATCGAGCCAGCCAACCAGATCCTCGGCAATTCCGACCCGCTCGCGGGTCATCCCCAAGGCAAACTCGCCAGGATGCAGAAAAAAACGCTCCTGTTCGCCCAATACGATCTCCTCCATGCACGCATCCGAAACCGAATGAACGCTCTTCGGATCGGCCAGATCCAGATAGGGCAAACGTACATGCCGGAAGGTGCGAAACCGGTTGCCCAGGCTTACATCGATCGAAAACGAACCGAAGCACTGTTCCGGCGGCAAAGGATCGATCACGATCCGTCCTGCCTCAATGGCTTTGAGGATATCCTGGTCCGACAAACGCATAAAGTGATCTCCGGTTGTTGTGAGCACTCACGCCCGCAGAGAGTTGGGATTGGTCTGCTTGCGCTGTTTTTGAATTCCGTCAAAGACGGCATTGAAATCCCGGAATAACGCCTTGTATTGCTCGGGGTCGCGATAATATTTTTTTACGAAACCGTCCGGCAACGCTTCAATCTCCATCACCTCCGCCCACCCCTTTTCCAGGGCAAAAGCGTAATAGGGGAACTCACGCGGCACATCGTGCACCACCACGACATCAATCGGCAAACCGAGGCGCATGGCGGTGTAGACCCGATGCATGCCATCGTTGATCAACGGCACCAGGCGACCATCCGGTTCATGCGACATCTCCACCACGGGTGGCATCAAAGGAATCGGCCCCTCCAGGCCCTCGGGCGTATCCGGATCGGACAACCAGAAGAACAGCCCGCCCTCCATGGCGAAGATATCGATACCCTGTTGGCGAAAGGCATGGTAGAGGTCATGCAACCGTTGATGATCCTCCTGCAACACATAGCGCTGCGCTGGATAGAGCGTGGCCGGATCAACGCCCCGCACCAGTTCAAGTCGGGCATTGGCGTAGATCAAGGGCTGGCCATGACCTTTGAGTCGGGTGGTGGCAAAACGCTTCAACAACGCGTGCTCCCCGATCCGTTCAATGCGTGCAATCTCCATATCCACTCCGATAGGCTTGTTTTTTAAACCGCAACCATCACGGGATGCGTGGTTCCATTAATAGGGGTCCAGGGGGATTATCCCCCTGGTGGGATCCAAGGGCGAAGCCCTTGGGACTTTGTTTTTGACTTTAGCGCGCTCTTCTCAAGAAGCATTTTTCGCGTTTTTTGGCACGCAGCCTTGCAAAAAAAACTACGCATCCCAAAGCAGGTGCGGTTTAAACCGGTTGCCCCGATAGGACTCAAAACAACTCCCGCAGGTGCTCCGCGCGTAGCGCACCGATCGTTGCCAACGTACGATCTGGGCGGGATTTTTCCCCGTTCAACACCGCTACCAGATCCTCGCGCTCCTTGTCAGGACGATGCAACAGCCAGATCGTCTTCATGCCGAGTTTTTGCGCCGGTTCGATATCCATGGCATAGGTGTCGCCGATCATCGCCGCCTGTTCCGGCCAGACTCCCACGGCATCCAGTGCATGATGAAAGATGGCCGCATCCGGCTTGGAAATACCCAGTTGACAGGAGGCGTAAACCGGCACACGCTCGAATTCCAGCGGAAACAGCCGCGAGAAACTGGTCAGAAACGGTGTCCAGATGTTGCTGATGAACGCATACGGAATCCCCTCGGCTTGCAGTCCTTCCAAAAACTCCCGCGCACCCGGCAGAACATAGGCATCGTTCAACTGTTGTTCCCAAAAATCGGTCACGATCGAGCGGGTGCGTTCAGGATCCCCTCCGAACTCCGCGCACAGACGCTCCGTCAAACTCTCCGGGCCTGTCAGATGGGTATTGAACAGCCAACCCTTCAAAATCGATTTGGCTTCCGCCGGTAAATCGAGGGTGCGCATCAGCCATCCGGCAGGCCCCACCTCTGGTCCCCCGATCATCGTGAAACCGATATCCAGAAAGATGAACATGGGCTTGGTATCCCTTATGACCCAATCATGGGGAAGCGAATTTGCTCAAGGGTGGTCAGAACAGTCGGAGTCCGTGGTCGATTCCCAAGGGTCGGGGCGCCACCACTCTTCGTCAGGCACGAATGATCAAGCAGGCGCAATTCGCCGATTAACGATGGTGCTGTATGGATTTCAAATTACTTCTTTGGGCCAACTTTCGTCAAGCTCCCGTCCGGGGCGAGGTCGAAGGTGAGCGTGGGCGGATTGGCCGGGATGGTCACCGAGAAGGGGTTGGGTGGATTGTTTGACTCTACAGCAGGGGAGTCATCGGAGCGGACGATCACATGGGGAATGCCGGTCCAGATTTGCGGACCGTCCGGAGAGGCGGAGTAGCGGAACTGGCCGGGATTTGCATCCCCTTCGCGCTGATAGTGAAGATCAAAGGCTGGAGGAGAGGTTTGGGTAATCGTCTGTTTGGGCGGTTCGGCATGCGCGGACCACGACACGACTCCGCACAGTTGCACCAGCAGTGCGCATGTTACGATCGGGCCTTTGTGGGCGGAAAGCGGCATGGTGCCTCCGATGGTTTTTTGGGATCTTTGCCATATGCGATGAATTTCTGCCAATCATCCCATGCTACACCATTTGGGGGATTTGCGCCATGGTTTGCTTGACATTCACGGGAGTATTGCAAGTTTTAGCAAAATTTGCGCCAAATCTACTGGTTGGTGGTCGGTTCGGGCGCTGAATGGGGTGGGTCGCATGCCGACCGGTCGAGTGTCATGATTTCGGTGTAAAGATAGGAGAGATCCTGTTCGCTGAGTCGATCCGAACGGAACAGTCCGGGTTTGGGATCCACGACAGTGCGCGCGCCTGGGGGGGCGACAGGCAGCAGATGATGCGGCACCTGCACGCTGGTGATGCCGTGGCGCATGAGCAGATGGCGCGACAGTGCCGGGAAATGGGTCGCAAACAGCACCGGATCGTTCAGGTGTAGCACATTGGCGTGTGTAAAGCGTCCCTGTTTGCCTGGTTTGTAGATCAAATGGCAGAATCCGTTCCGATCGCCGATCGCCAGTTGGCGCAACCAGGGGAAGGGGCGGTGATGACGACAGTCTCGGGCTGCCTCAGGCGGGAGTACCGAGAGGAGTTCGCTGCGCTCCTCGATCACCCGGCTTGCCATTCGGGAGGGCCAGCGCACGGTGGAAAGAATCGCGACCTGCCCGGAAAGGGGGGTGAATCCCTGGGTGGCAAGGATGCGTGCCACGGTCTGGTTGGCTGCCAGCAGGGTGAAGTGGGTGTCGGGTTGGTTCAACAGGGTGCGCATCAACGAGAGGCTCTGCCGGCGATACCCCTCCAGTACCACCCAGTTGCCGAGGTTGCAGAATCGTTCTTGGCGTCCCTGAACGGTTTGTTCCGAGTGGAGCGCCATGAAGGCGCCGACCACCCGATCCTCATCCACCAGCATGCAGCCGTGGTTGATCGGCGCCTCCAGCCAACTCTGCGCATAAGCGTTCTTCCAGGCAGCCGGCGAAATCGTCTGATTGAGCCGTTCATGGAGAAACTGACAAACCGCCTCCAGATCCATGCTCCGGATCGGGACGAGTTCGGCATGACGCCGATCCGGGGATCGGGCAGGGGCGGTCTGGACGGGTGAGAGATTCATGCCTGAAACCGATGACACGGATGAGATCTGGCTTGTCAGGCCGCTGTGGAGACTTCCATCACACCCATGGACATGAACTTGTCGAACCGTTCTTTGATCAAGGTGCGGGAGGATTTGCGTCGCAGCTCACGCAGGTTCTGGATGAGGTGCCTTTTCAGCAATGAGGCGGCTTCGACCGGATCGCGATGGGCGCCACCGATCGGTTCCGGGATGATTTCATCGATCACCTTGAGTTCCAGGATGTCCGGCGCGGTCAGACGCAACGCCTCGGAGGCCAGTTCCGCCTTGGAGGCATCCTTCCAGAGGATCGAAGCGCACCCTTCGGGCGAGATGACCGAATAGGTGGCGTACTGCATCATCAGGACGCGATTGCCCATGCCGAGCGCCAGTGCTCCGCCCGACCCCCCCTCGCCGATGATCACCGAAAGGATCGGCACCTTGAGTGCGGCCATCTCTTTGAGATTCCTGGCGATCGCTTCGGCCTGGCCACGCTCTTCGGCCCCCTTGCCCGGATAGGCGCCAGGGGTGTCGATGAGACAGATGATCGGCAGTTTGAACTTTTCCGCCAGTTTCATCAGACGCAGCGCCTTGCGGTACCCTTCAGGCTTCGGCATGCCGAAGTTGCGGCGCACCTTCTCCTTGGTGCCGCGTCCCTTCTCCTGACCGATCACCATGACATCGAGGTCATCGATCACTGCCAGTCCGCCGATGATCGATTCGTCGTCGCCGAAGACCCGATCGCCATGCAGTTCCGTGAAGTCGGCGAAGACCGATACCAGATAATCCGAGGTGAAGGGACGATCCGGATGGCGTGACAGGAGCGTCTTCTGCCAGGGGGTGAGCTTGGCGAAGATCCGTTCGGTCAAATGGACGGTCTCCTGTTCGAGGCGGGCGATCTCCTGGGAGATGTTGATATCCGAGCTGTTGGAGAGATGGCGCAGATCATCGATCTTGGACATCAACTCCCCAATCGGGCGCTCGAATTCGAGAAAGGTTTTCGACATGGTCTGGATCATAGGGTATCCGCTGTGGCTGCGTCATGAAAAACGGTGGAATGCAATTCAAGCGAAACATTATGCCATATCCGGGTGAAGCTCCTCAAGCCACGATTCCAATTGGTCCACGCGGCTGTCCCAGGTATTTTGTAATGCGCGGGCGCGTCGGGTCGCCGGCGTGCCTGGACCAGAGCCTGCCAAAGCCTCCTCAAGCGCCTTTTCCCACTCCTTCGGGGTCTCGGCAATCGCGGTCACATCGGCGAATTCCAGGAGTGCGCTTTGGGGAGCCACCACCACCGGTTTTCCGGTGGCCAGGTATTCGTGCAATTTGGTTGGATAGCCGTGCACCACCCAATCCCCAGGCGTGCCGTTCTCAACGCGGGCGATTTTGTAGCAGATCACCTGCACATCCATATGTACCAGATAGGCTGGCAGGATCTCGCGCGGTTTGAGTCCGAGGAAGTGAATGTTTTCTCGCTGCTTGAGACGGTCCCAGGCGATGCGCGCTTGACTCTCTTGTGCTTTTTTGTGGTCAGGCATGGTTACCGGTCCCATGAAGACCCAATGCCACTCCGGGTGGATGTCGGCAATCGTTTCAATCATCGCCAGATCGAGTTTGGGGTTGATGTTGCCCACATAGCCGATGCGCGGATGGGGGATGGCGGCCAGATCGGTCGGGCAGGGGGCCTGGTCAGCGGAGGCGAAATGGTGCGCATCGGCGCCATTGGGAAGCAATCGTGACCGCGATGGACCCGGTTCGGGCAGGTGGAGCGCCATGCCGGGAGAGGCGACGGTGATCAGATCTGCACGCGCCACCAGACGCGATTCCCGGCTGCTTTGCTCTTCGGACCACTTCCCCATCAACCGGTAGACATCGTAGACGTGGTAGTGGATCCGATCGGGTTTGAGCAACTCTATGTAGGATTCAAAACGTGGATGAAAGAGCAAAAGATGCAGCCGATCACCCATCAAACGGGCTGCCCGGAGCAGACGTCTGGCGTGCCAGGCGTTAACGGTGCTGGACCAGGTTGGCCAGCGGTCCCAGAGACAGGGCCAGCGACCCGGTATGTCGATCATGAGATTCGTGTCGCGTGATTCGATGCAACCGAGCAGCGGTGCGTGTTGCCAATGCGGGGTGTGGCGCAGCCACCAGTCGTGGGGACCGGGTGAGTAGATCACCGGCCAGCCCCGTTCGGCCAGGCGGGAGAGCAGTTGCTGACGACTCAACCAGTGGGTGTCCCACGGATGGGGGGCCAGGGCCAGGATGACAGGCTTGGGGCTGCGCCTTGAGTCGTTGGACATGGCGTGTTACCGTGTTTTGAGTGGTATTATACAAGGTTGGGGTGATGATTCATCCTGTTTTCGATGTTGCCAGCGGTGATCTGGATGCAAACCAGGCGATCGGGAATGGTTGCTCCAGTGGTAGATAATCACGATCACCGAATTATCGCAAGGGATGGATGGAATGCGGATCGCATTGTCACGGCTTGTCGGTCGTAGGATAAAAATGGAACCGAGACCGTTGCATGTGCTGGTGGTGTTTCATACCACCTATCCTGTGGCTCACGGTGGCATCAACGTGATGATCTCCGAGCTGGCCAAAGCCTGGAGCACCATGGGGGTGCGGGTATCGTTGTTTGCTCCTGGGTCATGGGGACAACGAACCCTGAGTGTCGAGCATTTTGGTGCGATCACACTCTACAAATTGCGACTGCGCCCGTTGTGGGATGCGCGCCGACCTGTGCGGGGGGCGTTGGGTTTTCTGGCTGATTTCCCCAAAATCCTCTGGACACTCTGGCGTTTGGTGCGGCGCGAGCGGGTGGATATCCTTCATTTTCACACCCCGCGAGATTATCAGTTCTACTTTCAAATTTTGCATCTCTTGGGTGGTCCACCCGGTGTGACCACATTTCATGGCACCGATGCACTGGTCTATGCGGAGGGTAAACGCCAGGGTAGCGCCTTGCTGCGCTGGATCGTGCGCCGATCGGTGGCTGTGACGGCGGTGGCGCGGCATATCGGTCGGATGATCGAAGGGGCTTGCCCTGATCTGGCTCCGGTGCGGGTGATTTTCAACGGCGTGGATGGTATGCCACACGCGGGTGTGCAACTGAATTTGGAACTGCCGGAGCGCTTCTGGGTGATGGTGGGTTGGGTGGAACCACCCAAGGGACAGGATGTTGCGATCCGCGCCTGGGTCGAGGTGCTGCGTCAGGCGCCGGAGTTGCATCTGGTCATTGTTGGTGGACAGACCTTTTTTCCAACCGGAGCGCCTCATTTTCCGGGTTTCTTCGATCAAATTCAACGCATGGTTGCCGAAAATGGCACGGCAGAGAGAGTTCATTTTCTGGGGCAGCGTTCCCGGGAGATGACGCTGGCAGTGATGCAGCGGGCACAGGGGTTGTTGTTTCCCTCACATCGAGAGGGGTTGCCGTATGTGCTCCTGGAGGCCGGCGCCCTTGGTCTGCCAGTGGTATGCAACCGGATCGCCCCTTTTACGGATTTGATTGAAGAGGGGAGAAGCGGATTGTTGACGCCGGATGCGGATGATCAGGCGTTGGCTGAAGCGGTATTACGTTTGGAATCCGATCCGGAAGCTGCGCAACGCATGGGGTTGGCGTGGCAGGAGCAGGTGCGAACTCTCTATTCGGTGCAGACAATGGCTCAAGGGTATCTGACCCTGTTTGCTGAGCTGACCGGTCATGCGGGTGATGGGATGATCTCCAAAAGGCGAGGAGAGAGTGGATGAAGCGGTCGCAGGGTTTACGCCGAGCAGGTGGCGGGTACGCATGAACCCCTTTTTGAGCGAGGCGTGGTTGCGGGTGATGTTGGAGTCCGGATCGATCAGTGCGATTGAACCGGTCGAATTGGGGTGCGGTACGATCCATGTGGGTGTGGTGCGGGCGATGAGGCAGTCGCGTTGGGTAATCTATGGCAGTTGGCCGGAGCCGGACGATCTGGATCTTATGAAGTTGTTCCTGCAGGCGCAAAAGCGTGGAGCTTATGCCGTAGAATCCTGTTTTAACATGGCACGCTGGCCCGAGGAGCGGATGCTTTCGGTCGGCGCGACGATTCTGGAGTCGTTCGGAACGTTTCGGGTAGATTTGACTCGGGATGAGAAGGCGCTCTGGATGGGGCTTGAACCGACCCATCGCAACAAGATTCGTCGTGCGCGTGCCCTGGGGGTTGAAATCGTACCGACGCTTCACCAGGATTGTTTTGTGGCGGCGCTCAACAGTGCCTACGAACGAGGTGGACGAGACAACCCCTTTCACAGCGACTATTTCGTAACGCTGGAACGGCACATGTCCAATCAGATGTTGAGATTGAGTGCGCTGGTCGATGGCCGGTTTCAGGCTGGAGCGCTGATTCTCTTCGATCCCGAGCGCGGCTATTATCTGCATGGCGCAGCGATTGATCATCCAGTGACCGGGGCTGCCAATCTGCTCCATTGGGAGGCGATGCGGATACTAAAGAGTCGCGGTGTGGCGGGCTATGATTTTGGCGGAGCGCGCAGACAGACTGAAGATCTGCGCTTGCAGGGGATTTTTCGCTTCAAAGCCCACTTCGGCGGGCGTTTCGAGCCGTGTTGCTACTGGGTGAAGATCGTCCATCCGCTGCGACATCGCTTTTATCGGGTGGCTGGATGGCTGCACGACCGGGTTTTGTTTGGCTCATGAGAGTCGGTTTGACCGATTGTCGGATTGCTGCTGATGGGATGGGGATCCGGTTCCGAGGGACGATTTGCAAAAAATCCCCTTGCCATTTGACGAAATTCAGCTAAACTTCCCTTTCGTCGTGTGAGTGGGGTTGACACGGTTTATTCAAAGAATTTATCCTGCTATTCAAATAGGTTAGATAAGAATGAGTATCTACGGCGGAAACGAGCTGATGTTCGGTCCGAGCGCGCAGGCCGCTTTCGATGCCCTGGCCCAGCGCACTCGCGCCATCTCCAATGTGTCCCAGATCCAATTTTTTGAAAGTCGGGCTGTGGAGAGTATGGCCGGGGTGGCCAATGACACTTCACGTGCCTCTGTGGCCTATAAAGTCTCTCTTTCAGAGGCTGCCATGCGCCTGTATTATCAGAAAGCCGGAATTTCCACCTCGGAGCCGATCTCCAAACTCCTCCTGTAGCTGTTTGTTTGGCCCTGTTCGCAGATGCGATAAAATGGTGGTGTGTGTGCAATCCACTGTTTTCGCTAAACCGCGCCTGTTTTGGGATGCGTAGTTTTCAGCAAGGCTGCGTGCAAGATGCGGGAGTCGTTTCCAAACTTGCATGATGAAGGGAGAACCCCTTCATCCCCCACCCGCGGAACTTCATAAGCCATGTTCGCGGGATTGTTTTGCAAAAGGCGCAAAACAATCCCGTAGCCTTGGCTGCGCGCGGCGCATTTTTCGCAATAAACGCGAAAAATGCTTCTTTTGAAGAGCGCGTTAAAGTCAAAAGCAAAACCCTGGGAGATGAATCTCCCAGACCCTCTCTTTTTTTTACCAGTAAAAACTACACATTCCGAGCTGGGTGCGGTTTTAAGAAAAGCATTGAGTCATTACGTTCGGGTTGTTATTGGTTTCTTAAGCCAAATTGCGCAATGACCTCCAACAGTTTCTGCTTTTTGATCGGTTTGGAGAGATAGAGATCACAACCGGCCTCACGGCTGCGGTCAGCCTCCCCCTCCAGAGCATGCGCGGTCAGGGTGATGATCGGCAGATGCGGACGTCCGAATTCCTGCTCCCAGGCGCGGATGCGACGTGTGGCGGTGTAACCGTCCATGACCGGCATCTGCACATCCATGAACACCAGGTCGAACGGTTCGGATTGAATCTTTTCGATTGCTTCCCGTCCGTTGATGGCGATGGTCAGAGGGTGGGGGGTGTTTTTCAAGAAGGTACGGATCAACAGCTGGTTATCCTCCGAGTCCTCGACCAGGAGAATGCGTATCGGTGGGCACTCCGTCGGTGTGTGCAGCGGGGTGGAGGCGGATGCCGGGGAGAAGGACGGGGTTGCCGGACAGGACGGGGTTGCCGGACGCAACGGGAGTGTGATCTGGAAAGAACTGCCCATCCCCGGATCGCTCTCCAGCGTGATCTCACCGCCCATCAGCTCCACCAGGCGGCGCGAGATGGTCAAGCCGAGACCCGTGCCGCCGTGGCGTCGGGTCATGCTGGTGTCGACCTGGGTAAAGGGGTCGAAGATCGCCTGGCGTTTGTCGTCGCTGATGCCGATACCGGTATCGCTGACCGTCAGACGCATCCGTCCCGGATCTTTGGGTTCGGTTTCGCACAGCAGCGTCACCTGTCCGGCATCGGTGAACTTGACCGCATTACCCAACAGGTTGAACAGAATCTGTTTGAGTCGCAGCCGGTCGAAGAGCAGCGTTCGGGGCAGATCGGGCGCAACGGTGCAACTCATCGTCAACCCTTTGCCCTGGGCAACCACGTTCAGCAGGCCGACCACCTCGCACACCAGTTCGTTGATGTTGACCGGCTCCTCGATCAAACGCAGATGACCTGCTTCGATCTTGGAGAGATCCAGAATCTGGTTGATCAACTCCAACAGATTGGCCCCCGCCTCTTGAAGCTTGCCGACGAAGTCCCGTTGTTCGTCTCGCACCCCGGATTCAAGCAACAGATCGCCCATGCCGATCACCACGTTCATCGGCGTGCGGATTTCATGACTCATGATCGCCAGAAATTCACTCTTGGCCTTGTTGGCGTGCTCAGCGGCATCCTTGGCCTGACGCATCGCCTCCTCGTCGCGTTTGCGGCGCGCCAGATCCTGATCCAGGGCCCATGTCAGGTGACGATTGCGCTCCAACTCGTCGCGCAGCAGAATCTCCATCTGGCGACGCTGGGTGATGTCGATCATCGAGACGAAAATGCGCTCCCAACTCGCCTGACTCTCCGGGGCCAGCGAAATGGAGAGCGTGATCCAGATCACCTGGCCCTGCAGCGTGATCTGCGTGGTTTCAATGGTAAAGCGGGTTGAACCGGATAAAAGCCGGGTCAGACACTGCGCGAAGAGTTCCAGGGCGTGCGTATCCATGAAATGGTGCAGTTTATAGCCCAGCAACGCCTCGGCATCGGGCGCCCTCATCAGATCGACCGTGGCCTGATTGACCCGGATGACCCGGGTTCGTTTGGCGCATTCAAGGGCCATGGGGATCGTGAGCCGGGTAATGCCAGGATGATGCTGATCCAGATGGCGTTTCACCTCCGAGAGATCCTCTTCCCATAACGCGGCGGGGGAGTCGTGAAAGAGGCTGCGGAAACGGACTTCGCTTTCGCTCACCGCGTGGGTGGTCTCGGCCTGTGCGTTCAAAAACAGGATCGACTGGCGACGTACGAACCACATCGCCACCACGCCCGCCAGCCAGAAGAGGGCATGCCCGAGCCATAGGGTGAAGGAGATGCGTTGCAACCCCTCCAGATAGGGGGCCAAGGGCACGGCGGTACTGATGCCGCCACGCACACCTCCCACCGGAATGCCGCTCGCTGCGTGACATTTGATGCAGCCTGGTTCCATGATCATGGCGCGCATCATGCGCAAGAATGGCTTGCCGTCGATTGTGGTGCGTTCCGTCCGTTCCCGGGAGCTGCCCTGTTCAAAGGCGATCAGGGTCTCCTTTTCCCAGGGGTCCGGGGCGTTGTCGGGGTTGAGCAGTTTCAAGCTGGTGATGTGACCGCGCACGCCGTAGGTCTCGGTGTAGCGCTCCATCACCTCACGCAGCATGTAGGCGGGATTCATCAGGGTCAGGCGTACTCCTTCATCCGTGGTGATGTCTCGTTTTGGTATCGTGAGATAGGGATTGGGAGGCGTGGTATCGCTCGGTTTGACATAAACCCCGCCATGCGAGGTGGCCCACTGGCGAAACGACAGATCCTTGTTTAAATGGGTGATGGCCTCCAGTCGGGCCAGACTGAGGACGTGGTTTTGTTCCTGATGGAGAGTCAGCACGAGCACCGAGATGACGATGAAGGTCCAGGCAAGCAGCGCGAGCAACGCAAGCCGGTTGACCGTGCGCATGGAGTGGTGCGGGAAGAGTCGGGCATTCATCAAGGAGAACCTGTCTGGCGGGTTCGAGTATTCAAATTCCTTTAATCGATTAATACTGTTGGCCATTGAACGCTTTTTTTATCAAAATGCAAGCAAAAAACTCGCGAGAGGCGATTTCGTTTGCGGCTTTTGCAATCGGTTGACGCTTTCTGAGGCATGGGATACAAACATTCATTATACTTGAACCTGTTCCATCGACCCATTCATTCACGCATACGACTCTCCCGCACTCGATGAGCCACGAAGCGCTTTCGCCCTATCGACGTATCAAGCAGACCATTCATTGGGTCATGGAGGATCCGACCTGTCCGTATCGGCGTTGGTATCACTTCTTCATGATGGCGATGTTGTTGCTCTCCTTGGGGGTGTTGATCGTCAATGCCCATCATGCCCACGATCCGGAGCACGACGTTTGGGCCCATCATAGCCTGTTTCTTCTGCTGGATGAACTCTTCTATTACACCTTCGTCTGCGAATACCTTTTGCGCTGGTGGACCTGCAGCTCGCTTTTGGAGGATTACCGCCAGGCGGTGCTGCGCTACCGGCGTCGTATCTATCATGCTTCGCGCATCGGGGAGATCGCGCAGGGGGTGTATCATGCTGCGGTGAATAAATTGCGGTGGATGGTGCATCCCTTGGCCTTGATCGATCTGTTGGCGATCCTGCCGGCATTTCGCTTCTTCCGGCTGTTCCGTGTTATCCAGTTGTTGAAATTCTTCCGCTATTCCAAACGGATCGCCTTTGTCACCAGCATCATGGGCGAGCGGCGCTACGAGATGGTATCGCTGCTGTTGGCCGGAGTCGTCATTTGGGGCACCGTGGCGGTGGCCTTCTTTCTGGCTGAGCACGGGGTCAATGACAAGGTTCCCACCCTGGGTGCCGCGATCTACTGGGCGATCATCAGCATCACCACGGTGGGATATGGCGATATCGCCCCGGTGACCGAGGTGGGACGGGTGATCGCCTCGGTGGGCGTGCTGACCGGCATGTCGATCACGGTGCTGATGACCTCATTGGTCGTGACGGTCTTCACCGACCGTTTGTTCAACCTGAAGGAGTTTCACATGGAACGGCAGATCGAACGGTTGCGGAACCATTTCGTGGTATGCGGGCTGGATGCCTTGGGACTGGTCGCCTGCCAAAGCCTGCATAACGAAAAGAAACCTTTCGTGGTTATCGATAACGATCAACAGAAAGTGGACAAGGCGATCCATAACGGCTGGATTGCACTGCATGGGGATGTCACCTTGCAGGAGACCTGGGAGAGGGTTGGACTGGAACGGGCGGCAGGCGTGATCATCGCCATTCTCAATGAAGCGACCAATGTCTACATCATCCTGATCGTGCGGGAGGTCAATGCCAAATGTTTCGTGGTGGCCTGCGGCGGACAGCAGAGCTCTGAACAGCGGCTCAAGCGGGTGGGGGCGGATCGGGTCGTTCTGCCGTTCCAGAATGCCGGTCAGCAGATGGCGCAGACCGCGTTGCGTCCCGGTGCGTTGCAGTTTCTGAGCCTGGCCCTCGATCAGACCCACTCCGATTTCGAGATGGATGAAATCATCATTCGCGCGGGTTCGATCTTCGATGGCATCTCCCTGCGTGAGTCGGATCTGCGTCACGGTTTTGATGCCATCGTGGTTGGGATCATCTCCGAGGGGCAGGGGATGCGCTACAATCCACAGGCCAGCCACGTCCTGAAAGCCAATGATGTGATCATCTGTCTGGGACAGAGGGACGATCTGGCCCGGCTGAAACGGGCCTCGGCAATGAAGGCAGCCGGCAATCCGATCGAGGGACAACAGCTGGCGGAGTTCGTGGTACGGGAGGGGGCGATGTTTGCTGGCGTGACCCTTCAAGAGGCCCGTATCCGCGAGCGGTTCAATCTGATGCTGGTCGCCGTGGCCTCCGAGGGGACGGATGTGCAGTTCACACCCAGGCCGTCGATGCGTTTCTCGGTCGGCGATGTGCTGATCTGCCTGGGGGGGCCGGAGCAGATCGAAGCCTTGGCCACCGAATTGGGCCAACATGCCCGAACCGCGCGTCCCCTGGTTGAATTGGAGACCGAACCGGTACGTATCCCCCCCGGATCGGAGCTGCATGGCATTCATCTGGGTTCCTCGTTGATCCGCAGCAGTTTTTCGTGCAGCGTGGTGGCGGTGCAACGTGCTGGGGAGAAACTGCTGTTCAACCCCTCGCCCGATTACCGTTTCGCCTCCAACGATCTGTTGGTCTGCCTGGGCAAGCGCAACGATCTGATCCGCTTGAAGGCGATGATCCTCAAGAGTTGACCGTTCGCAAGAAAAAGGGTTGGCAGAACGGTGGTGGATGGCATATTATGGAAAACTAGAAATCGCGGAATCCGGTTCCCCGGTGCGTTGGCACGCCATCCTTCACCGCTGCACACCAGCGGATCATCTTTGTTTTCTTTGCAACAAGGGACGCATGACATATGAAAAGAACTTTTTCAACGGTTTGGTTGGCAGCATTGCTGCTGTTCTTCGTTTCCGTGACCACGGCCCAGGCCCAGCAGGAGCGCTGTGTATCCGGGGATTGCGTCAACGGCAAGGGAACCTATATCTACTCGGATGGCAGCAAGTATGTGGGTGAGTACAAGAACGGCAAGATTCATGGCCAGGGCAAGTTCACCTATCCGGATGGCAGCGTCTATACCGGTGAGTACAAGAACAATAAGATGGACGGCAAGGGAACCTTCGTCTATCCCAATGGCGACAAGTACGTCGGGGAGTTCGCCAACAATCAGATGAGCGGCAAGGGGACTTTCACTCAGGGTTCCAAATCTGGGGAGAAGCCGAAGGATGCTGCCAAGGATCCTTCCAAGGATGCCGGCAAAAAGGCGGCGGCTGGGACCAAGGACGCACCGAGGAAGGATGCTGCTCAGACCAAGAAAACCGACAAAAAAGATGGTGCCAAGAAGGCCGACAAGAAGGCTGACAAGAAGGATGGCGAAAAGAAGAAAAAGAAGAAGGCCAATAAAGAGGCCAAAAAGGAAGCCAAAAAGGAAGCAAAGAAAGAGGCCAAGAAGGAAGGCGTCAAGAAAGAAGCCGTCAAGAAGGAGAGTGGCGCAGTCAAGGACACCACCAATAAGGGTGTCGTACCGCCTAAGAGCGGCAAGGAGTAAAGGTGTGTCAGGGTTGCCGGCGCCAATAGTCCTGCTGCATGGCGTACACGAGAAATGCGATGAAATCAGTTTGAAAATTGGCATTGCTTGAAACCGGATTTTCCGTTTACCTCCGGGGGTGTTCTGCACCCCCGGATTTCTGCCGAATTGAAGCAATACGACATACATTTGGATTTTTATGCAATTAATGGAATTGGCATGAGAGTTTCTGGCACTGGGTGGCCGATCAGACCTATACCATGCTGGTAGCAGAGAATCATTAAAACAGGTTAACCATCGGCCCTACAGGGGTGATAGTAGTAGTTTGATATTTACAGGAGTACACCGGGACACCTCAATGCCGTGAGCCGCTAAGCACAAGAGCAAGGAGAATCCCGATGGACCAGACAGGAAGCCTAAACCACTCCAAATGGGCGTGCAAATATCCTGTGGTGTTCATTCCGAAAAGGCGTCGCCAAACGTTGTATGTGCAGTTGAGACATGTCTTGGGTCGGGTGTTCAGAACTCTGGCGCAGTACAAAGAAAGCCGGATAGAAGAGGGGCATTTTATGTCAGACCTTGTGCACATATTGATCGCGATTCCGCCAAAATATGCGGTATTCAAGGTCATTGGCTATATCAAGGGGAAGAGTGCAATTCATTTGACACGGATGTATGGTGAACAGAAGAGAAGTTTTACGGGGCAGAGTTTCTGAGTGCGTGGTTATTTTGTTTCAACGGTTGGACGGGATGATGCGTTGATTCGGAACAACATTCACCAACAGGAAACAGAGGACCAACGCTTGGATCAACTCTGGCTGCAATCTTGACCCGGAATGCCGGCGTATGCGGCAAATAAACCATGGGACCGCGCAAGCGGCCCCAATAGCCGCTTTGAGCGGCTCATAAAATAAAGCCCCCCCGGCTTTGCCGGGGGATACTGACTCTATGTACTGCTGAACCAAAAAAAAACGATATGATTGCCCGACTGACTCCTGATGAAATCCACGAACAGGATTGCCACACCCTTGAGGTGACGGTAACCGCAGAGCAGATCGACCGCTTTGCCGCCGTGACCGGGGACATCAGCCCTCTACATATGGATGCGGAGTTCGCTCGTCAACGCGGTTTTAACGACCGGGTTTCTCACGGCGTACTCACCCTGGGCTTCTTCTCACAACTAGTCGGGGTTCATCTGCCAGGCGAAAATGCCCTGTTGCAATCGGTCAACGTTCGATTCTTGGCGCCAGTCTATCCCAGTGACCGGTTGCGCATTGATGCGGTGGTGGATCACTGTTCAATGGAGAGCGGTGTAATTGTGCTCAAGATCATGGCCAGCCGTTGTGCGTCCGACGAGATCGTTGCCAAGGGCAAGATTCAAGTCGGCTTCACGCAACGATCCAAACACGAATTGAATGAACGACGCGGATGAATATTCGCAACTGGTGAATCTTGTCAATAGCCCGTATGCCGGACTGACAATTCCCGAACTGCCTGTTGTAGCCACCAGTGAGGCTATGATTGACGCTGCGAAGATTTGGTTGATGATTGGGTGATGGGTGATGAGGTAGAATTTTCAAACAGGCCCCTGAATATTTTGTCTAACCAAATGGTTACATTAAATACACATGGAAATAACTTCGACATCATTTGTATTGCTTTCGTTATCGTCAATATTGGTATTAAATGGAATTAAAAGTTTCATTTTGCGACGATATTTAATATTTTTAACCAATATAGCGTTTCTCTCATTTTTAATGATAGATATGCTTAATATGATTCCTATAATAGTTTTTTTAGCTATAGGATACATTTTATTATTGTCTCAGCGATCTGACCGGTTACGATATTCTCTAGAATTGTCAGTCTTGTTGATCGTGGTTATGTTTGTCGTTTTGAAGCGATACACTATTATTGAATTTTTGCCTGCACTACCATTTTCGTACTCAGTGATTGGGTTATCATATGTTTTGTTTAAGTTGTTGCATCTTATAATTGATGTAAAGGGTGGTGCTATAGAGCGTATTCCAAGTCCAACTGAATATTTTAATTATATGTGCTTTTTTTTGAGTTTTTTGTCAGGACCAATTCAACGCTTTCAAGATTTTGAGGCTCAAGAGTCAGCTTCTGCCAATCATCAGCACACCAGGGAAAGCATTCAGAAAGCGTTGCAAAGAATTGTGCTTGGTTTTCTAAAAGTTATTCTGGTGTGTGGGTTTATGGCACGATCTCAGTATTTTTCAGACGGATTTTTGCTTTTTGTTTCTACTCATTCCAATCCTCTCGATGTCGTTTGGATTGTTCGATTTGCCTCAGCCTGCACTCTTTACACGTTGTTTCTATACTTCAATTTTTCGGGATATATGGATGTCGTGATCGGTGTCGGAGCCATGTTTGGTTTTAATCTACCAGAAAATTTTCAAAAACCTTTTGAAGCAAAGAATTTTCTTGATTTTTGGGCGCGTTGGCACATCACTTTGTCAGATTGGTTTCGTACGTATCTCTTTAATCCTTTGCTCAAGATGCTTGTAAGTCACTGTTCAAATAAAAAGATTCTTCCATACCTGGGTGTGTTAGCCTTTTTTGTTACCTTTACAGTTATGGGGCTTTGGCATGGAACAAATAGTGTATTCTTGGTCTACGGCGTTTTTCTTGGTCTTGGTATAAGTATTAATAAGTTGTTTCATGTTGTTATGCAGAAAAAAAATTTGAAACAACGATATTCCAAATTTCGCAATAATATTTTTGTGCAGCAATGCTTTCGCGGGTTAACTTTTTCTTATTTTGCAGTTGCTTTGACTTGCCTCTGGACCGACGAGAAACTTCTCAGTTTGTTGGGATCCAAGATGGGGTTGTTCGCTGGGTGCGGCGCACTAATAGTGGTTTGGTTTGCAGCAATATTTTTATTGCCAACAGTCAGTTATTGTCGGCTCCTGGTGTCTCGTCTGTCAGATAATTTTTTATGCTCTTTTGGATATGTTGCGAGAAATATATCCATATCCATTCAGATTTTGTTAATTCTGACCGGCTTGGTGGTGATTCAAAACCCGGTTGTGTTTGTATATAAGGCTTTCTAAATGCGCAACCTAAAGCTTATCCTCAGTCAATTGGTATCGGTTGCTCTCATTTCGGTGGTGCTTAGCGGTTCATTGACATTTATAACTTGGTTGTTTTGGGGGCGGCAGGCATTCATTGACACAGAGTTGATGAGTACAATCTATGCCCCTGAGCCAATTGGTGTAGCGCATGGAGTGGCAGAAATAAATTCCGATGTTAAGAATATATTTCTGATTGGATCATCCAACGTGCGTGAAGGATTCCGTCCAACGATTCTTAACCAACGATTGTCTGATTTTACTACGAGTAATTTTGCAATTGGAGCCTCGAATATTGCTCAGCTATATGAGACAGTGGGATTGGTGAATCATTTTCTAACGCCTGCTGGACGTCAAAACGCCGTGTATGTGGTAGGCATATGGTATGGGCAGTTCGTTTCAAATAATAAGCGTTGGGGTCCCAGTGGAAAAACAGATCTGGATAATGAATTACAAAAATTCCGTCTCTTCACGGTAAATGATTTTGAATTGTACCCTCGAGTTTTCATGTCACATGAGGTTGAGGTTGGTTATATAAGATTGTTTTTACCATTAATTGCGGCAAAACGCTTTATGGTTTATGCAAGATCTTTACCAATTCGTATGCCATATAAGGGAAAAATTGATGATGTTTTTAAGGCTGAATCAAAGAAGTTTTGGCACGATTATATGGGAACAGTCGATGACAGTGTGGATGTCGAACAGTTCGAATATTTGCATAAGATGGCCAGCTTAATTGATAAAGTTGGAAGTAAGCTAATTTTAGTCGATATGCCAATCCCAAATTGGCATAAAAATGCTTCAGCGCATAATACAGACTATCAAAATCGTGTTCTTTGGCGAATCGAAAAATTAGCCAAAGAGCGACAAATAGCCTATTTAGATATGAGATCACTTGAAACGGATGGTGATTTTTATGATTCTGCGCATCCAACAAGTCAAGCAGCTCAATATTGGAGTGCATCGTTAAGCCACATGATAACAGAATCCATGAAAGCAACAGGTTATGTACGGTTGCGAATTGATTGAGAATCATGACGGGCCATAAAAGCAGAGGTTATATGACGACAGCGATCGATTTTATCATCATCAGTCAATCTGAAGTGGTTGATTACACTAAACTTTCCCGTTTGCCACTTGAAAATTTGGAGACTTACTCCCATCTTGTTTATCCGCGCATGGTTCATTACCAAAACGGTTTTCGTTCGCATCTGGATCTGATCAATAAACTGCGTATCGGTCAGTTCTTGGATGAAGTCCCGTCGGAAAAACGCTTGGAGATGCTCAGTGTTTGGAATCTTCCCGGTTTCGTCGGCCTGCATCTGGATTTTTATCTGCGACAGTTTGGCATTGTCACACGCGTCATCAACAATTTTGACTCCGAATGGCCACGTCTGGAACAGCTCTACCAGTCATCTTCCACCCCACCATTGGTGGGCATCTCGACCACCTTTCACCTTACCTTTACTGAAATCCGTCGCATGACTCAAAGGTTGCGTGACCGCTTTCCAGCGATCGAGCTGGTGATCGGCGGCGCCTTTGTGCATGATCGCTTCAGTGCCGAGGGGGTTGAAGGGTTGGCGAAACCGATGCGCAAATTCGGCATCGATTTCGCCATCCACAGTGTCAACTCGGAAACCGATTTGAAGGATCTACTGCTGGCACGCAGGGCTCAGGTTGAGGATTATACGCGCATCCACAATTTGATCCATTGCCATGCGGATCGCTGCCTGGCGACTCAGGAGCGTTGGAACGAACCTGTACTTTTCGCGCTTCCCTTTGAGCCCGAGAAGAACGACTGGCCTTTCATCAACCGCACGGTGGCAACGCGGACTACAGCAGGATGCAGTTTCTCCTGTGCCTTCTGTTCCTATCCCGAGGTGGCGCACGGCTTTCACAAAGGCGAGATCGATGCGGTAGAACAGCAGCTGCAACAGCTGTTGCGCATTCCGAACGTTGATCGAATTATTTTTCTCGATGACACCCCTAACATTCCGAAACCGCGTTGGGACGCCTTGTGTCGCATGTTCACGCGGTACGAGTTTGAGTGGTTCTCCTTTTTGCGCGTGCAGTACATCGATGACGATCTGGCCGCCCTGATGCGCGCCTCCGGCTGTCGCGGGGTCTATTTGGGCGTGGAGTCGGCGGATGATCAGGTATTGAAAAACATGAACAAAAAGGCAACCCGCGAAAAGTATCTTCGTGGGATTGCCAGCCTGAAAAAGCATGGCATCACCACCATGGCCGCCTTTGTGCTTGGATTTCCCGGTGAGACCGAACAGACCATCGAGGAGAATATCCAATTTATCGAAAACTCCGGCCTGGATTTCTACAGTCTCAAGGAGTTCTACTACATGGAGAACACGCCGGTACACGCCCAACGCGAGCGCTTTGGCCTGACCGGATCTGGCAACAATTGGTCCCATGCCACCATGGACTCCGCCACCGCCTACCAGCACAAACTGGCCATGCTGCGTCGCATCCGCAACTGCGTCTTCATCGATCCGGATACCAGCTTGTGGTATCTGGCTTATCTGTATGATCAAGGCTTTGCGATGCAAGAGATCGCCATGCTGCAACGAGAGATCAATGGCATTATGATCGCCCAGATGGATGGTGATCTGAGTGATCGCCATCCTGGATTTGATCGTCTGTCTGCACAGTTGGCAAACCGTTCTAATTTTGCATCGAAAGAGACTCGGCAATGAAATCCATGGACCTTTATCGCGAATCGCTTGCCGGAATTAAAAATCTGATTCAAGCCGGCGAGTCGCGTTCAGCCTTTGATGAGTTAATTCGGCTACTTGATCCCGAGGTCGATTTTGCCGTGCATCACCGTATGGCCAAGCTGTTTTCTACCCTGCCAGGCAACGACCTTGATCTCAAACCGCTGCGCGTGGCCGTGGTGGCCACGAGCACCATGGACCATCTGTTGCCGGTTTTGCGGCTGTATCTGGCTGCTGCTGGATTCGACGTCACGTTGTTCAATGCCGAGTTCAACACACTGCACCAGACGGTTCTCGATCCGGGCAGCGAGCTGTATGCTTTTGGCCCCGAGATCATCTGGCTTGCGACCCACTTTCGCGACAGTGGCCTCGATACACTCCCCGGAGCTACGAATGCGGCCATCGAAACGGCGATAGCCGAGAGTGTATCCCGCTTTCGGGATCTCTGGCAGGCTTTGCGCACCCACACTTCGGCGATCATTCTACAGAACAACGCCGACACCCCGACGGAACGGATCTTCGGTAATTTTGAGGGGTGCATTTTGTGGGGAAGAGCGAATCTGTTGCGGCGTTTCAATCTTGAACTGGCGCAAGAAGCGCGTGCTCACCATGTGCAATTGATCGATCTGGATCATTTGTCCGCACAGTTCGGCAGGCGAGCCTGGCATGATGCTCCTTACTGGCATCACTCCAAGCACGCCTTTGCTCCGGATGCCTCAGGGTTGGTGGCCCGGAGTGTGGCGGGAGTAATCCGCGCCTGCAAAGGGCTTTCGAAAAAGTGTTTGGTTTTGGATTTGGACAACACCCTGTGGGGTGGTGTGATTGGCGATGACGGCCTGGAAGGGATTCAACTTGGCAATGGCTCGGCAGCTGGTGAAGCCTTTCTGGCTTGGCAGCACTACCTGAAGGGGCTTAACGAACGCGGCATCATTCTAACAGTTTGCAGCAAGAACGAAGAGGACAATGCCAAAATTCCGTTTCAGGAACATCCTGAGATGGTGCTCAAGCTGACCGATATTGCCGTGTTTGTGGCTAACTGGCATAACAAGGCCGATAATATCCGCGCCATAGCCGAAACCTTGGAACTGGGTCTGGATTCGTTTGTCTTCTTGGATGACAATCCAGCGGAACGTGAGCTGGTACGACGCAATTTGCCCATGGTTACCGTTCCGGAGTTGCCCAACGATCCGGCACTCTACGTGGGGACGCTGGATTTATTGGGTTGTTTCGAGACCACTTCCTTCTCGTCCGAGGATCTGGCGCGCGGTCAAATGTATCGTGAGAACGCCGCACGTAAGCTGACCAGTCAGCATTTTACTAATCTGGAGGATTTCCTGCGCGATCTGCGCATGGTGTCGGTGTATGGCGCGCTGAACAGCTTGACTCGTGCGCGCGCCTCCCAGTTGATTCTTAAAAGCAATCAGTTTCATCTCACCACCACCCGTTATGCCGAGAAGGAACTGGAAGCGATGATGAATGCGCCTGGGTATCTTTGTCGCTACTATCGGCTGGAGGATCGTTTTGGCGATAACGGACTGATTTCAGTGGTTATTTTGCGGCATGATCAGCAGACCCTGCTTGTCGATACCTGGGTGATGAGTTGTCGGGTGCTCGCACGCGGCATGGAGGAGTTCATCCGCAACGACATGGTCAAGCAGGCTCAAGTGCTTGGCTGCACACGGCTGACCGGTTGGTATCGACCTACGAAGAAGAATCAGCTTGTGGCCCGTTTATACGAACGACTTGGCTTCGAGTGCCTCGAGGAGTGCGACGGAGCTACGTTTTGGCAACTGGTCGTCGATTCTACCACTTCACCGTCTCCGGTTTTCATTGAGGCGGTCGAGGAGTGACGGAACGGATCGGCCCCCCCCTGGCTTAAACCGATTTCATTGAATCCGGCGGACTTGCCGCCCGTACTTCTAACCAAGGAGAAACACCATCATGGACAATCGTCGCCAAGAGGTTATGACGCGTCTGAATCGGGTCTTTCAGGAAGTCTTTGATGATGATACCCTGCAAATTCAGGATGATACCACGTCCAAGGATATCGAGGAGTGGGATTCGGTAGAACATATTGCCCTGGTTATTGCGACAGAAAAGGCGTTCGGGATCCGCCTAAATGCCGCCGAGGTTGGCCGTTTGCAGAACGTTGGTGCCATGGTCGATCTGTTGCTGGCACGGACGGTTTAGTAGCAGGGCTTCGATCGTTATGACTCTGTGGCTGGTTCACCTGGAATTGATCAAAGCCAGTCTTGACTTCAGGGGGGTGCCAAGGCCCGTCTCACCTCCTGAGAAGCTCAAGCTGGGTCTTTCGTCCGGCGTGTCTTGCGTTTCTCCCTGGCGGCCTCCAATTTTCGGTCAGGCTCTTTGAATGTAAGGTAAGCGCCAATTCTTCCCCAGGGTTCCCGGCTTTGGCTGAATGATGCACCATCGTCCTCTACTGAAATTTTCCAGGAGGATGATGAGATGGAAGAGAGAACGAGAAGGAGTCGTCACGGGCAGGCGTTTTGGATGGGCCACATTGTGGCGTGCGAGCAGGCTGGCAGAGGGGTTGCGTCATACCTGAGAGAGCACGGGATCAGTGAGCAAAATTTTTACTATCAATGCGCAAGGTTAAAGCCACCGGCTTTAGCCGGTTAGCTTTCAGCACCAATTTGCCACTGTATGGGGAGGCAGGGAGCTTGAATATGCTGTGCAATCGTGAATATCGCCATGATAGTGACCCTATGAGCATTGAGAGTTGTTTTGTTTGGGAGATCCCGTACCTCTATGAGGCTTTTGTTGGTGATGAGGGGCTCCATCACTGAAGGTGTGTAAATCGTCCGGCCCTCAAGCAAGGCGTTTAAGAGTAAGTTGGGCTATAAGAATTCGCACCAATTGACCGGCTTCAGCCGGTATCCGGACTTTCAGTCCGTATTTCAGAATCCACCCGCTTTAGCGGGTGGTTGTGCGGTGGTGAAAAAAAAGAGAGGGTCTGGGAGATTCCTCTCCCAGGGTTTTGATTTTGTCTTTTAGCGCGCTCTTCTCAAGAAGCATTTTGTCGCGGTTTTTGCGAAAAAATGCGCCGCGCGCGGCCTTGGCCTGCTTCGTTTCCGTCTTTTGGAAACGAAGCAGGCAGTTTGACACAGCCTTGCGGATCATGCTGTCAAATCAGCTTGGTTGATCCACTACGCATCCAAAAATGGGTGCGGTTTAGACCCTCTCTTTTTGAGGTAGTTGCAAAAACCAACTTATTGTTTTTTCTGGTTTCCATTGCCTTACTATCTATTTGATTCGCATGCGATTTTAAATAAAAATAACTCGCATTAAAAACTTTTTGATAGGTTTAGCTGTCAAATTAGTTTTGTTGACCTGCCAGGTTAACGTAAGACACTACCCGAATGCTGAATCTGGATTAAAAAAAAGAGCCACTCACAAGGTGGCTCTATTGGTTTTCAGTACACCCACGAATACGAACTCACCGTACTGCTTGCACAAAATCATCCTTTCATGACTGCATTCTCAGCTTGGGTATACAACTGATCCAAATGGATGAACAGATCGCGACGCAACGCGTCGAAACGATCCATCCCTGCTGCGGCTTGCTCCAGCTCCTGTCGGTCCACGGCATCGACCACCTCGCGTGCGGTTTCGTGTACCGCATTATGCACGACGCCCAACGCCTGGAAAACCGTCTGCTCGCCGAAACGGCCGCTTCCTTCTCCATCATACCACTTGCCGAACTCGCACTCGTGGCCGCTGGTGACCTCCTGGGGACGCAGACGCGCCCGCCCGCGAATTACCTGCTCCAACTGACCCAGCCACTTCATGTGCGCCTGTTTGACCTTGCGCGCATCAAAAAGCGGCTCGCCGATATTCTTGTCCTGCAACGCCTGATTCAGCGCATCGCTGGTCTCCTGACTCACCACGGTCAATTTGCCAGAGTGACGAATCGAACCATCCAGGAAATTGAGCAGCTGAATCGAACGCATCATCCTCTTCTGCACCTCGACCGAAGAGGAATAGATCTCGACCGAAGAGAATTGCATCTGCTGGGAACTTGACTGCGCCAGACCGGAATACTCCGCCACCCGTTCGGCGCTCGACGCCACGTTGCTGGAGGAGCGGGCTATTTCCGTGGTTCCCTGGGCCGCCTCCTCCGCAGCACGCGCCACTTCGTTGGCTGCCTGCAAAAGTTCAGCGGCGTTGCGCGTCACCTCATCGGTCGATAAAGTCACCCGCTCCATCGAAGTGGTGATCTTCTGGACCGATGTCGTCTGATGATCCACAGAACGAGCGATCTCCAGGTTCATATCGGCAATCGTCTGAATCACCCGGACGATCCGATCCGCAGCATCCGCCACCTGATTGGAACGGGTCTGCATCTGATCGATCCGTTCGGCGATGGTCACCGTGGCATCGGAGGTCTGCTTGGCCAGCGCCTTGACCTCATTGGCCACCACCGCGAATCCCTTGCCCGCCTCACCCGCGCTGGCCGCCTCGATGGCGGCATTCAAGGCCAGCATGTTGGTCTGTTCGGCAATGGCATTAATCTCTGCGACCACATTGCGGATCTCCTGCGACGCACCGGAGAGCTCCTGGATCGCAACCACCATCTCCCCGGCTTGATCGTTGGCAACTTTGGAGTGCTCCTCGGCCATGCGGCAGCGGGTACGGATTTCGCCCTGTTCACCCGTCACGCTCGTCAGCGCACCGGAGACCGACTGGATGGAGAGATTGACTTCCGCAAGATTGTCGTTGACCTGGGCCAGATTGGCACTCATCTGCTCTGCGGCAGCGGCCATGGTCTGCACATTGACGCTCGCCTGCTCAGCGGCTGCCGCAATTGAGGAGACATCCTGCGAAAGGGTCGCAGCTGCGCGGTTGACTTCATCCACCTGCTCCTTGGTGGTGGTGATCCTGACGTTGAGTTTCTGGCTCTCCTCATCCAGATGGTCGTTCTTTTCCACCACCTTTTCGGCCAGTGCGACCGTCAGTTTCGAGTCCTCGGCCAGGGTGTTCTTCAGGATCATCTGTTCATCGGCGACCGCCATGATGGTGGCCGATTGCAATTGAATCGTACGCACCATATGGGTCAGACCATCCGCCATCTGATTGATCCGCACGGCGATCGAAAAGATCTCATCGGGCTTTCTGGGAATTTCGATCCGTTTGGTCAGATTGCCTTGAGCCATCTCACCAACCACTTGCAAAATCCGGGCGATCGGCATGGTGATGCTGCGGGAGATCAACCACGACATCAGAATCATCACCGCCAGAAATCCAACCAGCGTCCCCAGAAGACGCACCGACTTGTTTTTGAACTCGGTCTCCACATCATCCACGTAAAGCCCGGTGCCGATGATCCACTGCCAGGGGGCAAACCCCTTCACATATGAGATTTTCGGCTGCGGCTCATCCATGTTCGGCTTGGGCCAACGGTAATCGACGAATCCGGCCCCCGACTCCTTGACGGTCTTGACGAACTCATTGAAGAGAAATTTTCCGGCAGGATCCTTGAAACCAGAGAGATCGGTGCCATCCAGCTTGGGTTTGTAGGGATGCATCACCATGTTGGGATGCATATCGTTGATCCAGAAATACTCACTCTCCCGGTAACGCATGGATTTGATCGCTGCCTTGGTCCGATCCTGCGCCTGCTCCCGGGTCAACTCCCCCTTGACCTCGAGCGCCTGATAATGTTGCAAAACACTGTAAGCGCTCTCCACTAAAACGTGGATGAGCATTTTTTTGTGCTCCATCAACTCATGACGTTCGATACCCAGTTGGACCATCCCGCCTGCCAGAATGCCGAGAAAGATCACGATCAACATGATCCAGAGGCGGGCCTTGACGCTCATCTGCTGCAAGAATCGAAATAACGGCTCCATATGCCCCACACTGGTCTTCAGAAAGATGATATCCTACAGGCAATACTTGTCACTTCATCATGCGAGTTGGTATGTCACCATCCCCATCACTTCATCCACGGCATGGCAGAAGAGGAGAAATCAGCCCAACGGATATCGAGCAGACCACGCACCTCCTCGTATTGACGGGAGCGCCAACCGATGATCGCCCCCGCGTATTGCAAGGTCTCAAGATCCGTGTTGCCAGCCAGGATCTTCTCCAACAGGCCCGGCATGACTGCAACATCGTTCATCACGCCGAGCACATCCTGCAACCCTTTGAGATGCTGGCCAAAACTGGCCATCCCCTTCTCGGCGAACAGGGGCATGAAGAACTCCATGGCATAGCGAAGTTTCTTGCACTCGATGCGCAGAACGTGCAACTCCACATGATCCATGTCGGCGATCCGCTCGCCATGGGCCAGCGTCAAAGACATCCGTTTATTGAGTACCGAAGCCGCATAAACCCGAATCCCCCGGTTCATGCGCCGCCTGGCATCCTCGGGAAGATCTCCCCGATTCCAACCGGCATCATCCAACCAACGCGAAAATCCCTTCATGAAGCTCTTATAACGCTCGCTGTCCAGCATGGCGCGGACTTGGTGATAAGCCTCCTCGCGTCGTTCGTTGGCCAGGGTGGTCAATTTCTTTTCACCCGACTCCAACGGAATCCTGCCGGTCATCACCTTCAACCCTTCGGAGATGAATACATCCAGATCACGCGCCGCACCCATGGTGTTGGCAATCCACTGCATCTCCTGGCTCCACGGATCGGTGATCGTCCGCGGAATCGCCTTGCGAAACAGCCCCAACGCCGAACGCATGCGCCGCAAGGAGACGCGCGCCTGGTGAACCCCTTCGATCTCCTCACCCCGATAGGCAATCGGGGCCATCTCGCGCAAGGTTCCGAGATTATGCTTTAAAATCAGTCCAAACGCCTCGCTTGTGGTCTGTTTGTCCTTGAGTGCCGCGCCCTTGTTTTTCATCGGTACTTCGTTGTTCGTCTCGCTCATGTACGGATTTCCATATTTTTTATGAGAATGTTCACGCCTCTTTAGCATAAGAGAGCCTCCTGATTCGCTATTTACGCACTTTGACCATCTTACCTCAAAGCCGGAATCGCTAACAAGCGGCTTTACATCTTTTAGAGAAGGTTCGATGATTCCATCTGCGGAATCGACGCCAAGGGAGATGGTAAAAGTGAATTCCAACCATGTTTTCCAACCGCCTGTCAATTCGGCGGGCCATCCCCGACCCGCATCGGCTGATTGGCGTGCCAAACGGTTGATCGGGAAAAATGCATGATGCAGCGCAAAAAAACTTGGCAAACGGTGGACATTCCCTCCCGGCAGCTCTATGATGGATGCGCCTGTACGAATGGCTCAATAAACAAAGTCTTGGGTAAAAAGAGATTTTTTTCTCGATTTTGATCCAACTTCATCACAATTCCAAATGCAGCGGGAGAACGGAATGAGCAACAGCATGCTGGATGATGCCAAACAGAACGATGCGCAACCCGAGGATGACGGACACCCGATCGTACTCGGCAAGGGCAGCCAAAAGGCGCAGCGCAGCGCCCGGCCCAAATTCAAGAAGATGTCTGAGGAAGAGTACCTCAACATCATGACCCCGCTGCACATCGAGTTGGTGAAGATGCAGAACTGGGTCAAGGAGAACGGCTTGAAGGTCATCGCCCTCTTCGAGGGACGCGACGCCTCGGGCAAGGGTGGTACCATCAAACGGTTCATCGAACACATGAATCCGCGTGGCTGTCACGTCGTTGCCCTGGAGAAGCCCACCGATCAGGAGCGTACTCAGTGGTATTTCCAACGCTATGTGCAGCACCTCCCCTCGGCGGGGGAGATCTGCCTGTTCGACCGCAGTTGGTACAACCGTTCCGGCGTCGAGCGCGTCATGGGCTTCTGCACCAAAGACCAGGTGCGTGAGTTCCTGCGCTCGGTGCCCGAGTTCGAGCGGATGCTGGTCAACTCCGGCATCATCCTCTTCAAGTTTTACTTCTCGGTCAGCAAGGAAGAGCAACTCCGCCGCTTCAACAGCCGCTTGAACGATCCTTTAAAGCAGTGGAAGCTCTCCCCGGTCGACAAGGAGTCTCAGGACAAGTGGGAGGACTACACCAAAGCCAAGGAGGATACGTTTTTCTACTCCTCCACTCCGGAGTGTCCCTGGACCATCATCAAGTCGGACGACAAAAAACGGGCGCGCATCAATGGCATCAAGTTCCTTTTGAGCCAGATGCCCTACAAGGGTAAGAACAAGGATCTCCTGGACTACGACAAGCGCGTGGTGCGCACCGTGGCCGAGGAGATCGGCATCGACTGATGCCCATTCTTTAGCTTCAAGCTTCGGCCTGAAAGCCTCTTAACCGCATCAGGACGCCGCGCCAACCATGCACGGTGTCCTGATGCGGCGCTCCGACACCGTTTGACCGATCCGAATCCTTGCAGGATGACGCCAGCTTTCGGATGATCACATTCAACCCTGCCATACCCGACTTAAAAAAAAGGTCCATGATCTCATGACGAACACCCCGTTGCACCTGGTCGAAGCCCTGCTCGACGCTGGCCGCTACGCACCCGTTGCCCACGACGGAACACCCGCGAAACCGAAGCTTCTGGTCACCATCTCCCGCTATCACGGTGCCTCCGGCTCGAACGTCTCCCGCTTGCTGGCCGAAGCACTCGGTGTGCATCTCTACGACAAGGATCTGCTCACCACCATCGTTAACAAAACCAAGGGCGACAAGCAGCTGCTCGCCCGGCTCGATGAGCATGTGCGCGGCCTGGTGGACGACATCATCGTGTCGTTTTTCTCCAAGAAAAGCATCACCTCGGATCAATACTACCGCTACATGGCCAAGGTGATCTTAAGCATCGCCCCGTTGGGCGGCGTGATCGTCGGACGCGCGGCTCACCTGCTTCTGCCCCGCACCAAGGCCTTTTGCGTGCGTCTCGAAGGCTCTCTGGACACCTGCACCCAACGGCTCGCCAAAAACAAAAATCTCAAGCCCGAGGTTGCCGCAAAACGGATCCTGCAAACCAACAAGGAGCGCGAACAGTTCGAGCGGCAGATTGCCAAACGATTTCCCGGCGCACATCACGGCTTCGATCTGACCGTCAACACCGACCGGTTCGCACCCGAAGTGGCGGTCCGCGTGATCATCGCCGCGATGCGGGAATCCGGTTTCCAAACCCCCGATCAACCGGCATGAACGCGCGGTTGCCACCGCTCCCATGAGTCGACCCTCCAGGGCGGACGAAGCCATTGCCCCTGCCGGTGAAGGGCTCCCCACCAGGCCGGACGAAGCCAGCGTCCACGCCGGAACGGTCTACGAGCGACGGACTTTCTGGCACGGCGCCCGGCCCCTGATGGCCGCCTATCTGCTCGGCTGTCTGGTGGCCGTGGCCGGATTCATCGGCGATGCCGAAATCAATCACGCTCCGGTCGAGGGAGCATGGATCCTGGTTGTCGCCCTGGCGCTCATCTGGCTCACCCATCATCTGCTGATCCGTCCCCGGCAACTGGAAAGGGCGCAGGATGCGACCCGCATTGCCGAACTCAACCGCTATCATCACGACATCCTCGACTCCATGGCCAATGGCCTGCTGGTCATCGACGCCAAAGGTCGGATCCAGACGGTCAACCGTTCTTTCGCTGCCTTAAGTGGCCACACCCCGGCCAATCTGATCGATCAACACGCGCCTGAACTGTTTACCGATGCGCGCGAGGAGCGACTGCTCGACCCGGAGTTTTCCACCCCCGCCCAACTGGAAACCGCACTGATCACCGCCAGCGGGGGTCGCATCCCGGTTGCTGTGCGCGCCTCGCGACTCGATGGCCTGACCGGACATCCCCGGGCGATCATCCTGGTGATTGAGGATCTGCGCGAACGGCACGAGGCGGAGATCTGTCTGACCCGCTACCAGGATCATCTGCGCGAGATGGTGGAAGAGCGCACCGCCCAACTGGAGGAGGCCATGGTGGCCGCCAATGCCGCCAATCAGGCCAAGAACGAATTCCTGGCCAACATGAGCCACGAGATTCGCAGCCCCATGACCGCGATCATCGGCATGACCGACCTGGTGCTCAACACCCGCCTGACCAACGAGCAGCGCGACAAGTTGATCATCGTGCAGAACGCCTCCAACAACCTCTTGACCCTGATCAACGGCATTCTGGATCTGGCCAAGATCGAGGCCGGCCAGCTGCGCCTGGAGCGGATCACCTTCGATCTGCGCGCGGTGGTGGAGAACGTCTGCGATCTGGTGGCGGTGAAGGCGCACGAAAAGGAGTTGGAACTGTTCTGTTACATCGCCCCGGACACCCCGGAGTTGGTGATCGGCGACCCCAACCGTCTCTCACAAATTCTGATCAATCTGATCGCCAACGCCATCAAGTTCACCGAGGAGGGGGACATCACCATCCTGGTGCAGCGCGCCGATCAACCGGCTCCGGCGCATGAAGAAGAGATGCGCGAACGGGAATTCAGCATCATGTTTTCGGTGGCGGATACCGGCATCGGCATTCCGGATGAGCATCACTCGCGCGTCTTCGAGCGTTTCACCCAGGCGGACGGCTCGATCACGCGCCGATTTGGCGGCACGGGATTGGGATTGACCATCTGCAAGATGCTGGCAGAGTTGATGAATGGCACGATCCGATTGGAGAGCGAATTGGGCGAAGGGAGCATCTTTCATGTGATGCTGCGTTTTCCTCCCGGACGCCGCGCCGTCTCTGACGAACTCACCGCGGGGGTGCCAAACCGCTTGCCTCCGGTGGCGGGGCAGGCATTGGCCGGGGTGCGCATCCTGATCGCCGACCCTCACCCGATGGGACGCACCATTGCCACGGAGATCCTGCACGGCCATGGTGCAATGATCGGCGAGGTGGACGAATGGTTGGCGCTCCTGGCCGCGCTCGATGCCGCGCACGCCGAAAACCGTCCCTGGGAGGTGCTGCTACTGGATGAGCGGATGATCCTGGTGCTGGGGGCCAAACTCGCAACCCTGACCGGTCATCCGGGGTGGGGCGGCAAAGCGGCAATCCTTTTGCCCACCAATCGGCGGATCGAGGATCTGCCCGCACTCTCCGAACTGCTGGAGACCATGCCAGTCATCAAACCCTTGAAACGGCAGCAGTTGCTCCGATCGATCCAGTCCCTCCTCGAAGGTCGTTCGCATGAGGCGACGAACGAGCCGGAGAACTGGTTGAATGCGCTGCCGGCCACCCCGGCGTTGCGGATCCTGTTGGCCGAGGATCTGGAGGAGAATCGCGAACTGGCCGCCGAGGTGCTGGAAAAGGCCGGACATCAGGTGGTGCCGGTCAAGGATGGCCAGGAGGCGTTGGACCGGATGGCTGCGGGTCCAGTGTTTGATCTGGTGCTGACCGATCTGCACATGCCGCGCATGGACGGCTACGAATTGACCCGCCGGATTCGCGAGGGAGCGACGCCGCACGCTTTGGTGCCGATTGTGGCGGTGACGGCGCGGGCCTTGCCGGGGGAGAGGGCGCTCTGTTTCGCCTCGGGCATGAACGAATTCCTGATCAAACCGTATCGCCCGGTGGATCTCCTGCATGTCATCGTCCGCGCTGCCTTGAAACAGCCTGGTGCGCGTCGATCGTTCCCCCGCAAGGAGTCGGGCGTGCTTGCGCCGGTCGAGGATCGGGTCGCCTTCGAGGTGGCCGCCGATCGGCTGCGCGAGGGGATCGCCCCGCTGTTGGGGCCTCTGCGTGAGGCGCTGGACGACAAGAATCCGCGTCGCGCCCGGGAGCAGTGCGAGATGATCAAGCGCATCGCGTTGGGAGTCGGCGCCGAACGACTCAAACTCAAAACGGTTCGTTTGGCTACGGCGGCGCGTGCCGAAGAGTGGCTCAAGGCTGGAAAACTCTTCAAGGAGTTGGAACTGGAGTGCGCCCAGGCGCTCATGGCCCTGCAAGAGTATCCTGCGCACGGATGATTGTTGGTATCTGACAACAAGCCGGTATGAATGGCATGTTGAAAACACTCTTTGAATTGCGCCACGACGCGCGTCTGGCCTATCCGGAGGCCTGGGCACGACAACTGGAGCGGGTCGAGGCGATTGTCGCCCAAGAGGCGATCAACCTCTTTTGGCTGCTCGAACACCAGCCGGTCTACACCCTGGGACGTTCGGCGCGACCCGATGAGATCCTCGATGCATCGATTCCGAGGATTGCGACCGATCGCGGCGGACGGGTGACCTATCACGGTCCGGGTCAGCTGGTCGGCTATGTGATCAGGGATCTGCGTCCGGCCATTCACGCGGTGCGCTCCCACGTCTTCAAGCTGGAGGAGACGGTGATCCGTACGCTGGCCGGTTTGGGGATCGAGGCAGAGCGCGAAGCGCACAACCCCGGCGTCTGGGTGGCAGGAGAGAAAATCGCCGCATTGGGGGTTCGCATTCGGCACGGGGTGGCGTATCATGGCTTTGCGATCAATCGCGCACCGGATCTTGGGGCCTTTGCCGGCATCGTTCCGTGTGGACTGATGGGGCGCGGCGTCACGTCGCTTGAAAAACTCGGCTCTCCGGTGACGCGAGCTGAATTGGAACATCGGGTCGTGACGGCCTTTGAAGAGGTTTTTGCGGTCCAGTGGAGGGATGCAACATGACCTGGGAACCCAAAACCCCGTTTCTGGCTGCGGATGTGATCATCGAGCTGATCGATCATCCGGGCCGTCCGATTGTGCTGATCGAGCGCGTCAATCCCCCTTACGGACTGGCGATTCCCGGCGGATTCGTCGATCGCGATCAAGAGAGTGTCGAGAAGGCGGCGGTGCGCGAGATGTTCGAGGAAACTTCTCTCAACGTCAAACTGATCGCGCTGTTGGGCATCTACTCCGATCCGGCGCGCGACCAACGTTTACACTCCGCATCGGCGATCTATGTGGGCGAGGCCCACGGCACGCCGCACGCTGCCGATGATGCCAAGGCGATCCACATCGTCTCCCCTGACCGGATCCCAACACCATTGGCCTTTGATCACGATCGGATTTTAAAGGATTATCGCCTGTTTCGCGCCACCGGGCGCGTGGCGCCGTTGCAGGAGATCCAGGCATGAAAACGCCCCAAAGAACGTTGCTCCTCGGTGCGTGGTTGATCGCTCTGGCAACCTCCGGACCGGTGATGGCCGGTCTGCCGACGGCGGTGGATGGCCAAAAACTGCCGACTCTGGCTGACATGGTCGATCGGGTGATTCCGGGAGTGGTGAACATCGCCACCAGCGGGCAGGTCAACGCGCCCGATCACCCACTGCTCAACGATCCGCTCTTCCAACGATTCTTTGATCTCCCCTCCACGCGTGGCAAACGGCAAAAACAGCACAAAAGCCTAGGATCGGGCGTGGTGGTCGATGCCAAGGCAGGTTACATCCTGACCAACCAGCATGTGATCGACAAGGCCGACGTGATCCAGGTGACGCTGCGCGACGGCAACTCCATGCAGGCCAAGCTGATCGGCGTGGACAAGGAGACCGACGTGGCGGTGATCCAGGTGGCGGCCAAAGGGTTGAAGGCCGTCCCATTTGGCGACTCCGACGCACTGCGTGTCGGGGATTTCGTGGTCGCCATGGGCAATCCGTTCGGTTTGGGACAGACCGTCACCTCCGGCATCGTCAGCGCGCTGGGACGAAAAGGTCTCGGCAAGGGGTTCGAGGATTTCATCCAGACCGATGCCTCGATCAATCCCGGCAACTCCGGCGGTGCGCTGGTGGATCTCTCCGGCAAACTGGTGGGGATCAACACCGCTATCCTTGCGCCAGGCGGCAGCAAGGGGAACGTCGGCATCGGCTTTGCCATTCCGATCAACATGGCGCGTCAGGTGATGGGCCAGTTGATCGAACACGGCTCGGTGCGACGCGGTTTCTTCGGCGCCCAGGCGCAGAATCTCACTCCGGAGTTGGCCAAGGCCTTTGGCATCACCAATGGCTCGGGCGCAGCGATCACCCGCGTGGTGATCAACTCCGCCGCCTTTCAGGCCGGTCTGCGTCCTGGGGATGTGATCATCGAGGCCAATGGCCGACCAATCCGCAACGCCTCGGATCTGCACAACGTTGTCGGCCTTGCCAAGGTGGGCGACAAAATCTCAATGAAATTGATTCGCGATCGCAAGGAGATGGAACTCTCCGTGGTGCTGGCCAATCCGGAGGCCGAAAAGATCAAGGGTGAGAAAATCGATCCGCGTTTGAAAGGTGCTCTGTTCGGCATCGACACCGAAGAGGGCGAGCGCACCCAGATCAAGGTGCTCAAAGTGGCACCGGACAGCTCCGCCTGGGAGGCTGGTCTGCGCGATGAGGATCGCATCCTGTCGGTCAACCGCCAGCCAGTACCCGATTTCCCGGCGCTCGCCAAGGCGGTACGCGCCGATGAACGGCAGATGCTGCTGAACATCGAGCGCGGCGAGGAGAAATTTTTTATTCTGGTTCGCTGATGACCCGTTGGAACGGGTGATTGTTGGGGGAGGTTGAAACCTTGAGGATTTTATCACTTCAGATCGCGACTCTGGTGCTCTTCGGGTTGCTGGCCGCCACACCCGTGGCAGCCGAGGCCCCGGCCACCCCGCCGCCGCGTGAACTGCTCGGTCAGATCGTCAACATCGACCGTCCCGACTTCAAGGCCAAGGGGAAGATCGCCCTGCACCGCCTGCAACCGCTGGCCGGTCAACTGATTTTGAACGATGCCAAGGGGGATCCGGAGTGGATCTTCAAGACCATCGCGCCGTGGAATCCACGCCTGTCCACTCTGCTGCAAGAGATGAAAATTGAGGAGTTGGCACTCACCGAAACCGATCTGCTGCTCGACGGACCGAAGATTGACTGGAAGGTGGCCAAGGTGGCGATTCCCGAGGGCCAAATGGCAGGGGTGGTCTATCAACAGGGCGAAGGGGGAGTCTGGCAGTTGAGCACCCGGACGTTGCAGCTGGAACGCCTGCCGGCGGGATTGCGCGGCATGGTGATCGCGCTGGCACCGGGCGCCATGGGATTCGACCGGCTGGAGGCTGCCGGGGATCGGGATCGGGGCAGCGGCTGGGCAACGGGCGTATTTGGCCAGGGGTGGCGGGTTGCCCGACTCGACGGAACCGGTGAAGTGACCGGTCGTGATGCGCAGGGACGCCCGAACCGGGGCGGCTTCACCTGGAACGCCTCGGGAACCCGCGCACCGACGTTGGTGCAGGCTGCGAAAAAGGTTCCGGAGTTGGCCGAACTGCTCCGTTTCGGTGGACGCGATCCGGCCTCCAAGGAGCCGATCGATTTGGGCAAGGTGGTCCTGAAAGTGGAGTCAAACGGTCAGGGGGTGTTTGCGATCCGCAAAATTCAGGTCGATGCGCCGTGGATCCAGCTCTCCGGGGATGGCACCCTGGAGATGAAGGGGGGTGCCGGAGGGCACGACCGGCTGCGACTCAATCTGCTTGCTAAACGTCCGGACGGTACCCAGAAAAAATTCAAGACCACGATTCCGCTTGCCACACTGGTCAAATCATGAAACGTTACTGCTTCCTGCTCGGGATCGTTCTGCTGGCAATCCCGCCACAAGTCGCCTCGGCTGTGGAGGTGATCGCCTCGATCAAACCGCTGCACAGCCTGTCCGCTGCGGTGATGGGCACAACCGGCCAACCGAAACTGCTGATTCAGGGGCATGTCTCGGAACACACCTACGCCCTGCGCCCTTCGGATGCCCGCCTGCTGGCCCATGCGGAGATCATCTTCTGGGGCGGTCCGGAACTGGAAGGGTATCTGACCCGTCCGCTGGAGAACCTTGCACCCAAGGCCAACAAAATGGCTCTGCTCGCCATCGACGGTTTGCACCGACTGCCGTTGCGTCAGGGTGGCGTCTGGGAAGGGGATGACCACGATCACGACGCAGCAGACCACAAAGAGCGTGATTATGACACAGCAGGCCACAAAGGGCACGCGACAAGAGATCATCATCCGAACGCCGGATCCGGCAACGTACCGTCTCCCAACGCTCACGCGCCGCTCGATCCGCACGCCTGGCTTGACCCGGGAAATGCCATGCGCATGACCTTGCAGATCGCCGAAACCCTGGCCCACGTTGATCCGACCCGTGCCTCGGCCTATCGCGACAATGCCCGACAATTCAACCAACGTCTCGAAGCCCTGGACCGGCAATTGGCCCAGGAGTTGGCGAACGTACGTCAGCGCCCCTACATCGTGTTTCACGACGCCTACCACTATTTTGAGAAACACTACGGTTTGAACTCGGTCGGCTCGATCCTGCTCCACCCCGAACAGCCACCGGGGGCCAAACGGGTGAGCCAGATCGCTGCGCGCATCCAAAGCACCGGTGCGCAGTGCCTGTTCACCGAGCCGCAATTTCCACCGCGTCTGGCCCAAGCGGTGGCCTCGGGTCAACCGATCCGCATCGGCACTTTGGATCCGATCGGGGCGGCCATTCCCGAAGGGCCGGAACTCTATTTTGAACTGTTGCGAGGCTTGTCGCAGGCCGTGCGCGGCTGTCTGCAAGGGTGAGGCGACCCATGTCCATCCGGCGAGAGTCACTGGAATTCCCATGAAATCGGCCCTTCTCATCGTCGATGATCACCCAGGCAACCGCACCGTGATCATCAAGCAATTGAACGGGCTCGACACCGAGATCATCACTGCCCAAGACGGTATCGAAGCCTTAGAGCAGATGACCAGGCGCGAATTCGCCCTGGTGCTCCTCGATGCCCACATGCCGGTCATGGACGGTTTCGAGGTGATGCGCCGCATGGTCGAGCTGGAAGCCAACCACCGTCCACCAACCATTCTGGTCACCGCCGTGCATGGCGACCCGGTCTTCATCTCCCGCGCTTATGAACTGGGCGCGGTCGATTATCTGGTCAAGCCGTTTCCGATGGAACATCTGCGCGGCAAGGTACGGGTCTTTTTAGAACTCGATCGCCGCAACCGTCTGATCCGCCAGCAGGCCGGAGAGCTGGAAAAGCGGCGCCAGGCGCTTGATCTGGCCCGCATCCAGGCCGAAGCCGCCTCTCGCGCCAAAAGCCATTTTCTGGCCAATATGAGCCATGAAATCCGCACACCGATGAACGCCATCATCGGCATGACCGACATTCTGCTGGCCGACGATCTCGATCCGGCACACCACAAGCTGTTGAAGATCATCTTGAACGCCTCGGAGTCGTTGTTGACCATCTTGAACGACATCCTGGATTTTTCCAAGATCGAAGCGGATGCCATCCAGCTGGATCGCATCCCCTTTGCCCCGCGCAAGGTGGTGGAGCATGCGATGGCAACCCTGGCGGTCGAAGCCGGGATGAAGGGATTGACCCTGGAGAGCGCCATCGATGGCGCGGTGCCGGAAATGGTGATCGGCGATCCGGTGCGTTTGCGTCAGGTGTTGATCAATCTGTTCTCCAACGCGGTCAAATTCACCGAACGCGGCGGTGTGGAGCTGCATCTGCTCGACAAAACCGACGCCAGCGGGGGGATGCAGCTGGAGTTTCGGGTGCTTGACAGTGGCATCGGCATTCCGGAGGAGAAGATCTCCTCCCTGTTCACCCCGTTTTCGCAAATCGAGGTTGGCATGACCCGGCGTTTCGGCGGAACCGGATTGGGATTGGCCATCTGCCGGCAACTGGTGGAACGGATGGGCGGCCAGATCCAGGTAACGAGCCGTGCGGGTGAAGGGAGCGCCTTTGGCTTCACGGTGCCGTGCACGTTTCCCTCCACCCCGAATGAGGGACGAACGCCCCTTGCCACACTTTCCGACATCCTCACGAATCATGCGAAAACGGGTGAATTCCGACGCATCCTGCTGGTGGAGGATGAACCGGATAACCGGCTTTTGGGCGAACATGTCTTGACATCGGCGGGCTTCTCCGTTACCACGGCTGGCGATGGCGAAGAGGCTTTGAAGCGCTTGAACGAAGGGTGCGATCTGGTGTTCATGGATATCCAGATGCCCCGATTGGATGGCATTGAAACCACCCGACGCATTCGCGCCGGCATGGAGAAGGCCGATCCGGACATGCCGATCATCGGGGTGAGCGCCCATGTCGGAGAAGAGCTGCGCCAACACTGTCTGGAGGCGGGAATGGATGCATTTCTCACCAAGCCCTATCGGGCCCAGGATCTTTTGGAGATGATCGCGCACGCCGACGACCGGCGTTTGCGTCGTCTGGAACAACGCCGTCAGGCAACCGATCGGATTGGAATCGACGCATGAGCACACCAAAAACCGTGGCATTCCAGGGGGAACGCGGGGCCTACAGCGAACAGGCCTGCCGGGAGAGTCTGCCGGGCTATCAGACCCTCCCCTGCCGCACCTTCGAGGAGGTGTTTCAAGCGGTGGACGAACGGACGGCTGCCATCGGCATGATCCCGGTGGAAAACAGCATCGCCGGCGTGGTCAGCGACAGCTATGATCTTCTGGCGGTGTTTCAACTGCACATCCTCGGGGAGTACTACCTGCGGGTGCGTCATGCGCTGCTCGGCGTGCCGGGATCGACGATGGACAACGTGGGAACGGTCTACTCCCATCCGCAGGCCCTGGCGCAGTGTCGCACCTTCATCCGCAAGCACGGCTGGGCCTGCAACGCGGTTTATGATACCGCGGGCGCTGCCGCCGATCTGGCTACACGGGGCAACATCCTGGAGGCCGCAATCGCCGCCGAGTTGTGCGCCGAACTGTATGGACTCGATGTCCTGGCGCGTGACATTCAGGACAGCCGGCTCAACACCACCCGTTTTTTGCAGATCGTCAAGGATCGTCACATCCCGCCCAAAGAGGTGCCCTGCAAGACCAGTCTGATCTTCGAGGTGCGCAACATCCCGGCAGCGCTCTACAAATGTCTGGGTGGATTTGCCACCAACGGCGTCAACCTCACCCGCCTGGAGTCACGCCCGGTACCGGGCACGCCGTGGTCCTATCACTTTTATCTGGACTTTCAAGGCCGCCCCGAGGAGCGGGCCTGCAAACTGGCGCTCGAGGAGCTGGATTTCTTCACCAGCAGTTTGAAAATCCTCGGCAGCTATCCCGAAGCCCCCATCCGCCATCCTTGAGCCCATGATCGCCTTTCCGCACATCGACCCGGTCGCCCTGCAACTCGGGCCCATCGCCATTCGGTGGTATGGCCTGATGTACACCCTGACCTTCGTGCTCGGCTGGCCACTGTTGCAGTGGCAGGTCAACCGCCAACGGCTGGAGATCTCCGCCGAACGGCTCGCCGATCTGGTGATGGCGGTCCTGCTCGGCGTGATCCTGGGTGGACGGATCGGCTACATTCTTTTTTACAACTTCAGCGCCTACCTGGAGAATCCCCTGGCCATCTTCCGGGTCTGGGAAGGGGGCATGTCGTTTCACGGTGGTCTGTTGGGGGTGCTTTTGGCGGGCTGGTATTTCGCCCGCAAGATCGGACTGCCGTTTCTGGTGATCATGGAGCTTCTGGCGGTGGTGACACCGCTTGGATTGTTGCTGGGCCGCATCGGCAATTTCATCAATGGCGAGTTGTGGGGACGACCGACCGATCTGCCGTGGGCGGTGATCTTCCCGAGTGCCGGCCCCCTGCCACGTCATCCAAGTCAGCTGTACGAAGCGGGGCTTGAAGGGGTGGTGCTGATGGCCCTGATGCTGTGGCTGGGCAGTCGTCCTCGTCCGATGGGGCTGATCGGCGGGAGCTTCCTGGCCGGTTATGCCATCAGCCGAATGGTTGTGGAGTTGGTGCGCGAGCCGGATGCCCATCTCGGCATTCTGGCCGGCGGCATGACGATGGGGCAGTGGTTGAGTCTGCCGATGGTATTGATCGGGGTGGGATTGATCGTCTATTCGCGCGGGCGGGCTGATCCCAATAAAAAACAATAAAAGCAACCCGCACCCAGCCTGGAATATGTAGTTTTCCCTGGTGAAAAAAAAGAGAGGGTCTAATGGTATGGTCCGCCCCGCTCCAAACGGCAGCAGTGTGCCACGGCATCGAAATGTGCCAAGATGGAGCTGATATCAACCATCAAATAAGGAGCG